>CAZZCH010000001.1:0-90516 GCA_964652895.1 uncultured Eubacteriales bacterium
CGGGACTGGTTCCCGGGGGGCCGGGGGATATGGATGATCCCCATCGCAGTCAAACCGGATGGCATCCTGCGGCTGAAACGCTTTGGCACTCTGGCGGCCCCATGCTATAATACCGCCGCGAGACAGACATGTTCGGGAGCATCGGGCCGGCAGAACTCATTCTCATCTTCGTCATCGCTCTGCTCGTTTTCGGCCCCAAGAAGCTGCCCGAGATCGGCCGGTCGGTCGGCAAGGCCATCAGGGAATTCAAGAAGACGTCCGACGAGATCAAGGGCCGGATCGAGGAGGAGATCGAGGCCTCGGAGATCAAGGACATCCGCAAGGACATCCAGTCGGGCGTCGACGACCTGAAGACCAGCGTGAAGGACCTCACTTCCGGGGTCACGGACATCAAGAACGAAATCCAGAAGGACATCGAGACACATGAGATTGGGGAAGGGCCGAAAGTCACCTGACGAAATGACCTTCCTCGAGCATCTGGAGGATCTCCGGAAGCGGCTCTTCTACTCCTTCGTCGCCCTCTTCATCGGCTTCGTCCCCGGCTGGATCTTCTCCAAGCAGCTCTACGCCATCTTGGCCCGGCCCGTGACCCAATACCTGCCCGTGGGCACCAAGCTCGCCTTCACGAGTCTGACCGCGCCCTTCATGCTCTACATGAAGGTGGCCTTCCTGGCCTCCCTTTTCTTCATGTCGCCCTTCGTCTTCCTCCAGATCTGGTATTTTATCGCTCCCGGCCTCTACCAGAAGGAAAAGAAGTACGCCGTTCCCTTTGTCCTGATGACCACGTGCTTCTTCTCCCTGGGCGCGCTCTTCGCCTATTTCATCGTCTTCCCCTGGGCCTGCCGCTTCTTCCTAACGCTCGGACACGACTTCCAGCCGGTCATCACCGTCGACCAGTATTTCGGATTCGCCCTGAAGGTGATCCTCGGCATCGCCCTCGTCTTCGAGCTGCCGACGCTCGTCTTCTTCCTGGCCAAGATGGGACTCATCACGGCCCGCTGGATGGTCCGGAACTTCAAATACGCCGTTCTCCTCATCTTTGTCATCGCCGCCGTGATCACGCCGACTCCGGACATGATCACCCAGAGCATCGTGGCCGTTCCCATGCTCGCCCTATACGGCCTCAGCATCCTCATCGCCCTTGTCGTCGGTCGGGGAAAAGACAAAGCCCGGTCGTCGGGGACGGACCAGGCGGGATAAGACCCATGGACGGACGCCTCACCATCCGTAACGAACGGATCGAAACGGCCGAAAAGCTCGTTTCCGAAAATCCGCCGCGACTCATCGGACTGACCGGGACCAACGGGGCCGGCAAGGGCGAGACGGCGGCCTTCTTCTTGGCCCGGGGCTATGCCTACTTTTCGCTTTCCGACATCCTCAGGGAGGAACTCGGGTCCAGGGGCGAAGCCGTCAGCCGGGACAACCTGATCCGGACGGGGAACGAGCTCCGAGAGCGCTACGGGCCCGACGTCCTGGCCAGACGGACCGTGACCAAGGTCGGAGGGCCGGCCGTCGTCGACAGCATCCGCAACACGCACGAGGTCGCCTTCCTGCGCCGGCAGGATGGCTTCGTCCTGCTGGCCATCGACGCGCCCGTGGAAGTGAGGTTCGCCCGGGTCGCGGCCCGGGGCCGGGACGAATCGGCCGCCGACCTCGAGTCCTTCCGGAAAAAAGAAGAACAGGAGAGGACGGGAGGCGAGACGGCCCAGCAGCTCGAAGCCTGCATGGCCGCGGCCGACCGCCTCATCCTGAACGACGGGACCATCCCGGACCTTCATCGAAAACTCGAGGAGATCGCATGACGCCGCCGAGAACATCCAAGGACCTTTACTATCTGGGCATCGCCAAGGAAGTCTCGCTCCGGAGCACCTGTTTCCGGAGGTCGATCGGAGCCCTTATCGTCCGTGACGACCAGATCATCTCGACGGGCTACGTCGGCGCTCCGCGGAAAACCCGCGACAGCCTCGAGCACGGTTTCTGCCTGCGCGACCGGCTGGGCATCCCCCACGGCCAGCGCTACGAGCTCTGCCGCAGCGTCCACGCCGAGCAGAACGCCATCATCAACGCCGCCCGGGCGGGCGTCAGCCTGCTCGGGGGAGACATGTACATCTACGGCAGCGCCCCGGGCGGGAACGCGCCGATCAACGCCTTCCCCTGCTATATCTGTAAAAAGATGCTGATCAACTGCAGCCTCGACCGGGTCGTCTGCTCGACGGCCGACGGCGGGACCATGATCTTCCGGGTCGAGGAATGGATCCGGGACTGGCAGGAGCGCGATATCCTCGACGACGAACATCAATACGGGAAAGACAAGTGAGGTTTTTTTTGGCCGCCCGACGGAGGGCTTCCTTTTTAATAACGGCCACAGCCGCTATCGTGGCGTTTGTCGCGACGGGGATGGCGCAAGAAACAGGGGATGCAAAGGGGAATCTTCTCAAGATGCTGGGGATCGAACCCTCGGCCGAGTCCATCGACTACGTCCGGACGAAAACGCAGTTCCAGCTCCACACCTTGCTCACGGAACAGCGCCATCCGAAAACGTGGCTTCTCGGCGAGCGCATCCAGAAGGACACGCTGGCCGGGCTGAAGATGCTGTCCTCGGTCGACGACGATATCCGGGCAAAATTGGACGAACTGGCGGCGGCGCCCATGGTCCTCGAGCAAGCCGCCCGGGCGGTCGAGGAGGCCATCCTGTCCGGCAGGAAGATCTATGTCTACGGTTGCGGGGCCACGGGACGGCTGGCCAAGCAGATGGAGAGCACGTTCTGGCGCCCCTTCTGGCGGAGGGTAAAGGCGGACCGGAAGATCGCGGCAAAGCTCGCCGGCCTCATCCCGGCGGGGATCGAAGAAGCGCTCGTCGGCGAGATGACCGGGGCGGACAGGGCCCTGATCAGCTCCCTCGAGGGCTTTGAGGACCTTCTCCTCATCGGCCGCCTGCAGCTCCATGACCGGGACATCCACAAAGGCGACGTCGTCATCTGCGTCACCGAGGGCGGCGAAACGTCGTCGGTCATCGGCACAGTCCTGGCCGCGCTCGACGAATGGCGCGGCGAGCCAGGGTACAGCCCCGAAGAGAGCCGCATGCGGCTGTACTTCGTCTATAACAACCCAGACGACAGGCTACTGCCCTTCGACAGGAGCCGGAGCGTCCTGACCGAGCCGGGGATCACCAAGATCAACCTGACGACCGGGCCCCAGGCCATCACCGGCTCGACGCGGATGCAGGCCACGACCATCGAGACCTTTGTCGTGACTGCGGTAGTGGAAACCGCGGTGGGGCGGGCGCTGGCCCGTGTCCTCGGGAAGGGAGAACTGGCCCGGCTCGGCTTCGAGGACAGCGGCAGTCCGGGGGGGGCAGGGGTCGCAGCCAGGCTCAGGGAGTTCGGCGGCGTCCTCGACGGGGCGCGGGCGGCGCTCCCGGCCCTCGCGGCATTGACCGACATCGAAACCGAGGCCTACGCGGGCGGACGGTTCTCGATTTATTACGCCGAGAAAGGGTTGATCACGGTCTTCATCGACAGCACCGAGCGGAGCCCGACGTTCCGGCTCTTCCCGCTGGACACGGTCGGAGAGCCGCAGCGGAAATGCTGGATCCAGGTCTGGACGGCGGCCAAGACGGCCGGAGACGCCTGGCGCGCTTTTCTGGGCCGGCCTTTCCGCGGATTGGCGTCCGGGAAGTACAAGCAGCCGTTCGAAACGGGCATCGACGACCCCTACTTGCGGCGAGCGGCCCTCGAGAGTCTTAAGAAGGCCGGGGACGACCAGGCGGAACTCTATGATTTTTCTCTTTCCGCGTCGAACATGGAGCGGCGCGGCCCGAAGAAAGGCGATCTCTGTGTCCTGGTCAGCCTGACGCCCGAGGAAGCCGAGTTCGCGCGCGCGGGGTCGTCCTTCGGGAATGTCCTGCGGTACGCCGGGGAGAGCGGCGCCGACGCGGCGGTCGTACTGGTCACCCAAAGTCCGCAGAAGGAGTTCTCCCGGATCGAAGCGGGGATCCGGCGTCTGTTCGAGGGGCGAAGCGGCCGGCTCATCGTCGTCCCCGTCCAGGTCAGGGCGGGGGGCGATCCGTTCGGCCTACGGCAGCAGATCGCCGCGAAGATGCTCCTCAACGCCCACTCGACGGCCGTCATGGCCAAGCTCGGCAAGGTCGTCGGCAATACGATGACCAACGTCAGCCCCAGCAACCTGAAGCTCGTCGGCCGGGCCACCTATCTCATCCAGTCGCACGTGAACGACGTGCTGGGGCTGGCCGATTGGGTCAAGGCGAACGGCGGGCGCGAGCCGATCTCCTACGGCGAGGCCAACGCCGTCCTTTTCGATTCCATCGCCTACCTCAAAGACCGGCAGGCCGAAGCGGGGCAGACGGCCGAGGTCGCTTTTTCGATCATCCGCATCCTGGAATCGTTGAAGCAGAAACGCGGCCTCAGCCGGGCAGAGACGCTGGGCATCGTCAAGACCGTCGGCCTCAGCGCCTATCTGGCGAGCATTAGATAAGAGGGGGGGCGCCGTCAAAGCTATAGCCGGGGGCGCTGGCCGGCCGCGGCTTGCGCTTCGGCTTCGCCTTCACCTGCGGGTAGACGAAAAGCTCGCCGGCGTAATTCCGCAGCACGACCTGTTCGTCGGAGATCGACTGGAGGTACTTCGGCAGGATCGGGATCTTGCCGCCGCCTCCGGGCGCGTCGATGCAGTAATACGGGACGGCCAACCCGGACGTCCAGCCGCGCAGGTTTTCCATGATCTCCAACCCCTTCTCGACCGTCGTCCTCAGGTGCTCGGTTCCGGAGACGTAGTCCGCCTGGTAGATGTAGTAGGGCCGGACGCGGACCGAAAGGAGCTTCTGCATGAGCCGCCGCATCACCGCGGGGTCGTCGTTGACGCCCTTGAGCAGCACGGTCTGGTTCCCCAACGGGATACCGGCGTCGGCCAGCATATTCAGGGCGCGCGACGATTCCGGCGTGATCTCGTCGGGGTGGTTGAAATGGACGTTCACGTAGAGCGGGTGGTACTTCTTGAGCATGGCCACGAGCTTTTCGGTGATCCGTTGAGGCAGGACGCACGGGACGCGCGTTCCGATGCGGATGATCTCGACGTGAGGGATGGCCCGGACGGCCTTGACGATCGCCTCGAGCTTGCGGTCGCTCAACATGAGCGGGTCGCCGCCCGAGATGACGACGTCCCGGATCTCTGAATGGTCCCGGATGTAGGCCAGGCCGTCCCCGATGTAGCGGGGGTGGATCTTCGACGGATCTCCGACCATCCGCTTCCGGGTGCAGAAGCGGCAATACGAAGCGCAACTGTGCGAAACCAGGAAGAGGCAGCGGTCGGGGTAGCGGTGGACGATGCTCGGCACGGGCGAATCCTCGTCCTCGAGGAGGGGGTCCGCTTCCCCGGTGTTTTCCCGGAGTTCGGCCGTGTCGGGCACCATCTGGCGCCACAACGCGTCGCCGCGCTCCTTGATCAGGCCGGCGTAATACGGCGTGATCTGGATCTTAAAAACGCGGGCGATCCGGCGGACGTCCTCGACGTCCAACCCGAAACGTTGGGCGATCTCCTCCGGTTTCCGGAGACTGCCCTGAAGCAATCGTTGCCAGTCGTCCATCTCCTCTGTACTCCTCGTCAACGGAAATATTTCGCGTATATGACGCGGTCGTCCCCGGCCCGGTAATAATCCGGGACCCGGGCGACTTCCTTATAGTCAAAATCGATGTAAAACTGTCGCGTGCCGCGGTACTTCGGCTGCGACGACGTCTCGATAATGATCATCCGGCCGGCGAGCCGCCGGACCTCGTCCTCGACCCAGCGGATGAGCGCCTTGCCCCGCCCCCGGCCCTGCTCGCTCGGCGCGACGGCCATCCAATAAATGTCATAGGCGTCCTCGGCCAGCGGCGTCGGTCCCCAGGTCATATAGCCCACAGCGTCCTTCCGGTCGTTCTCGGTGACGACGATGCGATAGTCCTTCTGCTCCGGATCCTCGAGATAGACGTCGATGAGCTCCTCGGCCACGTCGACCTCGGCGGGCGTGAAAAAGCCGGTCGCCCGGATGAGGTCCATGACCGGCCCCTTATCACGCAGTTCCATCGGCCGGATCACGGACGACCTTTCTCTTCATGGCATTGTCGATCATCGTGCCCCAAAACGAGGCGTAGGCGATCCCGGCCGCTTTGAGGGCCCGGGCGTAGCCGGCGTTGGTGCTGATGTCGGGATTCGGATTGACTTCGAGGATGAACGGCCGGCCCTTGGCGTCCATCCGGAAGTCGATCCGGGCATAGTCCCGGCAGCCCATGATCCGGAACGCGTCGGCGGCCAAACCCTGGAGCTTGGCGCGAAGATCTTCGTCGATGGGCGCCGGGCAGACCGGGGGAGTCTTCTGATAGAGCGGATCGTCTTCGAACCACTTGGCTTCGTAACCCAGGATGCGCGGCAGGCCCTTGGGCATGGCCGAGAAGTCGATCTCGGAGACCGGCAGGGGTGTCACGGCGCCGTTCTCCAGGACCGAGACGTTGAACTCCCGGCCGTCGATGAACGCTTCGGCGAGGACCGGCTGCTTGTAATTATCGAGACAGCGCCAGACCTGGCGGCGGAAGGCCTCCTCGTCACGGACGACGGAGTCCGGGTAGATGCCCAGGCTGGCGTCCTCGGTGTTCGGCTTGACGATGAGGGGGAATTTCAGCTCGAGGGGCTCCTCCCCCGTCAACATGAGCTGGGCCGGAGCCGTCGGCAGGCCGGCCGCGCGCAGGACGGCCTTGGCCTTGAACTTGTCCTGGCAAAAGGCCAGGGTCTTGGATGTGCTCCCGGTGAACGTGAGGCCGAGGAGCTCGAAGATGCCGGCGACATTCGACTCCCACTGCGGCCGGCCGTAATACCCTTCGCAGAGGTTGATCAGGGCGTCCGGGTTGAGCTCCCGGACCCGCCCCAGGAAATGGAGGAGGCTCTTCTGGAGCGGAATGAGCGTCACGTTGTAGCCGCCGGTGCGGATGGCGTCGTGGGCTTGCTGGGCCATCTCGGCCACGGACTCTTCGGATAGACGTTCCCCCATCGCCGTCGGTCTCGGTTCGTAGGCGTTGAAGACGATGGCTATGTTAGGGGCAGGAGTCATGCACGATCCGCGTGGACCACCGGCCGCTCGCTCGCCGCGGGCCGGATGCGCGTGGGACGGAGGCCGTACCGTTTCGAGGCCTCCTCGACGACCTTGTGGATCAGGTCCGAATAGGAATACCCGGCCGTCCGGGCCGCCTTGGGCAGACAGGAATTATCCTCGGGATTGGGTAGGATGCCCGGCAGCGGATTGACTTCGAGGATGTTGGGTTCCCCTTTTTCGTCGAGCCTGATGTCGACACGGCACCAGTCCCGGATGCGGAGCACGGCGCAGGTCCGTGTGATGTAGCTCTCAATCTTGGCCTTGAGCACGGGGCTGACGGGCGCCGGGCACTTGAAGATTTTCAGGGGTTTCTCCCGCGTGTCCCAGATCCACTTCGCTTCGTAGGAATAGATCGGCGCCGCCCCGGAGGGCAGCTGGCTGTGATCGATCTCTACGATGGGTAGGATCTCGTGGTTTGGCGTGTTGCCGAGGACGCCGACGGTGAACTCGCGGCCGGATAGGAAGCGCTCGACGATGACCGGCTGGTTGTAGGTCGCAATGACCTCCTCCACGCGCTCGTAGAGGTCGCCCAGGGTCTGGATGAGGGAGTTGTTCTTGATGCCTTTGCTCGATCCCTCGAAGAGCGGCTTGACGATGGCCGGGAGACGGACGCCGGACGGGATGTCGGCCGCGGACTCGACGATCCAGAAAGCCGGGTTCGGGATCCTGTGGTAGGACAGGATCTCCTTGGCCCGCGACTTGTCGAGGCAGAGCCCGAGGGTCAGCGGGTCGGAGCCGGTGTACGGGATGTCCAGCATCTCGCAGATCGTCGGGATGTGGGACTCGCGGTTCGGGCCGACGACGCGTTCGGCGATGTTGAAGACGAGATGGGGGCGCTGGCGCTTCAGGCGCGCGTAGGCCTTCTCATCGGACTCGATGAAAACAACTTGGTGCCGTTCCTGGAGCACCCGCCCGACGGCCGCGATCGTTTCTTCCGAATCGCATTCCGCGAGCAGATCGACTGGCGATGGGGGTTCGTCTTCCTCGTCGCGTCGTTCGTCGGGGCGATGAGAGAGCGTCGCTTCCATCCCCTCTTTCGAACTGAAAAGCAATGCTACTTTCATCGCTCGATTCCTTCTTTCATCTCATGCCTTCAGATTTTTTGATGGCCGTGATCACTTTATTCATTTTCATTTATAGACCATTCTAACTAAATGTCAAGTTTTTTTCTCGCCGATCGACCACTTTTATTTGTAGGACGAAGAACAGTCCACACCATTAGTAGTGTCGTTTCGTCCCGTCGTGCGCGTTTCTCAAAACCGCCGGATCCCCCAAATGACAAAGAAGAACAGCACGGAACCGGCGGCGTGGCGAGGGTGGAATTCATCGCGGGATACCGTTGATCTTTACCTGAAAAAAAGGAGAGTGGTGACAACGTAGAGCGGGATGAGGATGGCGAAGGAGTAGGCCATATAGCCGAAGAACGAGGGCATCTTCAGTTTGTATTCCTCGGCGATGACCTTGACCATGAAGTTCGGGCCGTTGCCGATGTAGGAGTTGGCGCCCATGAAGACGGCACCGGCGCTCATCGCCTTGAGGAAGATCGTTGGGATGCCCATCACGTCGCCGTTGAGGCCGAGGCCCTGTCCCATGGAGAAGAAAGCCAGATAGGTCGGCGTGTTGTCGAGGAAGGACGAGAGGCAGCCCGTGGCCCAGAAGAACTGCCACGGTCGGGTGATGCCGAGCGCCGCCGCCCGGGCGTTGAGGATGAGCAGGGCCGGCACCATCGTGATGAAAATGCCGGCGAAGAGGATGGCCACCTCCAGAATGGGGTTGTAGTTGAACTTGTTGTCGGCCCGGCACTGGCGCTTGGTCGTCAGCAGGGACGTGACGGACATGAGGATGAAGACGCCTTCGCGGCGCGGGAAAGGCAGGAACATACCGGCGATGACCCCGGCGATCCAGAGGAAGTTGATGGTCCCAGTCATGTGCAGGGGGACGACGCGGCGCCGGTCGCGGATGAGGTCGCGGCTCTCTTCCTTACGGTACTGCAAGCTGTCGAAGAGGTAGAACATCAGCAGCACACCGCCGACCATGACGGCCCACATGGGCAAAAGCCGGAGGGTCCAGAAGAACGGCACGCCCTTGATGAAGCCCATGAAGAGCGGCGGATCGCCGAGCGGCGTCAGCAGGCCGCCGATGTTGGAGACGAGGAAGATAAAGAAGATCGGAACGTGGAGCGTATGCCGGCGCTCGGAGTTCGTCTGGAGGAGCGGCCGGATGAGGAGCATGCTCGCCCCGGTCGTACCGATGAAGTTGGCCAGGACGGCGCCGACAAGGAGGAACAGCGTGTTGACCTCGGGGGTCGCTTTGAGGTCTCCCTTGAGGACGATGCCGCCGGAGATGATGAACAGGGCCGTGAGAAGGAGGAGAAAGGAAGCGTAGTCCTTCATCGACAGGACGAGTTCGTGCGGTGCCTGGAACAGAAAGTAGACCGCTATGGGCAGGGACCACAGGAAGGCGACGAGGGCCTTGTTCTTGTGGTTCTCCCAGAAGTGCGGCGCGCGGAGAGGAAGGAAGGCGATGGACAACAGAAGTCCCGCGAACGGGACTACGGCCCACAGCGACAGCGATTGACCGAGTTCATGCGCGTTCATGAGATTCGTATTGTAGCGGAAGAGCAGTTTTTTTCAAGAGAAATCGGGGACCCCATGTTCCCCCCCCTATCGGACACTCACGGCATAAAAGCCGTGGAGAGAAAGTACGCCCGCGCCGGCACCTTCCGTCTCGCCGCGCGCGTTTCGATGGGACGAAGCAGGGACCGATCGTCGCTCGGCGGCGTCAGGAAGAGGAGTGCCGCGCCCGCGGTCCAAAGTTCTTCGAGGACCTCGAGCGGCAGGCCGCGCTCGACGCGGACGACGGCCCGGACTCCGGCCGCCGCGCCGGCGCGGGCGGTCCCGGCAGCGAGCCCGGCCCATGTCTCCTCCGCGGAACCGCCGTCGGTCAGATGGACCCATGCGCCCCGGCCCGCCGGCGCACCGAGCTCCGGCGCGAGCGGTCCATGATGGTAATAGACGAAATAGCCCCGGCCGGATCTTGACGCGGCCGCGAGCTCGGCCAGGAGTACGAGGTCGCGCCGCGCGTTCAGGTTCGAAACGTGGAAATCCATCCCTCGCGCCAGAAGGTCCTCGAGCGTTTGGAGGGGAATACCGCCGGTTCCCTCCGCCGACGGAAGCGGGCCGTTCCAGAACACCGACAAGAACGTCCGGGAAGTCCGGCAGGCTTCGAGGAGGATCTGCCATTCGTCGGCCCGCGGACGGGCTTCATCCGAAGTGAGGACGCGGACGCCCTCGCCAACGAGGGCTTCGAGATCGGTGAGGCCTAGCCGACCGGTGTCGAGCAGGCTCAGCCGGATGCGCCGGCGCCGACCGTAGCGGGCCGCGTCGAGCAGGGCTTCGTAGTCGAACTGGTCGTCGCGGATGACGAGGTCCTGCCGCGTCCGGACGCGGTCGAGGAGTTCGTAGGTCCCGACGACCCCGGCGATACCCTTTTCGATCGGATGTTCACTCATTTTTCGAATTTCAAGATATACCATCCCGGCCCGGGGGTGTCAACCACACGTCAACTGCGGTCGTATTGAAAATCCGGGCCGGCTCGATTATCATCGTGTTCGGAGGAAAGCCGCGGTGACATCCTGCATGGTCCTGTTTTCGGGCGGGCTCGATTCGACGACCGCCCTGGCCTGGGCCCGGACCCGCTATGACCGGGTCCACGCCCTGACCTTCGACTACGGCCAGCGGCACCGCGTCGAGGTCTCTCTCGCCCGGAAAGCCGCCCGCCGGTTGGGCGTCCCCTGTACCGTCCTCAAGGTCGACCTTCGGCAGATCGGCGGGTCGGCGCTGACCGACCCGCTCATCCCTCTCCCCCGCTCCACCCGGCCGCCGAAAAAGACGCCCGGCCCTCCGGCGACCTACGTCCCGTTCCGCAACGGGATCTTCCTCGCCCTGGCCGCGGCCTGGGCGGAGGCGCGCGGTGTCCAGGACCTCGTCTGCGGCTTCCATGTGGCCGACTCCCCCGACTATCCGGATACAACGCCGCGTTTCGTTCGGGCCATGGAGCGGGCCATCCGCGAGGGGACGAAGGCCGCTTTCGGCGGACCGCAATCGCGCGTCCGCGCGCCGCTTGTCGGCCTGGGCAAGACGGACATCATCCGGAACGGCCTGGCTCTCGGCGTCGACTATTCCTATTCGGTCTCCTGTTACTCCGGAAACGAGGCTCCCTGCGGGACCTGCTCGGCCTGTCGGCTTCGCGCCAGGGCCTGGAAGGCCGTCGGCCGCGAAGATCCCCTCCTCGTCCGTCTTCGAAAGGAAGGAAAACGATGAGCTGGACACTCAAGGTCCGTGACAAGTTCTCGGCCGCCCACTATCTCAAGGAATACCGGGGCAAGTGCGAAAAGATCCACGGCCACACATTCCAGGTCGAGGTCGAGATCGCCGTCCGCGAGCTCGACCGGATCGGCATCGGAGTCGACTTCATCGAGGTCAAGAAGGTCCTGGCCGCGGCGCTTCCTGACCATTCCCTTCTCAACGAGGTCTTCCCGTTCAATCCGTCCGCGGAGAACATCGCCCGCCATCTCTACGGCGAGCTAAAAAAAACCTACCCGGTCAAGGCGGTCACGGTCTGGGAATCCGAGGATGCGTCGGCCTCCTACGCTGAAGACGACTGAGATCTTCGCCTCGGTCCAGGGCGAAGGCCTGCGCCAGGGCGAGCCGACGATCTTCGTCCGCCTCTCCGGATGCAACCGCCGCTGCGCCTTTTGCGACACGAAAAAGGCCTGGCGCGGCGGCCGGGAGATGCCGGTCGAAAGGATCGTGAAAGAAGTCCTCCGGCTCCGGCGCGGCTTCCCGGCCTCCTGGGTTTGCCTGACCGGGGGCGAGCCCCTGGCCCAAGACGTCCGCCCTCTCCTGCGGCGCCTCCACGAAACAGGACTCAAGGTCCAGGTCGAAACGAACGGAACGTTCCCCCCGGAACAAGGGGCGGATTGGATCACCGTATCGCCCAAGCCGCCGGATTATGACTTCCACCCCGGATTCCCGGAGCGGGCGCGCGAAGTGAAGCTCGTGGTTTGCCGGACGCTCACGCTCGACGCCGTCAGGAATGTGAGAAGATCCTTCCCTCGGGAGGTCCCCCTCATCCTTCAGCCGCAGTCGAACGCTCCCTGGAGCCGAAAAAAAGCCCTGAAGATCCTCGAAGACGCCTATCGGACGGGACTATCCAATATCCGCGTGTCCGTCCAACTCCACAAGGTCTACGGACTGCGCTAGGCTGGTCCATTCATAACAACGCCGACTCGTCGGCTAATTTCAAGCTCGTCAAAGACAGCCCGGTGATTCTGTGAATAGAGCAGGCTAATCCGACTTGGCGGCGTCCAGGACGTCGTTGCCCCGCTTCCGCTCGAAGAGCCTGTAGCCGGACCGCGTCAGGTAGACGCCGAACAAGGTGATGGCCGTGCCGACGGCCTGGAGCATGGTCAGCCGCTCGCCGAGCGCGACCCCCGCGAAGAGGATGGCCAGGACGGGGGTCAGGTTGCCGTAGACGCCCGTCTTGGAGCTCCCGACCGCCTTGACGGACTGGTACCAGAGGACGAAACAGAGGAATATGGCCACCAGGCCGGAATACAGGATGGCCCCCCAGCCTTGCCAGGGGATCCGCGCCCAATCGACCGCGGCCAGCCCCTTCGCCGCGAACGGCAGATAGACCAGGGTCCCGGCGATCGTCCCGACGGCGGCCAAACGGAACGCCGAATTCCGCCCCAAGACCGGTTTCGAGAATACGGTGTAAGCGGCCCAGAAAGCGTTGGCGATGAGGATCATGACCGCCCCACCCATGACTTCCCAAGTCAAGACGAGACCCCCGTTCTCTCCGGAGACGACGAGAAGAAAGCCGGCCACGGAGATGGCGATGCCGGCCCATCCGGCAAGCGAGATCCGTTCTTTCCCGACCGCGGTGGCCAGTAGGGCGATGAAGATGGGGCTCGTCCCCATGACGACGGAGGCCGTCGATGCGTTCATCCGGGCCAGGGCCTGGATAAAAACGATCTGATAGCCCGTGATGCCCAACAGCCCGAGTCCGGCCGCCTTCCACCCATCCCCCTTCCGGGCCAGGGAGAACTTGCCCGGGCTCACCACGAGCACGGCCAGATAAGCGATCGAAGCCAGGGCCAGCCGGACGGCATTGAAGCCGTGGGGCGGCATCGTCCTCAGTCCGATTTTTAGGACCGAGACGTTGATGGCCCAGAGCAGAACGGTCAGGAACATCAACAGGTCGGTCCGGCCCAACCGCGGGCCGTTCGTCGACACGCTCAACGCCGCCAATCCCGTTTTTTTTGAACGGGGTGGACGGGGCTCAAGTTCAACCCTGAGCATACCCGGGGCTTCGGACCGGAGATGCGAATGGGTTAGCTGGAACACTTCGGCTTTTCCTCGGGGGGGGAATTCGCGGAATGGCGAGAGCGGCCTTTAGCGCCCGCGGGTCCGGGGGCGGGGGTAACGGGCCTCGACGACCGACCGGAGTCCGCCGCGCGGGTTGAACTCGCCCCTGACAACGGCGCTCGACGGGCGGCAGGCCCGAACGATGTCCTCGAGGACCCGGTTGACCACGTTCTCGTAGAAAATGCCCAGGTTGCGGTAGGCCAGGAAATACCCCTTCAGGGACTTGAGTTCGAGGACGCTTTTAGCGGGGACGTAGCGGAGGATGATCGTCCCGAAATCCGGCAGTCCCGTCTTGGGGCAGACCGAGGTGAACTCCGGGCACTCGATGGCGATCTCATAATTCGGGAACTGGTTGGGGAAGGTTTCGAGGGCCGGCAGTTTCGTCTTGAGGCCGGCCTCGGCCTCCCTGTCGATGTATCGCGCCATGGAACTCCTCACTAACCTCTTGAAGCTCTACGGACTTACGTCCGTGGAATCCCGCGGAGGGGATTGAAGATGGATATGATACATGAAAGCCGCGGCCTCGACAACGTGGGCCTCGGGGAGAACCGGCACGAACTCCAACGATTATCGCTCGTGTCGTTCCTTTCGTCAGCCGCTATACGCCGCCCGTATTGGCTGTGATGGGGACCACCCATATCCCCCGGCCCCCGGGAACCAGTCCCGGCGGTTCCCCCATCCTGCTTCGAGAGAAGCGGGATAGGCCCCCTACGCGTTGTGGATTGGCAATGGCTATCTCTCAGCCCGGCCCTGAGGCGGCCGCGGCTTTCCTGCGAGGATGGTTTCTTTGTGGTCAGGGAAATCCTATAATAGAAGGAGAGCTATATTCCTTTAGGGAGAGAGCTGCATATGAGCGAGTGTCAGAGCGCGAAAAACAAGGCCCGGTGCAACTGCAGTTGGGAGCCTTGCGACCGCAAGGGGCTCTGTTGCGATTGTCTGGCTTATCACTGGAGCCTTCGGGAGCTCCCGGCCTGCCTGTTCCCAGATGCCGAGGAGAAAACCTACGACAGGTCCCTCCGGAAGTTCATCGAGATCTACAAAGGGAAGGCCTGATGGGCGAGCGCCGCCATATCTACGGCCCCGTGCCCTCGAGGCGCCTGGGCTTCTCCCTGGGGGTGGACATCATCCCCTTCAAGACCTGCACCCTGGACTGCATATATTGCCAGCTCGGATCGACGCCGAAAACCGTCAGCCGGAGGGGGAGCTGGTTTCCCCCCGGGGAGATCCTGGCCCAGATCAAGGAGGCCGTGGAATCGGGGCAGCAGATCGATGTCATCACCTTCTCCGGCTCGGGCGAACCGACCCTCAATCGGGACATCGGCCGCATCATCCGGGCCATTAAAAAGATGACCCGGATCCCCGTCGCCGTCCTGACCAACGGGACCCTGCTCACCCGGAAAGAGGTGCGGCGGGACCTGGCCGCCGCGGACATCGTCGTGCCCTCGCTCGACGCCGCTCACGGTAACTTGTTCCGCCGCGTCAACCGGCCCAACAGGGCTCTCGATTCCAAAAGGATCATTGACGGCCTGGTCCGCTTCCGGAAAGAATTCCGGGGCGAGATTTGGCTCGAAGTCATGCTCATCAAGGGCGTCAACGATTCCCCGGCCCACATCGAAGCCCTCCGGAGGGCCGCGAACAGGATCCGCCCCGACCGCATTCAGCTGAACACGGTCGTCCGACCGCCGGCCGACGTCAAGGCGAAGCCGTTGAGCCCCAGAGCGATGCGCAAGATCCGCGATGCCCTCGGCCCCAGGGCTGAGATCATCGCCTCGTTCGAAAGGCGGGGACAAGCGCCGGCGGCCGGCGACTTCGAAGCGGCCCTCCTGACCGCTGTTGGGCGCAGGCCCATGACAGTCGAGGATATTTCTCTCTCCCTGGGCCGCCACCGCGACGAGGTCCTCAAAGCCCTGTCCTCACTCCTCGGCCGGCGGGAAGTCCGGAAGACCGTCCATGGAGACAAAACGTACTTCGCTCGGGCACGCAGCCGGCTTTACTAGGCCCATTCGGCTGTGATAGCATGGATTTTCTTTAAGGAGTCATCCATGTTTCTTAACACTCATTTTCCCAAGGCCAAGAAATACTGGTATATGGGAAAATTCTACGACTGGTCCGAGGCGGGCTGCCACCCCATGATGCACGCCCTCCACTACGGGACATCGACCTTCGAGGGGATCCGGGCCTACGGCACGGCCAAAGGACCCGCGATCTTCCGCTTGCCGGAGCACGTCGACCGGTTCATCCTGTCGGCGGGCGTGCTCAAGATGAAGCCCCCCTACAGCAAGGACGAGATCACCGATCTTATCAAGCTGACCGTCCGGGAGAATAAGCTCGAAAGCTGTTACATCCGGCCCCTGCTCTTCTTTTCCTATGGCAACCTCGGGCTCGTGCCCAAGGCCTGTCCGGTGGAACTGGTCATCAGCGCCTGGGAGTGGGGGGCCTACCTCGGCGAGAAAGCGGGCGCCGGCATCCACGCCTACATCGTTCCCTGGCGTCGTGTCCACCACACCCAGTTCAATATGTCCGCCAAACTCGGCGGCGTCTACGTCCAGTCGACGATCTGCGGCCTCGAGGCCCGCGAAGAGGGTTTCGACGAGGCCGTCTTCCTGAACTTCGAGGGCCGCGTCGCCGAAGGGCCCGGACAGAACATCACCATCGTCAAGAACGGGACGCTCGTGACGAATGACCGGAAGGAATCCGTCCTCGAAGGGATCACCCGGACGAGCCTCCTCGAGATCGCCCGCGACCTCGGATTCAAGACGCTCGTCGGGCCCATCCGCAAGGAGGATTTCTTCGGGGCCGACGAGGCTTTTTTCTGCGGGACGGCGGTCGAGGTCATCCCCATCATCTCCGTCACCGACGGGTCCGATCCGGCCGGTCCGAGAACAAAGCACACCATCGGAAAGGGCGTGCCCGGGCCGATCGCGCTGAAGATGATAGAGGCCTTCAAGGAGGCCGTGACCGGCCGCTCCCCCCGCTATGAGAAATGGCTGACGCGCGTCAACGGCTGACGGGCGCCGTCCGGCTTCGGCCGGTGGGAGTCGTCAGGTCGCGTTTCAAGGAGCCGGCCGACCTGCCGCCCCCGACCTTCGCCCCGCCCCGCTTTCTCGAACGCGTCACCGGCCAGATCGAGATCTTCCCCGAATTCGCCGACGGCCTCGATGACCTCGAGGATTTTTCGCATCTCATCGTCCTGTTCTATTTCCATCGATCCACGGGGTTCAAGCTCAAGACCGTCCCGCCGGGCCAGTCCAGGCCGCGGGGGATCTTCTCGACCCGGTCGCCGCATCGGCCGAATCCGCTGGGCATGACCGTCGTCAAGCTGCTCGGAAGAGACGCCCGGATCCTCGAGGTTTCCGGGCTCGACCTCGTCGATGGTACGCCGGTCCTCGACCTCAAACCCTACACGACCCGGGACCGGAAATCGCGGATCCGGACGGGCTGGCTCCTAAAAAGGGGCCACCCCTCGCGATAGCCCGCCCCTAAACCGCAATGGGCCGGGATTTCAGGTCCTCAGGACGTCCCCGGCCGCGGCGGAGATGATATCCCAGGCGCCCCGGACGTGGCGTTCCTCGGTCGTCCTCTGGCCCACGACCAGCCGGATGGTGTATTTTCCCCGGAGCGTCGTGTGGGTCAGGAAGACGCGTCCCGAAGCGTTAACCCGCTCGAGCAGCCTGCGATTGAGCGCGTCGAGCCCGCTTTCTTCCCGGCCGTCGTCGAGACGGAAGCAGACGAGGCCCAAGTCGACGGGGGCCAGGAGCGCGAAGCGCCTGTCCGCCTCAACCCAGTCCTTGAAGAGCGTCGCCAGGCGGAGGTGCTCGCGGACCATAGTCTGGAGCCCTTCGACGCCGTAGGAGCGGATGACGAACCAGAGCTTGAGGGCCCGGAAGCGCCGGCCCAGCTGAATGCCCCAGTCGCGGTAATTTTTAACCTTGGCATCGACGCCGGTCTTAAGGTACTCGGGATGGATCTCGAAGGTCCGGACGAGCGTCGCCGGGTCCTTTACGAAATAGGCCGAGCAGTCGAAGTTTGTCGCCATCCATTTGTGAGGATTGAAGACGAACGAATCGGCCATCTCGACGCCGTCGAGGATCCAGCGCTTTTCGGGGAGCAGGGCGGCCGTCCCGGCCCAGGCCGCATCGACGTGGAACCAGGCGCCGTGCCTGCGGCAGATCTCTCCGACCGCCTTCAAGGGGTCGATGGCCCCGGATGACGTCGTGCCGACCGTGGCCACGACGCAAGCCGGCACGAACCCGGCGGCCCGATCCCTGGTCATGGCTTCCTCCAGTTTTTCGGGGATAACGGCGAAGCGCCCGTCCGTCGGGACGCGGCGCAGGTTCTCCTTCCCAAAGCCGGCGATCCTGACGCCTTTATCGACACTCGAATGGGCCTCCTCGGAAGCATAAACGGTCAGGGGAGCCCGAAAGCCGGTCTCGTTCGATCGGAACCCGGTCGACCTTTCCCTCGCCGAAAGCAAGGCGCAGAGGGTGGCCGTCGAGGCTGTGTCCTGGATGACGCCGGAAAAGCCCTCGGGGAGCCCGGTCATCTGCCTCAGCCAATCGAGAACGACTTCCTCCAGCTCGGCCGCCGCCGGCGAGGTCTGCCAGATCATACACTGGGCGCCGAGGCCTGCGGTGAGGAATTCCCCCAGGACCGAGGCCGGGCTGTTATTGGCCGGGAAGTAGGCGAACCAGCCGGGGTGCTGCCAGTGGGTGACCCCGGGCAGGATGACCCTCTCGAAATCCCGAAAGATCCCCTCCATGGCCTCACCCTTCGCGGGCGGGGCGGCGGGAATATTTTTCTTGATCTCGCCCGGCTCGACAGGGGAAAGTATGGGGAATTTTTCGACATTCCCGAAATAGTCGGCAATCCAGTCCACAAATTGGTGTCCGACAACCCGAAAATCCTCGTTTTTCATCCCTTTCTCCTCGAAAACTGGCCTTGTTATCCTTTTTAAGGGCATCCCCACTATATATTTTTTCAGGGGAAATCTCAAAATGATGGCCCTTGCCTGATCACTTTTGTAAAAACCGCGATCTAGGGCTGTTTTTTATGTAAAAATCTGTCGCGGATCCGTCCATTCCAGTATTTTCAAAAAGATCGAAAAAAAGCATTGCTTTCCTTGCGTCCCTGTGGTATAATTGAAAATGGTCATCAGGGGGAATTAGAAAAACTTCAAAAAATAGTTGTCTGTTTTATTTCGCCCGCCCCGCCCCAAACGCAACCCTTTCGCTGTGCCGATCGTATGACATTATGGAAGACAGCGATGGACAACCAAGACCTCCTTTTGGCCGCCCATAGATCCATTCCCCTGACGAGGCTGCCCTGATCTTTATCCCGGGTCAGGGCAGCCTCCCTCCTGTTGTTTGAACTTGACCTCTCCTTTCTTTTAGATTAATATTCCCGGCGGCTTATTCGAAGGGAAGTCCGTCGGATGCGGACACAGCCCCCGCTACTGTAACCGGGGACGAATCCCAAGAGACGCCACGGCCGCGAGGCTGGAAGGCTTGGGAGGAGGACGATCCGGGAGTCAGGAGACCTTCCGTAAGCCAGGGTCGACCGGTCTTCGGGCGGAAGACGGAATACTCAAAGCGGCGGGGGCGGCTGCGGAGCTCCTGCCATGGACAGACGAACGCTCGCCCTCGTCGGCGTGCTCGCACTCATTCCGGCCGGCCTTCGGGCCGACGGCACCCAGGACAAAACCAGCCCGCCCCAGCGGCACGACATCGTCGTCACGGCCACTCGGCTGGAGACCCCGGAGAAGAAGGTCGGGAGCTCCCTGACGGTCATAACGAGCGAGGAGTTGGCCCGCAGCCACAAGACCTTCGTCCTCGAAGCCCTGGAGGATGTCCTGGGCCTATCGACCCTCCGGAACGGGGGGCCAGGCGCGACGTCCTCCGTCTCCATTCGAGGGGCCGGGAGCGAGCACACGCTATTCCTTCTCGACGGCCTTGAGCTCAACGACCCGATCAACCCCTCCCGCTCTTACGACCTGGCCCATTTGTCCCTCAGCCATGTCGAGCGCATCGAGATCCTCCGCGGCCCCCAGGGCCTCCTCTACGGTTCGGACGCGCTCGGCGGCGTCGTCAATATCATCACCCGGGCCGGGCGCGGCAAACCCCGCCTGACCCTTGCCTCGTCGGCGGGAACGCGCCAAACGCTCACCTCCGACCTCGGGCTCTCGGGTTCGGGCCGGAAGACGGACTACTCGCTCTCCCTGTTCCACGAACGGACCGCGGGCATATCCGCGGCCTCGTCCGCCTATCCGGGCAACATCGAAAAGGACGGCTATCGCAATCTGTCTCTCGCCGCCCGGTTCGGATATGCTCCCCGGCCGACGGAGAGCCTGACCTTGACGGTCAAAGCCGTGGAAGCCCGGACCGAGCTCGACAACTTCGGCGGGCCCGGAGGGGACGATCCGAACAACCGACAGGATTACGGGACCCTTCTCGTCCGCGGGCAATATCGCGGCCTCGCCGCCGGCGGCCGCTGGGAACACGCCCTCTCCGTTTCCTGGCTGGGCGCCGAGCGCGAGAACAGGAACCCGGTCGACGACGCCCATCCCCAGGACCGGGACGAGGGCCTCTATCGGAGCGACCTCTTCAAACTCGATTGGCAGAACAATTTTTTCCTCCACCCGGCACACACGCTCACGGCCGGCCTCGAGCTCGAGCAAGAAAGAGGGCGTTCCGATTACGTTTCGGAAAGCGCTTGGGGGACCGTTGAATCCCGCTTCCCGTCCGTCCGGGCAGGGTCGGCCGGTGTTTATCTCCTGGACCGCTGGGAACACGGAGAGCGGTTTTTCATCACGGCCGGCGTCCGGGTCGACCGCCACAGCCGGGCCGGGACGGCGGCGACGTTCCGCGTCGCTCCGGCGTATCTCATCGCCGCGACGGGGACGAAACTCAAGGCCTCGTTCGGCACCGGCTTCAAATCGCCCTCCCTTTATCAACTTTTCGCGCCGGCGACTTCCTGGGGACCTGTGGGCAACCCGGCCCTGCGGCCGGAGAGGGCCTCGGGCTGGGACGCAGGACTCGAGCAGAGCTTCATGAAGGAGCGGTTCACATTCGGGCTGACCTGGTTCGAAAACGTCTTTCGGGACCTCGTCGACTTCGACTTCGCGGCCGGTTACGTCAACATCGGCCGGGCCCGGACGCGCGGCTTCGAGGCCTCGGCTAAAACACGGTTTGCCGGCGGGGTCCGTCTGGGGGCCTCCTACACGCGTCTCGTGGCCAGGGACGAAGGCACCGGGACGGACCTCCTCCGCCGGCCCCGCGACAAGTTCTCCGTCGATTTCAGCGCGCGCCTGGCCGGCCGCTTCGATCTGACGGTGACGTCCCTCACCATCGGACGCCGGCTCGACATGGACTTCAGCGCATATCCCTATCAGACCGTCCGGCTCCCCGGGTATGTCCTTTTCGGCGCCGTCCTATCGACGGCCATCGGGCCCCGGCTCGAGCTCTTCGCCCGCCTCGACAACATCCTCGGCGCCCGCTACGAACAGGTCTGGGGCTACGGCGCTCCGGGCTTCTCGCTGACAACGGGCGTCCGGTGCGTCCTCTAGAAAGAGGATGCCGGCGGCCGAGAACACGGGCGATTATTCCAGGGTCGTGAAGCCGCGGACGGGCGCCGGCCGGAGAACGTGCATGTCAAAGACGACGATCTCGTTCTCCCCGCGCTTCAGGAACGGGGCCGGACAGTAGAGCCGCTTCTGGGGCCCGATCTCCCAGTAGCGGCCGAGGTTGTGTCCGTTGACCCAGACGACCCCTTTCTTCCATCCGCTCATGTCCAGGTAGGTGTCGCCCGTCTCCCGGAGCTCGAACCGGCCGCGGAAGAAGTTGGCCGGCCGGTCGGCCGGCCTCCCGCCGAATTTCAACAGGCGCAAGTCGTCCTCCCGCATGGGTAGGCCGTGGACGTCCCAGGTCATGAGCGTCATGGAGTTCAGGGTCACCCGCTCGGTGATGCCCTTGCGATCGATGAGCCGGGGGCCGAAGTTGATCCGGCCCATTCCCTCGACGAGGATGTCGAGCGTCTCGTTGGCCGGCTCGGCCTTGGGGATGTCGACGGCCGTCTCTTTTTTTGTCCGGTCGATCGTCGCCAGGAATTTCCCGTCCACGTAAACGCTGGCGTAGTCGTGGACGTCCGTGACCGTCAGCTTGCCGCCCCGATGGCCGAGGAGCTTCGTCCGGTAGAGGATGAAGCCGTGGTCCTGCCCGTAGGACTCCATCGGCCCGGGCTGAGGGCTGGGAACCGGAGGCGGGAGGTTGTCGAAAAGCGAAGCGCTTTCGTCGAGCGTGATCGCCGGGATCTCGATCGTCGGGATCGGCCGGGGAAGGTCGGGCAGCCGGGTCCCCTTCGGCAGGGTGCCCAGGAGAAGGTCGCGGATCGCGAAATACTTGGCCGTCGGCTGCCCCATTTCGTTCAGGGGAGCGTCGTAGTCGTAGCTCGTCACGTCGGGCTCGTACTTGTCGCTGAAGTTGGCGCCGGCCCAGAAGCCGAAGTTCGTCCCGCCGTGGAACATATAGAGGCTGAAGGATTTCCCGTGGTCGAGGAGCCAGCGCAGGTCGGCCAGGACGTCCTCGGCCTTGACCCGGGCCCAGGCCTCTCCCCAGTGGGTCAGCCAGCCCGGATAGAGCTCGCTGCAGAAGACGGGCACGCCGCGCTCGAGCCGGGCGGCCACGGCGAAATCCTTTTCGTTCGTCCCGGGGTCGAGGCCGATGGCCGCGCCGGGCAGGCTTCCGGCCTCGAGCATGTACGGCGTCGCGCCGTCGGCCGTGTACAGGGGGACTTCGATCCCGGCTTTGTTCCAGAACCCCTGGAGGGCGAGCATATAATCCCGGTCATTGCCGAAGCTCCCATACTCGTTCTCGACCTGGACCATCAGGACCGGCCCGCCGCGCTGCACCTGGAGGTCGCGGACGACGTCGGCGATCTTCAGGATGTACGACTCGCAGGCGGCGAGATAGCGCGGGTCGGAACAGCGCACCTTGATGTCCGGCGTCCGCAGGAGCCAGATGGGCAGGCCGCCGAAATCCCACTCGGCGCAGGCGTAAGGGCCTGGCCGGACGATGACCCAGAGCCCCAGCCGCTCCGCCGTCCGGATGAAAGCCGCCAGGTCGTTCCCGCCGGAGAAATCCCATTGGCCCGGCTCCGGCTCCAGGGCGTTCCAGAAGATGTACGTCGCGACTGTATTGAGGCCCGCGGCCTTTATCTTGAGAAGCCTGTCGGCCCAGTATTCCCGCGGAATGCGCTGGTAGTGGATCTCGCCGGCCATGATCCGGAAGGGTTTGCCGTTGAGGAGGAAATCCTCCTTTCCCAGCCGGAAATCACGGCGCTGGCCGAAGAGGCCGGGACAGAGCGATAGGGCGAGGAGACCGAGGAGGACTTTCTTGGCGATTCTCATGGAGTTCTCCCGTTTCAGACGCTTTCGAAAATCATGGGGATTTTATCACATCTTCGATATTCCCTCGCGCCCCGCTTGGATCTCCACTCGCCTGGCGGGACTCCCCCCGGTTTTATATCCATAGCGGTATGTAACAATATCTTACATTCCGGCGTATATATCTACGCGGCCGAGGATCGTTCCCTGTCGAGAAGGCCGTTTTGACGTGGCATGTGGCATGAGAATTGCTGCATTCAAGACCAGATTGGCCGATATCAACGAAAAGATGCCCGCCCGGCGGGAAGAGATGAGCCGTTCGGCAGCCCCGCCAACAGGCTTAGAAAAGGAGCTCGGCATGCGAAGACACCTCGGAATACTGCTCGTCCTGGTCCTGGGCGTTTCGAGCCTGGCCGCCGCCATTAGGCAGGACCAGCCCGCCATCGACGAGCTGAAGAAGACCGCGCTCAAGGTCTACCTGGATTGTGACAGCTGCGACCTCGCCTATATCAAGACCGAGATCACCTTCGTCAACTACGTCCGGGACCGGCTCGAAGCCCAGGTCCACGTCCTGATCACGACCCAGGCGACGGGCGGGGGCGGGCGGGAATACACCCTGACTTTCATGGGCCAGAACAGCTGCCGGGACCTCACCGACGTCCAGAAATACTTTTCGATGAAAACGGACACCGAGGACGACGTCCGGCGCGGCCTGGTCAAAACCCTGAAGCTGGGGCTGATGAGCTTCGTCGGCCGGACGCCGATCTCCTGCCGCATCGCCGTCGACTACTCCCGGCCCGACGCGGCCGGGCCGAGCCGAGACCGCTGGAATTCCTGGGTCTTCAGCCTCACGGGCAGCGGGTACTTTTCGGGCGAGGAGACTTATATGAGCCGGATGGCCGACGTCTCCTTCTCGGCCAACCGGATCACTCCGAAATCGAAGGTCCGGCTGGGGATGTCCGTCGACACGTCGAAGACACAATACGACATCGATGACGAGATCATCACCGGCACCAAATCGAGCTGGGACGGGAGCGGCCTCTACGTCAAGAGCCTGGGCGAGCACTGGTCCACGGGCGTCTTCTTCGAGGCCGCGTCCTCCCTCTACAGCAACATCGACCTCGGCGTCACGGCCGCGCCCGCCCTCGAATACAATGTTTTTCCCTATTCCCAGTCGACGCGAAGGCAGCTCCGCCTCCTTTACAAGCTGAGCGTGAACCCCGTCAAATACCGGGAAGCGACGGTCTTCGACAAGACCCGGGAAATCCTCTTCAAGGAGTCCCTGGAGACCAGTCTGGACCTCCGCGAAAAGTGGGGCACGATCAGCGTCAGCGCCGCGGGCTCCCATTACTTCCATGATCTCAGCAAGTACCACGTGGACTCCTTCGGCATCGTCAGCCTCCGGCTCTACAAGGGTTTCAGCGTCTTTATCTTGGGGGGGTACTCCTGGATCCATGATCAGCTCTCCCTGCTCGGCCGGGAGCCGACCTTTGAGGAGCAACTGCTCCGGCTGCGCGAGCTGCCGATGAACAGCAACTATTTCGTCTCCTTCGGCTTCCAGTTCACTTTCGGCTCCATCTTCACCAACGTCATCAACCCCCGCTTTGGATCGTCCGGCAGCGGCGGCATGAGCATCAGCATCCAATAGAGCGATATGAGCGGCAAGGATATGACCATGAAAAACCCGAACCTAAGGATCGCGGCCCTCCTCACGGCGCTCGTCTTTTCCTTCGTCATCCCCGCGGGCGCGCAAGTCCCCCCGCCCAAGCCGGCCAGCCCTCCGCCCGTGCCCAGGATCTTCCTCGACTGGCCCGGCGCGGACATGGAGTTCTTCCGGAGCGAGATTCCCTTCGTCGAATTCGTCGCCGGTCTCGAAGAGGCCCAGGTCCACGTCGTCGTCAGGCCGGAGAGGGTCGGCGACCGGGATGGTTTCGCCGTGGACTTCTCCGGCCTTCGGGAGTTCCAGGGTGAGAACAACACCCTGCCTTATGTCCCTCTTCCATCGGATAAGCCCGAGGACGTCAAGAAGGGCCTGGCCGGCATCGTCAAGATCGGCCTGTTGCGCTACGCCACAAAGACGCCCGTCGGAAAGGACCTCTCGGTCCGGTTCCTGGACCAGACGAAACCGACCTCCGTCGTGGACAAGTGGGATTTCTGGGTCTTCAGCCTCAGCGCCAACTCCTTCCTCATGGGCGAAACACAATATCGGGATTCGTCGTACTATGGCTCTTTCTCGGCCAGCCGGGTGACGCCTGAACTCAAGATCCGGACGTCCGTCTATGGCAACCTCTCGAAATCATGGTTCGACCTCGGCGACGAGATCTACGAAAGTTCGTCCCACGGCTACGGCTTTTCCGGCCTCGTCGTCAAAAGTCTGGGCAAGCACTGGTCGGCGGGGGCTTTCCTCAGCGTCGAGTCCTCGACCTATTCCAACCTCAAGTTCAGCATCAGCGCGGCCCCGGCCCTCGAATTCAACGTCTTTCCCTACGACGAATCGACGAAAAGGCAGCTCCGGGCCCTCTACCGGATCGGTTACACGGGAACCCGATACAACGAGGAGACGATCTTCTTCAAGACGTCCGAAAGCCTCCTCCAGGAATCCCTCTCCTGGGTCTACGAGGTCGTCCGGCCCTGGGGGAACGCCACCATCCAGCTCGAAGGCTCTCACTTTTTCCACGATTTCAGCAAGAATAGGGTCCAGTTAGAAGGCGAGGTGTCGTTCCGGGTCTGGCGGGGCCTGAGCTTCGAGGTCGGCGGCCGCTATTCCCTGATCCACGACCAGCTCACCCTGCCGAACGGCGGGGCGACCTACGAGGAGATCCTCCTGCGCCAGAAACAACTGGCCACCGGCTACGACTACTCGGTCTCCGTCGGGGTGAGTTTTTCGTTCGGCTCGACGCGGAGCAACGTCGTCAACCCGCGCTTCGGCAACGGGGGCAGGGGCATTTCGATCAGCATGTAAAAGACCCGTGTCCAGCCGGGGGCCTTGTTTTCATCGGGCTAAGTCTTTACCATAAACGGCGAATCGGCTTCAGCCGGAACGACCCGATGGAGGAGGTCTGAGATATGTCCGTGAAACCCGTCAAGCCCGTCCCGAGCGACATCGATATCGCCCAGGCCACCGAGCTCCTCCCCATCGTCAAAGTGGCCGCCGAACTCGGCCTCGGCGAGGACGACCTGGACCTTTATGGCAAAACCAAGGCCAAGATCCACCTCGACGTCCTCGATCGGATGAAGGACCGCCCCCGGGGCCACTACGTCGACGTGACGGCCATCACGCCGACGCCGCTCGGCGAAGGCAAGACGACGACCACGGTCGGTCTCGGCCAGGCCCTCGGCGCCCACCTCGGGAAAAAAGTCGTCACCGTCGTCCGCCAGCCCAGCATGGGGCCGACCTTCGGCATCAAGGGCGGGGCGGCGGGAGGCGGCTATTCCCAGGTGGTCCCGATGGAGGACTTCAACCTCCATCTGACGGGCGACATCCATGCTGTCACGGTCTCCAACGACCTCCTGGCCGCAGCCATCGACGCCCGCATCCTCCACGAGTATTACCAGGATGACGACAAGCTGTTCGGCGCCTTCTGTCCGGCCGACAAGCAGGGCCGGCGGCGGTTCTCTCCGACAATGCTGCGGCGCCTCAAGAAATTGGGCATCGCCAAGACGAATCCCGCCGACCTGACGCCGGAGGAGAAGCGCCGCATGTTCCGGCTCGACATCGACCCGGCCAGCATCACCTGGAACCGCGTCATCGACGTCAACGATCGTTTCCTCCGGAGGATCAAGATCGGACTCGGCCCGGAGGAGCTGGGACTGGCCAGGGAGACGGGTTACGATATTTCCGTGGCCTCCGAGATCATGGCCGTTCTGGCCCTGACGACGGGCCTCGAGGACATGCGCGAAAGGTTGGGTCGCATGGTCATCGGCACCAGCCGGGCCGGCGAACCGGTCACCGCCGAGGACCTGGGCGTGGCCGGCGCCCTGGCCGTCCTGATGAAGGACGCCCTCCTTCCCAACCTTATGCAGACGATCGAGAACACGCCGGCCATCGTCCATGCCGGGCCCTTCGCCAACATCGCCCACGGCAACTCATCGATCATCGCCGACCAGATCGCCCTGCGTCTCGTCGGCAAGGACGGTTTCGTCGTCACGGAATCGGGCTTCGGGGCCGACTGCGGCATGGAAAAGTTCATGAACATCAAATGCCGGACGAGCGGGCTCGTCCCGGACTGCGTCGTCATCGTGGCCACCATCCGCGCCCTCAAGATGCACGGCGGCGGGCCCAAGGTCCTGGCCGGGAGGCCCCTCGCCCCCGAATACACGGACGAAAACCTTGGATTGCTGGGCAAAGGGCTGCCCAATTTGGCGGCCCACATCAAGAACGCGATCGGCTTCGGCGTTCCCGTCGTCGTCGCCATCAACCGGTTCACCTCGGACACGGACGCCGAGATCGAGATGGCGCGGAAGTCCGCCCTCGAGGCGGGGGCCGAGGATGCCGTCATGTCCGACCACTGGGCCGAAGGCGGGGCCGGAGCCGTCGCCTTGGCCGAGGCCGTCATCGCGGCCTGCGCCAACCCCGGGCACTTCCGCTTCCTCTATCCGCTCGACTGGGACATCAAGAAGAAGATCGAGACGATCGCGACGCGGATCTACGGCGCCGCCGGCGTCGATTACACGCCGGCGGCCGAGGCCAAGATCAAGCTCTACACCCGGCTGGGCTTCGACAAGCTGCCGATCTGCATGGCCAAGACGCACCTCAGCCTGAGCCACAATCCAGCCTGGAAGGGTGTTCCCAAGGATTACCGGCTTCCCGTCCGCGATATCAAGGCGAGCGTCGGCGCCGGCTTTCTCTACCCCCTCTGCGGGAACATCAGGACCATGCCCGGGCTGCCGACCCGGCCGGCGTTCTATGACGTCGACATCGACCTCGCGACCGGAAAGGTGACCGGGCTGTTCTGAACTCGAAAAAAAAAGAGGAGGAGTGAAGCGCGCGGCCTACCGGGAGCGGATGACCCGGCCCTTGACTCCTGAGACGTCGACGCCGCCGCTTCCCGTATTGATCAGGCGAACGTCCTTGTCCACATCCTTGATGTCGATGCCGCCCGACCCGTCGTCCACGGTCACGATCCCGCCGACCCGGCGGACGAGGATCTCGCCAGACCCGTCGTCGATCGTGACGTCACCCGTCACGTCCCGGATTTCCATCCCGCCGGAGCCATCGTCGATCTCCAGGTTCCCCTCGATACGCTCGACGGTCATTTCTCCCGAACCGTCGTCGATCCGGACGTTGCCGGCGACGCGAGCGACGCGGATCCCGCCGGAGCCGTCCTCGATCCGGACGGTGGAGGCCAGGTCCTCCACGACCATGTTGCCCGAGCCGTCGTCGATATCGAGGGCCATGGTTTTCGGGACCATAACGGTCAGGTCAATCCGTGCGTTATCACCGAAGTGGAAGAGCCGGTTGCTATCACGGATACGGCCTGTAAGGACCGCGACATCTCCCTTTTTTTCGAGGGTCAGTTCGACGCGGTCGCGAAGATATTCCTCCATGTCCTTGTCCCGGACGCCCGGTGCGACCACCTCGGCCTTGACCTCGATCGCGGCCAGCCCTTCGCGGCCCGTGATCGCAAGCGAGCCGGCGCCCGCCCTGACGTCGAGGCGCAGGATGCCCTGGGCCGGCAGGTTCAGGGTCTTCGTCGTCTCGAAAGCGGACAACGCCCCTGCCGAAGCCACGCCAAGCATGATGAGAACGAGTGTTTTTTTCATGGAAACCTCCATCCGTCAACCTTATAGACGGGAGGCGCGACGCAAAGGTTCCCCTCCAGGAGCGGAGAAAAGCGGAATCGGGAGAAGAACCGAAAAAAAAGGGGCCGGCCCCGGAAGGACCGGCCCCCCGTAAAGAAGGGGAGAACTATTTGAGAGTGATCGTTTTGGAGGCTTTCCCGCCCTTGACGCTGTCATAGGCCACCGTCACCGTCCCGGCCCCCTTGACAAGCAGCATGGCCGTCCGGGTGGTCTTCCCCGGGTGCCCGTTGCGGATGATGATCCGCTTGAGGTCCTTCTGGTCGATGAGCTGCGTCACAGAAGGGTTAATCTTGTAGAGCGTCTTGTTGTCGATGAAGCTGGCCGCGATGACCTCGACGCTTTTGCCATCGACGAGCAGGAGGTCCGGCCGGACGACGTTGTTCTGGGCGGCCCGGGCCATGATCGTCGGCGTTACCTTGGGGTTGGTGATATCGACGAAGACCCGGTAGACATCGCCGCCGATCTTCTCCACCGAAGTCTCGCCCATCTGGATGAGCGGCATCTCGTCGGCCTGATAGAGGGAGAAGGCCATATTGCGGTGACAGAGCTCCTCGTTCATGAACCGCGGCGGAACACGTCCCTGGTATTTTTTCCAGACGCCGCCCATCTCGACCTTGCCGAACTGGGGGTGATCGAAGGGTTTCCACTCAACGTATTCATCTCCGAACTCGAGATATTTATCGAAATAATACCGGGAGACGTTCGGGGCGATGGGGCTCCGGGGATCGGCCTGTTGCGCCTTGAGCTCGGGGCTCGTGAAATACTGCTCGCCGTTCCACAGCTCATTCGAGAACGAGGGGATGCCCAACCCGTCGTTCGTCCAGTCGATAAAGCCGCCGTGGACCGTATAGAGGCCGCTCCAGATGACGACATAGTTGTAGAAGGGCAGAATGCGCTCTCCGTTCTGGCCGAGTTCGTCGTAGAAGCGGACGTCACTCATCGGGTATTCGCCGGCGGTCTCGGAGCCGGGGCCGCGGAGGATCATGCCGGCGCTGTTGTGGTAGGATTGGACGCCGCAGATGTTCGGGTGGGCCATCAGGAAATTATTGACCGCCCGGGCCTCGGGGAGCTGGAAGGGGTAGTCCATGGCCCCGCTCTGGATATAGTCCGGCTGCCAATCGCTCGCCCAGTTCCGATTGGGGTCGTAGCTGCCCGGGCCGTCCTCGTTGACCCTCCCGTCGCCGTCGTTGTCGATGCCTTCGGAGCCGAGCAGGATATAATCTCCTGTTTCGCCGAAGGGCACGGGTTCGAGGACGTTCGGGTTCGTCCGGCTGATCCGATAGTTGCCGCGGCCGGGAACGAGCATCCGGATCTGCTCGACGATGCCATTGCCGTTGATGTCTTCCGCCGGATCTTCGTCGACGAGGCCGTCATTGTCGTCGTCGACGGGGACGTGCCCCGTGCGGGCGTTGCCCCCGGGCCCTTCCATGAAATACTGCCGCCCGTCGGGGTTGACCGTCGGGATGATGTAGAAGACGCGCTCGTCGACGAGCCGGGTGACGTCGTCGATCCGGCCGTAGTTTTCCATGAGGTACCAGATCGTATAGAGACAGATCTCGCCGCCCTGGATCTCGTTGCCGTGGACGTTGGCTTCGATGTACATGGCCGCCTTGCCCGCCTCCGGGCCCGTGGCCGGGTTGTTGATGGTCATAAGCATCAGGTCGCGGCCCTCGAAGCTCTTGCCGATGGACTCGAGTTTGAGAAATTTGGGGAAGGCGGCCTGGAGCCTTTTCATGTCCGCGGAAAGTTCGCCAACGTCGTGCCAGCGGTTGAAATCGAGCTTGACCTTAAAGGCCGGGTCCGAGGCCTTTTGGGCGGGAGCCGGGCCGGCCATCAAGGCCAATCCGGCCGCGCCGGCCAGGACGAGGGACAGGATCTTGCGTGTTTTCATTGTCGTCCTCCTCTCACTTCAGGGTGACTTTGGCCGTGTCCGTCCCGCCTTTTTCCGATTGGACGACAAGTTCCACGACCTCGCCGGTTTTTCCCCGGATGAGCCATTCGTACTCCGCCCGCGCCCCCGAACCGGCCAGGACGGGCAGGAAATTGGTTTTAGCGCTTCCCGAAAGGATCTGCTTCGGGTCCACGCCGAGCTGGACCATGGTCGGCTTGACCGCCCGGGCCGTTTGTCCCTGGGCGAGAGAAGTCGGCCAGAAGCCGGTGTTCTCGACCTCCGCCTTGATCCGGAAAATGCCGCCGCCATGGTTGACCGTCTCGATCTTCGCCACCTTCACGCGGGGGAAGAGCGAAGCCAAGTAGAGCGCGAACTTGGCGTGGGCGCCGCCGAGCTCGGCGATCTTCCCCGCCGGAGCGTTGGTCGCCGCGTAGGGCTTGAACCCGCCGATCTCCACCTCCCCGAGGTCGGGGTGGTTCGTCTTCGTCCACTTGACGAAACCGTCGATCTTTTCGGCATCCATCCACCTGAGGATTTGCCTGTCGACGCCGGGAGGTCCGGCCTCGGAGGCGCCGCCGGCCTGCCCCTGGAACATCCGGGCCATGTCGCCGCCGCGCCCGGATTGCATCACTTGCACGGTCTCCTGCCCGCTTCCCGCTCCGGACACAACAACGGCCGTGACGGAGCCGCCCGCCCTCGACTGCTGCCGGCCTGCCTGTCCGCCCTGAACCTGCTGACCAGCCTCGCCGGCAACAGCCGGGGGCACCGTGCCCATGCGGCGCGGACCGGAGGATTCGACTGTCGACAGGCCAAATCCCGGCGTCGAGAAGGAGGGTACGCCGAACTGGAAATAGCCGTACTGGAAGAAAGCGCCTTGCGGTTCGCGAACGAGGGCCGCTTGACGGATGCCGGTCATTTCGATGTATTTGTCGCTCACGGCCTTGAAGTAATCATAGTCGGCCGGGTTGACCGTCGTCGCCGGACGCCGGTCGGGCATCTGCATCCGACCGGACGAGGCGGGTTGACCCTGGCGGCTCGATTGACGGCCGCCGCCCATCAGCATTTCGAAGGAAAACTCGCCCATGGCGAACCGGCCGCCGCGGCCGAAGCCTCCCCCTGTCTGGATCATGCCTACCGTCCGGGCGCCGACCATCGAAGCGTCCGCGAAACGGACGAGGTCGAGTTCCCGCGCCGGTCCCAACCGGCCCGCGCTCGTCGGCGGGACGATGAGGTTGTCGCTCTCGCCGAAGGTCAGGATCGCGGCCACGTTGCGGTGGGCGACAATCCAGTCCATCACGGCCCGGGACTCGGCCTCGCTGACCATGTAGGACCCCGCCTCCGGCTTATAGTAGGGATACTCGTGCGTGAAATTCCGGTTGATGTCGGTCCCGCCGGGGGGATCCTCGTTGATAAAGCCGTCGCCGTCGTTGTCCTTGCCCTCCCAGAATATCTTGTAGGCGCCGGACTCGCCCTTTTTCGGGTCGGCTTTTTTCATCAAGCGCGGCTCGTCGGGGTCGATCATGTATTCCCCGTCGTCGGCCTTGACCCTCATGATCGTGATGAAGCCGTCGTTGTTCAAGTCCTCGGGCCCGTCTTCGTCGATCCGGCCATCGTTGTCGTCGTCACGAGGGTTGGTGTTGGCCTTCTGTCCGGTCTTGACGGGGGCGAAGTAGCCTTCGGCGCCGTCGGGATTGACCCGGGGAATGACATAGATCGTGGAGTTGTCGAGCCTGTCTTTGACCTCGGCGTTCCCGGGGTAATTATTTAGCAGGAATTCGACGGCGGAGAGGGCGATCTCGCTCCCGATGAGGTGGTCGCCCTCGAAATTGGCCGCCACGAGCAGGGCCGGCCGTTTGGCCGGCGGGACGCCGGCCGGGTTGGCGATCTCCACGGCCCAGATGTCCCGGCCGCCGCGCGTTTTCCCAATGGACGCGACCCGGGCAATCGTCTTATGGGCGCCGGCCAGCGACTGGAGCGCCGCCGTCATCTCCGCGTAGGTGTGATACCTCGGCGGATCCTGGGCGGCGGCGAAGCCGGCCGCGGCCGCGAACCCCAATACCATTAGGACCGGCAGGATCGCCGCCGGACGGTTGAACCTGGCTAGAATTCGACGCAAGCGGACCTCCTTGATTTTGACGGGGATGTCGGAAGAAGGACACAAATCCATCATTCATATTTTTAGACGGGCATCTTATCGCAATCTTCCGGAAAATGATAATATAATGTCCGCGAATGTCCCCAGGAAAGGATCGTCCCATGTCCCACTCCCATAAGATCTCCCGCCGGCAATTCATTCGGACAGGCGCCGCCGCCGCGGCCTCCCTGGCCATCGTCCCCCGGCACGTTCTGGGCGGCCAGGGTTACCTCGCCCCGAGCGATACCCTGACCAAGGCGGTCATCGGGGTCGGCGGCATGGGCCGGGGCCACCTCAGCTACCCCGGATCCGTTCTTCGGGCCGTCTGCGACGTCGACAGCGGGCACCTGGCCTCGGCCCTGGAGATATCCGGGCCCGGCGTCGCCGGCTACGCGGATTTTCGGGAAGTGCTGGAGCGCCCCGATATCGACATCGTCCACATCGCGACGCCACCCCATTGGCACGCCCTGATCTCCATCGCCGCCGCGGCCGCCGGAAAGGATATCTGGTGCGAGAAGCCGATGACCCGCACGATCGCCGAAGGCCGCGCCGTCGTCGAGGCCGTCAAGCGCAACGGCCGCATCTTTCGTGTCAACACCTGGTTCCGCTTCGAAGACCGCTTCTACGGCTTCGGGACCGATGTCAAGCCGATCAAGAAGGTGGTCCAGAGCGGGCTCCTGGGGTGGCCGCTGAAAGCGACGGTCGGCGCGGCGACCGGTTTCGATTGGAAGTTCTACTGGAGCGGGCTGACCAACCTGAGGCCCGAGCCCGTTCCACCCGAGCTCGACTACGATTTCTGGCTGGGCCCCGCGCCCTACAAGCCCTACAACCTCCACCGTGTCCACGGCACGTTCCGCGGCTATTGGGACTACGACGGCGGCGGCCTCGGAGACATGGGCATGCACTATCTCGACCCGGTCCAATACCTGCTCGACAAGGACGGCACGAGTCCCGTCGAGATCTCGGCCGACTGCCCGCAGCAGCACCCTGACGCCTGCGGCGCCTGGCGGCGGATCGAGATGAAATATGCCGACGGCTGTGTCATCGTCCTCGACGGGGAGAACAGGGACAGGGACGCGCCCTTCCTTGAGGGCCCGGACGGGAAGCTCTTCCGGGGTTTCGAGTCGGACATCCCCAACCTCAGGACCGTCCTGGCCACCCTGCCGGACCCCGAGTCCCAGGTCACAGACTTCGCAGAGGCCGTCCGGACGAGGCGCCGTTTCGCCCTCAACGAGCGGAACGCCCATCGCTCCTGCACCCTCGTCAACCTGGGGAAGATCGCGGTCCGGCTCGGACGGCGACTCCGTTTCGACCCGGATAAAGAGCGCTTCGTCGGCGACGAGGAAGCCAACCGCCTCATCGACCAGCCCATGCGGGCGCCCTGGCATATCTGAGCGCCCCATGAGGAGAGAAAAGATGAAAAAGATCCTGATCGCATGTCTCGTCCTCGCGGTTTCCTCCGGCGGACTGGCGGCCTCCGGGCAGGTCCCCGGCCCCGGGAGGGGGAGGGATCTGAAGCCGCTCGTCTCGTCGATCCTCGAGCGCTTCCCGGCCGAGACGTCCTCGGCGAGGGACGGGCTCTGCGCCGAGATCCTGAAGCTGGGCCCGGCCGCCATCCAAGAGGTCTGCGGCCGTGTTCTCGCTCCGGGGGCGGGCGACGACGCCAAGGCCCGGTTCGCCGTCAACGGTCTCGCCTTCTATGTCACGCGGCCCGGGGCCGAGGGCGAGCGCACCCTCTTCATCCGGTCCCTCCTCGCCTCTCTGGCCGGGAGCCGGGACAAGAATATCGCCGCGTTCTTCCTGTCCCAGGTCCAAGCGGCCGGCAAGAAGGAATCCATCAAGCCCCTGGCCGGCTACCTCGTCGACGAGACGCTCGCCGGGCCGGCCGCGGCCGCCCTTCGGACGATCGGGGGCCCGGAAGCAGCCCGGGCGCTCTTGAAGTCGCTCGACGCGGCGCCCTTGATCGCCCGCCTGGTGATCATCAAGTCGCTCGGTGAGCTCCGAAGCCGCAAAGCGGTGAAAAAGATCCTCCGCTTTGCCGAAAGCGGCGTCGAAGGGCTGCGTCGGACGGCCCTATTCGCCCTGGCCAACATCGGCGACCCCGCGGCGGGTCCCGTTCTCACGAGATCACGCGTGGCCGCGTCGTTCCGGGAGAGGTCCGAAGCGCCCTCGCTCTATCTCCTCTACGCGCGCCGGCTGGCCGAGTCCGGGAAGACATCCGAAGCCCTGACTGCAGCCAGGGCCGTGCTCGATACGTATGTCAGGCCTGAAGAAAGTTCTATCGCCGCCGAGGCCCTGGCTCTCATCGTCTCGGCCCTCGGAGAACGCGCCCTGCCCGACCTTCTCCGGGCCATGGATAGCTCTCTCCTCGACTTTCGCGGCGCCGCCCTCGCCTTGGCCCCGTCGCTCCCGGGAAGTGACGCGACGGCCCGATGGGTCGAAAAGGCCGCCCAGTGCGGGCCCGCCGTCCGGGCCGAGATCACCGAAATGCTCGGCCGGCGCGGCGATGTCTCGGCCCTGCCCTTCGTCCGGGACGGTCTTCTCAGCGGGGACAAGGTCGTGCGGCTGGCCGCCATACCCGCCGCGACCCTCCTCGGCGGCGAGGCCGTTCTTCCCGACCTCCTCCGGCTGGCCGGTCCGGCCGATGAAGATGAGGCCGCGGCACTGAGGACAAGCCTTCTCGGCTACCGGGCCGACTTGGTCGTCCCCGAATGCGTTCGTCTCCTCGACTCCACTCCCCTGCCGGCCAAGGCCGTCCTCATCGAGGTCCTCGGTGAGAAGGGCGCGCGGCATGAGATCGACCGCGTGTTCATGCTGGCCCAAGACCCGGAACCGGCCGTCCGCTCGGCCGCCGTCGGAGCTCTGGCCAATCTCGCCGGCGAAAAGGATCTGCCGCGCCTCGTGGCCATGTTGGAGGCAGCCGTTGACGGCAACGACATCCTGCGTCTGCAGGAGGCCGTCGCGTCGGCGGTCCGCCGCAATCCCGACCCCACGAATAGGGCCGACGCCCTCCTTGTCCTCTTGAAAAACGCTACGCCCGCCGGGAAGATCGCCGTTCTTCGCCTCCTGCCGAAGATCGGCGGGGCCAGGCCGCTTCAAGCGGCCCTCGAGGAATACGGGACGACGGACGCCCAGGTGCAGTCCGTCGCCGTCTACGCCCTTTCGCAGTGGCCCGATTATCAAGCGGCCGATGAACTTCTGCGCATCGTGAAGACGACGCGGACTAAGAAGCATCTTCTCCTGGCCGTCGAAGGCTATGTCCGGCTCGTCGGCCGGGCCAACATGTCTCATCCGAAAAAGCTCGAGCGTCTTCAGGCCCTCCTCGCCCTGCCCATGGACGATGCCGATCGGAAGGCCGTCCTCGCCGGTGTCGCGGCCATCCGCGAACCGGAGTCGCTCCGGCTCCTCGCCGGATACCTGGCGAACCCCTCCCTCCGCGAGACCGCGGCGGCGGGGCTTCTGGACCTTGCGTCGGAACAGGAGCCCTCTGAACGCTGGCTCTCGGGCCACGAGGCCACCACGGTGCTCCGGCGCGTCGAGGCTTCCCTCGCCGACCCGGCCGAGAAAGAGCGGGTGGCCAAGATCATCATCGAGCGCCTGCGCCAGGGCGGTTTCGTCCCGCTTTTTGACGGCCGCGGACTCGGCGGCTGGAAGGGGCTCGTCGCCGACCCGCCCGCGCGGGCTAAGATGACGCCCGCGGAACTGGCCACGGCCCAGGCCGAGGCCGACGGGCGCATGCGGGCCCACTGGAAGGTCATCGACGGCGTCCTCGTCTTCGACGGCAAGGGCGAGAGCTTGTACGCTCTCGGCGACTACGCCGACTTCGAACTCCTCGTCGACTGGAAGATCGAGAAGGGCGGTGACAGCGGCCTCTATCTCCGGGGATCGCCGCAGGTCCAGATCTGGGACGCCGCGGCTAACCCGGCGGGCTCGGGCGGCCTCTACAACAACCAGAAGGGGCCGAGCCAGCCCCTGGAAAAGGCCGACCGTCCCGTCGGCGAATGGAACACGTTCCGCATCTTCATGATCGGCGAGCGCGTCACCGTCTATCTCAACGACCGGCTGGTCGTCGATAACACCGTCCTCGAAAATTATTGGGAAAGGGACAAGTCGATCTATCCCTCGGGTTCGATCGAGCTCCAGGCCCACGGCAACCCGCTCTATTTCAGGAACATCTTTATCCGCGAGATCCCCCGCGATACCCGTGTCCCGCAACTTGCCGAAGCCGAGACGGCCGACGGGTTCGTGCCTCTCTTCAACGGCCGCGACCTCGAAGGCTGGACGGGCGACACCCAGGGCTATGCCGCCGCGGCCGGGAAGATCGTCATCCATCCCGAGCTCGGCAGCGGCAACCTCTACACCGTGAAAGAATACGCGGACTTCGTCCTCCGCTTCGAATTCAAGCTGCCCCCCGCCGCGAATAACGGACTGGGCGTCCGCGCCCCGCTCGAGGGCGACGCCGCCTATGCCGGCATGGAGATCCAGATCCTGGAAGACGGATCACCCGTCTACTGGGGCCTCAAGCCCTATCAGTATCACGGCTCGATCTACGGCGTCGTGCCGGCACGCCGCGGCGTGCTGAAGCCCGTCGGGGAGTGGAATGCCGAGGAGGTCACCGTCCAGGGCCGGCATGTCGCTGTCGTCGTCAACGGGACCACTATCGTGGACGCCGACATCGACGCCGCCGCCGCGGGCGGGACGATCGACGGCCACGACCATCCCGGCTTGAAACGCGAGTCCGGACACATCGGGTTCCTCGGCCACGGCGCGATCGTCGAGTTCCGGAACATCCGGATCAAAGAGTTGAAATGATGGAGCTCAGGACCCCCGGGCAGAGCGGCGTCCGAGAGCGCCGAGGCCCAGGGCCTCACGAAGCGCGGCGTTGATCTGGGTGTTGTCGATGATAAGCCCCGGATACCAGGTCCCGCGGTATTTCATGAGATAGCCGGCCGCGGCGCCGGCCACCGTCAGGCCGACGAGTTCGTTCGTGTGCCCCGCCGTGCCGAAAAAAACGTCCCCGTCGGGATAGACGTTGGGAGAGGCAAAGACGGGGGTCTTGAGCGTGACCCCGTTCGCGGCCACTCCCCTGTCGCTGCCCACGGGAGGCGGAGCTTCCGGATAGGCGACCCGCGGTTCCTGGCGGGGAAGGTCCCCGAGGCCGAGACGTTTCGCGCTATCGATGACAAGCCCGCCGGTGGCATGGTCGGCGGTCACGACCAGGACGGTGTTCGTCCAGTCTATGGCGTCCCCCGGACGGTCGACGAAGGCCGTCGCCGCCCGAACCGCCCCGTCGAGATCGGCGACACAGCCGATCATCCCACGGAAATCGTTGTCGTGGCTGGCCCAGTCGATATCGCCCTGCTCGACCATCAAGAAAAACCCGTCGGGGTCTCCGCCGAGATAGTCGAGCGCGGCGAGCGTCGCTTCGGCGAGCGTCGGATTCTCTTTGTTTCCGGGAACGACGCGGGGTCGCCCGGGGGCGTCCTCGGCCAGGGGAACCTCGAAGTTGCCGCCCCTGCCGCCGAACAGGCCGAAAAGCTTCTTGCCGGCCCGGCGGGCGGCCGCCGCGCCATCGACGATGGCCCGGCCTCCGTCGCCGCCGGGTATCCTTTCCACCAGCAGATAGTCCGGGGACGTCTTGAGGCCGAGATACAGGGATTCCGATATGTAACCCCGTTTGGGATTGAAGTCGGGGTTGTCGAGGAGCGGATGTCCGCCGCCGATGACGACGTCGGGCTTGACACGGAGGATGATCTCGTCGGCGATGCCCAGGCCCTTGTATCCCTTGAGGCCGGTGTAGTAGGAGTTGCGGCTGGTGTTGTGGCTGACGAAGCCGGCGGGGGTGGCGTGGTCGAAGGGGACGGTACTGACGACGCCGATCCCGGCGCCGGTCCTGGCCCGGTATTCTTCGGCGATCGTGGTCAGCTGGCCGTCCGGAGGGTCTCCCGGGAGCCAGGCGAGGTTGCCGGAGTCGGTCTTGAAGCCCGTGGCCAGGGCCGTCGCCGCCGAGGCCGAATCCGTGGCCGGCCCGGGCGGGAAGGGATGTCCGGAGTCCCGGTCCGTGTGCGGCCTGGTGCCGTCCGCTTTCACATCATAGCCGAGCAGGGGCGTGAACGACGATCGAGAATAAGGAGGGCGGCGGGCCTTTCGGGCGTTCCCGTTGTAGACGTTGACATCCCACGTCGCGACATAGGCTTTGGCCGGGAACTTCTGCCAGGCGAGGCCGTCGTCGGTCCCGTAGAGGTAGCGGCTGGCCGCGACCTCCGACTCGGCCGACATCCCATCGCCGATGAAGAAGATGACGTGCTTCAGGGCTGGGTTGCGCCTGCCGCAGGCGGGAGAAACGACGATGCCGGCGCCGAGCAGGATAACGGCGAGGACCGCCAGGGCGGCTCGTCGGATTCCCGAACGATCTTTGGTCATAGCCATCTATTATAATCCAACGCGCAAGCCGGCATGAATTTTGGCGATGCGATCTTATATCCCGTACTTGGCGATGATCTCCTGCTTCGTCTTGCCGAGGATGTCGAACTTCCGGCCGACCTTGGTGAAAGCGGCGAGGGCCTTGTCGAGATGGTGGATCTCGTGCCCGGCCGAGATCTGGGTCCGGATCCGGGCCTGGCTCTGGGGAACGACCGGAAAAAAGAAGCCGATGGCGTAGATGCCCTCGTCGTAAAGGGCCCGCGAGACGTCCTGGGCCAGCTTGGCGTTGAAGAGCATGACCGGGACGATGGGCGTGTCCCCTTCCCTGAGGACGAATCCCGCCTCGGTCAGGCCTTTACGCCAATAGGCCGCGTTCTTCTCCAGCTTGTCCCGCCGCTCGGTCGACTTGGAGATGATGTCCATGACCTTGAGGACGCCGGCGACGACGACCGGGGCGATGGTGTTCGAGAAGAGATAAGGCCTGGCCCGCTGGCGGCACAGCTCGACGAGTTCCTTGCGTCCGCTGACACAGCCGCCGGAGGCCCCGCCGAGCGCCTTGCCGAAGGTCGTCGTGATGACGTCCATCTTGCCGACGACGCCGCACTTCTCGTGGGTGCCACGGCCGGTCCTGCCGATGAACCCGGACGCGTGGGAGTCGTCGACGAGGAGCATGGCGTCATATTTTTCGCAGAGGGCGGCCATCTCGTCGAGCTTGGCCGTGTCGCCGTCCATGGAGAAGACGCCGTCGGTGACGACGAGCTTGAAGCGCTTGTCGGCGTGGAGCTGGAGCTTCTCCTCGAGGTGGCCCATGTCGGAGTGCTTGATCGTGTCGTGCATGGCGCTGCAGAGGCGGATGCCGTCGACGAGCGAAGCATGGACGAGCCGGTCGGAGATGATGACATCGTCCTTGGTCAGGATGGCCTCGAAGACGCCGGCGTTGGCGTCCATGCAGGAGGGGAAGAGGAGGGTGTCTTCGGTCCCCAGGAACTCGGTCATCTTCCGCTCGAGCTCGCGGTGGATGTCCTGGGTGCCGCAGATGAAGCGGACCGACGACATGCCGTAGCCGCGGCTCTCGAGGCCCTCGTGGGCGGCCTTGACCACATCGGGATGGCTCGACAGCCCGAGGTAGTTGTTGGCGCACATATTGATGACCTTCTTGAGAGGCGAGCCGGTCGGGAATTCGACCTCGATATCGGCCGCCTGGGGCGAGTGGATGAACCGCTCCTGTTTGAACAGCCCGGCGTCCTGAATGCCCTTGATCTGGGCCTGGTACGTGCCGCGGATCTTGTCGCTGTAAGCCATGGCCTTACCCCTTCTTCGCCAGGAATCTTTGGACGAGAGAGACGATCTTGTTGACCGAGTCGAAGGCCTCGGGCGTGGCCTCGTCGTCCGGGATGGAGATCCCGTACTTGTTCTCGAGAAAACGCTTCAGGGAGACCATCGAGAACGAATCGACGATGCCGCCGGAAATGAGGGGCGTCTCGTAGGTCAGGGGATCGCTGTCGTCCTCGAGGTACTCTTTCGTGACGTAGTTCAGAACGATGTCTTTTAATTCGTCGGCCATAATTTATCTCCTTTATCAATCGTTTTCGAGGGTGGACGTGTCGCCGATCTCCTCGCCCCACTCCTTGGCGTGGAGGATGCGGCGCATGATCTTGCCGCTCCGCGTCTTGGGGAGCGACGGGACGAACTCGATCTCCTGGGGCATGGCCAGGGGCGAGAGCTTCTTGCGGATGAAGTTCATGATCTCGAGGTCGAGGTCCTTGCTGGCCGTAAAGCCGGGCTTGAGGGTGACGAAGGCTTTGACCACCTCGAGGTTGATCGGGTCGGGCTTGCTGACGACGGCCGACTCGGCCACGGCCGGGTGCTCGAGGAGGGCCGATTCGACCTCGAACGGGCTGACGAGATGGCCGGCCGTGTTGATGATGTCGTCGTCGCGGCCGGCGAACCAGAAGTAGCCGTCCTTATCGATCTTGGAGCGGTCCCCGGTGATATACCAGCCGTTGCGAAACTTCTTCTGGAAGGCTTCTTCGTTGTTCCAGTACGTGCGCATGCGTGACGGCCAGTCGAACTTGAGGGCGACCAGGCCGATCTTGCCGTGCGTCGCGTAGGGCTCGTTCTTGACCGGGTCGAGGACGGTCCCGGTGATGCCCGGGAAGGGCTTGCCCATCGAGCCCGGCCGGACCTCCATGTCCGGGTAGTTGCTGATGACGATCGAGCCGGTCTCGGTCTGCCAGTAGGTATCATAGAACGGCATCCCGAAGACTTTCTGCGACCAGACGACGGCCTCGGAGTTGAGGGGCTCGCCGACGCTTGCCAGATGGCGGAGGGAGGACAGGTCGAATTTTCTAATGATCTCGTCGCCGGCCTTCATCAGGGAGCGGATGGCCGTCGGCGCCGAGTACCACATCGTCACCCGGCGCTTCTCGATCCACCTGTACCATGCTTCGGCGGAGAACCCGGCGTCGAGGACGCACTGGGTGACGCCGATGGCGAATGGCGCGATGATCCCGTATGAAGTGCCCGTGACCCAGCCCGGGTCGGCCGTGCACCAGTAGATGTCGTCTTCACGGAGGTCGAGGGCCCACTTGGCCGTCAAGTACTGAGAGATCAGGGAGTAATGGACGTGCTGGACGCCCTTGGGCATGCCCGTCGTACCCGATGTGTAGTGGAGGACGGAGGCCGACTCGGCCTTGGTCGGATGGATGTCGAGGTGCTCGACCGGAGCGGCCTTCTCGAGCGAGAAGGCGACCTCGCGGTCCTTGAGCGGGGTGACGCCGTCGTGGTCGACAAGGATGATGTGACGGATGTGGGGCAGTTTCTCGAGGATCTTGCGGACCTTGGGGGCGTGTTTCTTCTGGGTGATGACGGCGGAAGTTTCGGCGTTGGAGAGACGGACGAAGAGCGATTCGTCACCGAAGGCCGAGAACAGCGGCTGGGCGATGGCCCCGATCTTCAGGATGCCGAGGAAGCCGAGGTAGAGCTCGGGGATCTTGTCCATGAACAGGCAGACGCGCTCGCCGTCCTTCAGGCCGAGACCGCGGAGGAAAGCGCCGACGGTGTTCGAGGCCAGGCGGATGTCGTTGTAGGTATAGGTCTTTTCGGCGCCGGTGTGGCCTTCCCAGTGGAGGGCGACCTTCGAGCCTTTCCCCTGCTGGCAGATCCGGTCCGTGCAGTACCAGCCGATGTTGATGACGTCGCCCGGCCTGTAGCCGAGTTCATTTTCGGCGATCGTCCAGGAGAAATTCTTGACGCGTTCGTCGTACGATCCGATGTTCGACATGAGTGATTCCTCTCCGTTCAGGGTTGTGACGATTTCATTTCGAGGACGACGACGGCCGAGGCCAGGTCCTTGATATGGGTAAGCGAGACCTCCATGGACGAGATGCCGTGGGCCTCGCAGAACTCCTTGACCTTGCCGTGGATGAAAAGCTCGGGCTTGCCCAGGGCGTTGTTGACGACCTCGATCTCGGAGAACTTGTGGCCGCCGCTCCAGCCCGTGCCCATGGCCTTGAGGAAGGCCTCCTTGGCCGCGAACCGGGCGGCGAAATGCATGGCCGGGCGGTGTTTGGATTCGCAGTAGGCGATCTCGGTCGGAGTGAAGAGCTTTGTCTTGAGGCTCTCCGTGCGGACGAGCTTCTCCTCGACCCTTTGGACCTCGATGATGTCCGTTCCCGCCCCGAAAATCAACGACTTGTGCGCCTTTCGTCCATGGAGTGCGGGCCCCGCGACACTTGGCCGGCCTCGAGGCGGCCGCGTTGACCGTCGGCCCGTAAAGACGGACCTTTATTATAGATAAGCGCCCTGAAATGTCAAAGAGGGATGCTGTTTCCTATCAGGATTCCAAGCAACATCTTATCTAGAAGATCAGCCGGACTGACCGTCTTAAAGGGAAAGCCACCCTTTTGGCCGATCTGAGAGATCAGATTTTTATCGCCCGTCACGAAATAATCGGCCTTCCCGTTGACGACCGAAACTAGGACAGGCAAATCCTTGTCCCCCACGGCGCCCCTAAAAGGGGCCAACTCCTCAGGGGCAGGTACGGAAATGACCTCGAGCTTCAGTTTGGGCAGAAATCGGCGGTAGGCCGGGAGTGCCTCGGGCATTTTCTTCCCGATATTCCGCTCGATCTCGATGAGATTGTAGCATCCCGTCAAGCCCGTCAGGGCCGGAAGATCCAGGCTCAGAATATCGAGGATCAGGCGCGGCGCTCCCCTCCATGATACCAGGCCGGATAGGATCACGTTCGAATCGAGGAAGATCCTAAGACTTCTTTTCGCCATAGGTCTCCTCGAAGAGGGCACGCCTCTCGTCCTCGAGGCCTTCGATCAGCTCCTCGAGCGTTGCACCCGAGGCCTTCATGATCCTGCCCAGCTCCCGGCGCGCTTCATCGAGTTCGAGTTTTCGCGGAGTGACCAGAATGGAGTCGCCAATGGGGATGATGGAAACGTTTTCTCCGTCATATAGGGTTCCCTTTTCCCGCACTTTCTTTGGGATGGTCAATTGCCCGCGTTCTCTTATCTGAGATTTATATGGTTTGGCATTGTCCATGGCGGCTCTCCCGTCGTAAATTCTGTATTCAGATTATCAGATATCTGATTATTATGTCAAGGGGGAATTCAATCAGTTTAGCGTATGGGCAGGACGTTCTCTCGTTCAGCGTCTGGCGCGCAACGTCGCCAGCGCTTCGGCGACCTCTTGGCCTTTGGCTTCGATCTCGTCCAGGATCTGCTCTGGGGTCCGTTCGTCCACGACGACCTTACGGTTGGGATTGACCGCCTTGAGGTCATAGCCCCGTTCCTCGATCTCGGCCCGGGTGACCGTCCAGCTCCGCTCGCTTTCGGCCCGCTCCGGCAGCAGTTTGAAGAATTCCTCAAAATGCGCCACCGTGAGAGGTGACTTTTTCCCTACCTTAATGTCCGAAAGGTCGAAATACCAAATCTGCTCCGTCGGTTTTCCCCTGGTGAAAAAGAGTAGATTAGTTTTGACGCCGGCCCCCGCGTTGACGAACGCCCCGCCGGAGAGGCTGATCAGGGCCCATAGGTCGCAGTCATCGAGCAATTTGCGCTTGGTTTGGACGAAGGCCGTTTCATTCGTCCGAAAAAGAACCCCCTCGTCGAGAACGATCCCGCATCGTCCGCCCGGCTTGAGCGAATCGATAACGTGTTGGAGGAAGAGGACCTGTGTCGCTCCCGTCTTGTAGGCGAAACGAGTTTGGGCCTCTTTGCCTTCCTTGCCCCCAAAAGGAGGGTTCGTCAGGACGACGTCGAAGAGAGCCGGCGCGTCCTGATAGAGCCCGCCGTAGATTTCATTCCCCGTGAGAGTGTTGCCGTGCCAGAGCCGCGGCTCGTCGATGCCATGCAAGATCAGGTTAGCCAGGGCGATCGGATAGATGAGATTTTCCTTCTCCCGGCCATAGAAGGTCCGTTGAGCGAGGGCATCGATCTTGTCGGGGGTCACGCCAGCTTTCGAATGCTCCCGCATGTAGAGGAACGACTGGACAAGGAAGCCGCCTGTTCCGCAACAGGGGTCATAAACCGTCTCTCCGGTTTTCGGGCCGATCGCCCTGACCATGGCCCGGATGACCTCACGGGGCGTGAAAAACTGCCCCCCGTCGTTGCCCTTCTCTCCCATCTTAAGGAGAAGTCCCTCATAGACCTGGGAAAGCGGAAAAACGTGAGTGGGGTCGATGGATTCGTTTGTGATTTCGTCGACTTTGTCCAAGACGTCGAGGAAGTTTCGCTCGGTATCGATGCGAACACGCTCGACGCCGGATAATATTTCGCTGATAACTTTCTGCCTGGAGGATGCGTTGGGCCGCTCTCGGAGCCCCCGCAAATGGGGTAAAAGCTCGCCGTTGACGAAGCCGAAAAAACCGCCTAAAGCCCCGTTCTGAAGTTCTACGCGCTTGGGCCCCTTAGGGTCGGCCCAATCCTTCCAGCGGAAAGGAGATTCAAGCGAGGGTATGTATTCCGCGCTAACGGCCTCCGACTCCTCCGCCTCCCGGGCCTCTTTTTCGTCCAGGATCCGAAGGAAAAGGAGCCAAGTCAGCTCCGGCACGTATTGCAGGGCGCCGGCGCAGTTCGAACGCCGCATGACATCGCATATGGACTTGACGGCAGAATTTACGGATCCCTGCGAATTCAGCCGCTTGCCGTTTCCATTTTTCCTCGCTCTGGCCATATCTACTTCCTTTTGCTGATGAGATTCATGACAATGCGGATTATCGAATTCTTTTCCCGCGGCGAGCTCTCCGCAATGAGGAGCGTTATGGCCACAAGAGCGGTATCGGCAATTCGCTTCGTGCCGTCTTGATGATAAAGCGAACCATTTTTCTCCATGAACCAGAGGAATAGCGCCGCCGCGATTCGTTTGTTGCCGTCCACGAAGCTGTGGTTTTTGACCAGGAAATAGAGGAGATGGGCCGCCTTCTCTTCGAGACCGGGATAAACGTCCTTCCCGTCGAACGTCTGCATGACGGCGTTAAGTGAACTATGGAGGCTGTCGTCCTTCTCGCGGCCGAAAATGTCCGAAGCGCCGAATTTCTCACGGAGCCGCTCGATAATGCTTTGAGCCTCGTCGTAGGAAATCGAATTCGCCCGGCCTTTTTGAACGGGCGCGGCAGGGATCTTCTGATGGTCGTAATCGTCGAGAAGGTCCAAGGCATAGGCGTAGTCCGTGACCACGCGCAACAGTGCTTTGGCCTCATCCGACGTAACTTCGTAATGGTCCAGGACGTGCTCGACGAGCTGAAGCGACTGCCGAAGCTCCTTGAGGCGGTGCTCATTCGCCGTGTACCCCTTGACGATATGGTCCTTCAGAACGTTTGTGGCCCAGATACGGAACTGGGTCCCACGCTTGGAATTCACCCGGTAGCCGACGGAGATTATCATGTCAAGGCTGAAAAGGTCGATCTGGCGGATCTTGCCATCAGCAGCAACCTGTGCATTTTTTGCACAGGTTGATTTCTCGGCTAACTCATTGGTAGAGTAGATGTTGTGGATGTGTTTAAGGATAACGGTACGATCACGCCCGAATAGGGCAGCCATCTGATGCGCGTCAAGCCAGACAGTATCCCGCTCAAGGCGTACCTCTAAGGCCGCAGGGCCGCCGGCTGTCCGATAGAGGACTATTTCCCCCTTTCTTTCACCAGGAATCCACCTATCTGCTTTTTCTTGGATTTTATTCTTTGCCATGGTCAGGGCTCTCCATTAAACGCCCTTCTTAATAACGCCGCAGGCAGGGAATTTATCTCATGGAGTTGTTTCTCGATATCGTTCCGGAGCCGTTCCGTGGATGCCATTTGCTCATTCAGAACGGCCGCGATATGTTTTTGCTCGGCCATTTCACATACTGGGACTTGGAGGTTCTCTATATGCGGCCGCGTTATTTTTTTCATCGATCCACTGGCTCCACCAGCCTTCGATCTCCAATATCCGCTTATGAATAAAAAAGAAAGATAGTTTGTGAGAAATTCCGGATGTACATCATGGGCTGTTCTTATCCTGATCGTGAGATCCGAGGCGACGATCTGATTGGCAGCACCTTTATAAAGAGAAACCCGGCCAACAAGCTCGGCCGTGTTGCTTCGAGCGATAAGAATTTCGCCCGGGTTCAAAATACACATTGGTACGTCTTTTGCCCTCATGTGGCCAGTTTTTATGCCATCATAAGAAAATCCGCCTTCCGTGAGACACGCGGTGGTAACTGCTTGGACTTCGACGTCCCCTTCAGTAGCAATGGATTTCGATGGCAAGAGTGTTGCAGTATTTCCTAATCTAGCCCACCGCCAGTCGGGAGGCAATTCCTGTCCTTCCTTAGGAAAGACCTGACCCAGATAAGCTGCCGGGAGCGCCTTTGCCGCCTCAAGCTGAGCCTCAGCGGCGGCTCGCGCTTTTTCCACAGCCCCCGTCTGCTCATCGAGAATGGCAGCAATGCGCTTTTGCTCGGATAGGGGCGGGAGGGGTACGGCGAAGTCTTCAAGCTCCTTGCGATTGATTGCCCCGAAGGTGCTTCCACTTCCCTTTCTCTCTAGGTTACTTTCTTCTTTTTTTATCCAGAACAAAAGGAAGTCCATTTCAATGCTATTCCCACACCGAACAGCAGCAAGCCCTCTCCCGATACAGCATTCTTGGTTGGCAACATTAGTTGGCCCAACGGGTGCTCTTACTGATATGAGTATGTCCTTTGCTTTTGCTAACTTTGTTGGCTCGACACACCAGGCTCGAGGAATCGGATGCCGCTGGCCGAAATCAGCTTTTCCTTGAAAAAACGGGAGGCCCTCTGGGGCTTTTCGATAAGTATGACCAGGGGGAGACTGACCTGCAATAATTTCACACACCTCCCCTAGTTCCACCCACCGCCAGCCGGGGGGTAAAGTTGGCTGCTCTTTCAATCTTCTATTGACATTCATAGGTTTGTCTTAGATATTATAGCCAATCCGGTTATCCGGAGGTGGATGGCGAAGGCCATCGGGCCCATTTGGGCCTTTTTATTTCCGGGCTCCCGCTGTGTTTTCTTGGGCTCATGCCTTGGAAAGTCCTCGGAGACGCCGGTTCACGGCCTCAAGATTGAAGAACGAGGGGTTGAATCTTCCGCCCATCCACTCTTTGATCTCTTCGTGTTCAGGATGATTGGTGTCCTTGATGATTTCCAGTTTCCCGTAGTATCCGTAAAGGCCGCCGCTGTCCTCGGGCGGACAGGCATTCTCTCCTTCAAGGCACCGGGGATACGATGCCCCTTCATTTGGGAGATCGGCTTTCTCTACCGTGATTTCGTGGATCCAATCGTCTCCGAAATCATAGATATAGCGGAACGATTTCCCGGTCGCGGGAATAACGTCCTTCGCCCTGACCCGGCTTTCATCGCGCATCTCGGGCGCGAACAGATTGTCCGACGATGCCGAAGGCCCATAATTGGTCCCGCCGATGACGAATTCATGAAGATGGTCATCCTCCCAGCCCATCGCCCACTGTAAAACTTTGTGCAAGACCGCCAGCCTGAGGCTGCCGGGGACTTGGATCCGGCGCCAGATCGGAGGTTTGGAGCCCGCCAAGACGACTTTTAGTTGGTATATGCCATCCTTCGTTACGGCTGAAGCCTGCCGCGCGCTCTTCGAGTGTCCGGAAGGAAGCCTCGTCTTGGTTTTCATGTCTCGAACATCCTTTCCTTGGTCTCCATGAGGATTTCGGAGGGCTTGCCCATCGCTTTCAGGGCGGCCAGGCCGCCGGCGCCGACGACCTCGGGCGTCTGGAATACGGCCGGATTCTCCAGCCCTTCGGTGCCGGCCCGGGCGAATTGTCCAGCGACGGCGCGGATGACGGCTGCCGTCTCCGTCGGCATCCCTTTCAGCCAGGCCTCGTGCTTGTAGGTGAAGGAATCAGCCCGCTCTCCTCGGGTTTTGGGTGCCATACCGTAGCCGAGCTCGGCTAGGACATCATAAAGGTCATAATCGAGCATGCCCTCGAGACTGCGGACCATGGGAGCGGACCGTCCGGCGTCGGGCAGATGGGAAATCAGATCCCGGCGCCTGGGCGGGACGACCCAGACCGAACGGAACTTCTCGAGCGTCGGCGCTTCCTTAACCAACCGGGCGGCCAGCCGTTCCTTGTATTCTTCGACGGTCACTGGCATGGCCTTTCCGTCTTCGTCAGTCACAATATAGCGCCCGGCAGCAGTGACCCGGACCTGGAAGCCTTCGACCAGAAGCACGCGCTCAGCTTCTCCCTCCGCTGAAGGCTTGTACTTGCGCTCGCGAGGCGGCCTATATTTCTCGCGGAACTCCTCACCGAAGAGCCGCGTCGCGTCGGTATAATCGAAGACACGGAACATGAGCTTGCCGTCCGGGGCATAGAGCCGGGTCCCGCGCCCGACCATCTGATAAAATGCGATCGGCGAGCGGACATATTTGAAAAAGACGATATTACGAACGCATGGAACATCGACACCCGTGCTCAGCAAATCCACAGTCGTGGCGATAAAATAGCGGCGCGAAGCTCCGCGCAGGTCAGCCAGGTACTCGTTGCCGCCTGAGGCCGCGGTGCATTTGAAAGCATACGGCTCGGCCCGTTGACGTTTCTTGCCGGCACACCAATCGGCGTAGAGATTGTTCAACGTCGCCGCGACGTCATCGGCATGCCTATCCCTGCGGCAGAAGATGATCGTCTTCTGCTCGGGCTCGCCGACGGCCAGGAGTTGTTCGAAAAGGCTCTCGCACATCGCCGCGACGCGCTCGGGCATCAGGAGATGGTCCTCCAGACTGGGTGCGTCATAGTAGTCGCGGGCTTCGTCTTTAGTGAGCCCTTCTCCTGTAGAAGCATCCTTAAGTTTCTTCCCGGCCAGGTCGTCTCGCGAAACGCCGCTCTCCCGCTCATTCACTTTCTTGTTGTCATGAAAGAGGTCGAACCGGCGTATTTCGCAAGCGGCAAGATAGCCGTCCTCGATGCCCTGGGCCATGTCATATTCATAGACCGGCTTGCCGAACCAGCGGATGTTGTCGGCCGTGATCTGAGCATCGTTACGGAACTCCTTGGTCTCTTCCCTGATGTCGAGGCGTCGAGGTGTCGCGGTCAACCCGACTTGGATGGCCAGGGGATTACGGGTGAGAACCTGGGACCACTTGCCCCAGGCGGAACGGTGGCACTCGTCGATGACGATGTGGCTGAAGTAGTTCTCGGGATAGTGGGTCAGGAGGAAGTTCGCGTCGGCGTCGTCCGTGTCCACGTCGAGCGTTTGATAGGTAGCGACGAGAATTCGAGCGTTTTTCTGGGGATTATCACCCGTGACCGCGGCGGCGTCGGCCCCAAACACGTTCTGGAAGGCTGAAAGTCCCTGGGACCGGAGTTCGTCCCGGTCGCAGACGAACAGGGCGCGACGGAGCTGGCCGGCATCGGCGATCCGTTTGAGAAGATTTACGGCGATGAACGTCTTGCCCGAGCCCGTTGCCAGAGCAAGCAGGGCACGTTTTTCGCCGCGAGCAGTCTTTTCAAGGACAGCGCGGATCGCGGCGTCCTGGTAATAGCGCCGCGTGGCTTCCCCACCGGCATAGCGGACGAGGAGCGGGCGCGCGGCCGGAAGATCCAGAGTAAAACCCATGTGCTTTTCATAACGGGCGCGCAGGTCGGCCGGGGCGGGGAAATCGGTCAAGGGCGCTGGCGCAGATGTCTGGCCGGTGAACCTATCGAATTCGACAAAAAGGTGTCCGTTGCTCGAGTAGACGAATGGGACGTTAAGCCGCTTACAGGCGGCATAGAGCTTAGCCTGTTCGAGCCCGTGAGTTGGGGGCAGATGCTCGGCCTTGGCTTCGATGAGGGCGACGGCGACCGGCTGGCTATCCAGAGTGGCCTTGACCCTGAGGACGTAGTCGATACGGCCTCGGGACCGGCGGCGCGGGCCGCTGTCCCCGATTTCTATGGCGCCAGCGGTTTCTTCCCGCCGAATGAGGTCTTCCGTCCAGCCGCGCCTGTGAATGGCGGGGTCGATTAGCTTCGCCCGAGTATCGGATTCGGTCAGCATGGTCCCTTGGCGTCTCTTGCCTCAGGTGTTTGATAACATAGGGCAGACGGATGGTCAAGGCCGCGGTCGCCGCCGTCGGACATGAACGGCTGTTTCTCGCCGTCGCGCAATTGGACGGCCATCACCTGCTGGGGCGTGGCCAGGACGTGGTTATCCTCGGTGCCGAACTTCTGAGTGAAGAGGTTGGCGATGCCGCTCCCCCGGTCGGAGACGAAGTACATCAGGCCCCCGGCCCCTTGCATCCCCGGCCCATCTATCGGAGAATAACCCGGACAGGTGGACGGATGACCAAGCGGCAGGCCTTGTATCTCATATCCCTGGCGGAATTGTTGGCGATGTCGGTCTGGTTCTCGGCGTCGGCGGTCGTGCCCGCCCTCGCCGCGGCCTGGAAGCTGACGGGGGCCGGCCAGGCCTGGCTGACCATGTCTGTACAACTCGGGTTCGTTATCGGCGCGTTCGGCTCGGCCGTCCTCAACCTGGCCGACCGAATTCCCTCCCGCAGGCTTTTTCCCATGTCGGCCCTGCTCGCAGGCGCCGCGACCTTTCTCATCCCGGCCATGGGTTCAAACCTGACGGCCGTTCTGCTCCTCCGCTTCCTCACCGGGCTCTTTCTGGCCGGCGTTTATCCGGTCGGAATGAAGATCATGGCCACCTGGACCAAAGATGACCGCGGCTGGGGCATCGGTCTCCTGGTCGGGGCCTTGACCCTCGGCTCCTCCGCCCCGCATCTCATTAAGGTCCTGGGCGGGGTTTCGGACTGGGGATTCGTGCTCCGCGCGAGCGGCCTCCTCGCGGCCGGCGGCGGCCTCGTCGCCTTCCTCTTCGTCCATGAAGGACCTTCCCGGGCCGCATCCCCGCGGTTCGATTGGAGGTACTCGGGCGAGATCTGGCGCGACAAGGCGATCCTTTTCGCCAACCTGGGCTACTTCGGCCACATGTGGGAGCTCTACGCTGCCTGGACCTGGGTCCCGGTTTTCCTAGTCGCGAGCTTCCGCGGCTCGGGGATCGCCGAGAGATGGGCCGGCCTGGCCGGCTTCGCTTTTATCGCGGCCGGCGCGGCCGGGTGCCTCGCCGCGGGGAGGCTGGCCGACCGTCTCGGCAGGACCGCGGTGACGTCGGGGGCGATGGCCCTGAGCGGACTGAGCTGTCTTCTCGCGGGCCTTTTCTTCGGCCGGAATCCCTGGCTTCTCTCTGCCCTCTGTCTCGTCTGGGGTTTCGCCGTGGTCGCCGATTCGGCCCAATTTTCGGCCGGTGTCAGTGAACTTTGCCCGGCCGATAGAACGGGAACGGTCCTGACGCTTCAGACCAGCCTGGGTTTCTTGCTGACGCTCGCAACCATCTGCCTCGTCCCGGCACTCGAGCGTCTCGTAACATGGCGCTGGGCGTTTGTCCCGCTGGCCATCGGACCCGTGCTTGGGATCTGGGCCATGCTCCGTCTCCGCCGCCTCCCCGCCTCGGCCCGGATGGCCTCCGGCCGCCGCTAGTTGCTAATTCGGGGACACAATACCAATTTCCGAATTTCGTCGCTGTTTGATGGAAGCCCGAAGAATTTCGGAAATTGGTATTGTGTCCCTCTATTTCCGGTGAACTAGCGTCGCCGAGGCCTGGGCCGTGGGCATGACCACGACCTCGCTGACGTTGACGTGGAGCGGCCGCGTCGCGCACCAGACGACCGCATCGGCGATGTCGTCCGGCCCGAGCGGCGTCAGGCCCTGGTAGACCTTGCCCGCCCGCTCCGCGTCGCCGTGGAAGCGGACGAGGCTGAATTCCGTTTCGACCATGCCCGGGTCCACCTCGCTCACCCGTATGGGCGTTCCGCTCAGGTCGAGCCGGAGCCCTTTCGACAGGGCCCGGACGGCGAACTTCGTCGCGCAGTAGACGTTCCCGCCGGGATAGACCTCGTGCCCGGCGATGGAACCGATGTTGATGATGTGGCCCCTTCCCCGCTCGATCATCCCCGGGATGACGGCCCGGCTGACAAATAGAAGCCCTTTGACGTTCGTGTCGATCATCTCCTCCCAGTCGTCGATCTGGCCCTGGGGGAGCTTGTCCAGACCCCGGCTGAGCCCGGCGTTGTTGACCAGGATCTCGATCGCACGCCATTCCGGGGGAAGGCCGGCCACGGCTTTTTCGACGGCCGGTTGGTCCCGGACGTCAAGCCGAAAATAGTGGGCGGCGACGCCGTACTCGAACTCGAGGGTTTGGGCCAGCTTTTCCAGTTTTTCGGCGCGCCGTGCGCACATCAATATTCTCGCGCCCTGGGCGGCGAAGGACTGGGCCGTGCTCTCTCCTATTCCCGAGCTGGCGCCGGTGACGAAAACGATCTTGCCTTTCAAGGACAACATGTTCTTTCTCCTATGGGCCGGGCTACTCCGTTCAAGCGTCCGGGAGAATAAGCATATGAACGGGCCGCCCCGAAGTCAACCCCTGGACTCCGCGGCATGAATGCCGGAGATTTTTGCCGGATTCCTAGGCTTGTGGTATACATCCGGACATGCCTGAGGCCCCTTCGCGAGCGACCAAAAGGACAACTTTGAAAAAGTGGCTGGTCGCCGTCCGGCCTTGGGCCCTTCCGGCCTCAACTATGCCCGTCGTCTTCGGGACGGCCCTGGCCGTCGTCATCGGCGGGGCCAGGTTCTCACCCCTCCTCTTCCTCTGGGCCCTGGCCACGATGATGGTCCTCCACTCCGCCGCCAACATGCTCAGCGACGTCTTCGATTTCCGTCGCGGCCTGGACCGCGACGTGACGCCGGTGAGCGGAGCCATCGTTCGGGGCTGGCTCACCGACCGGCAGGTCTTCCGCGGCTCCCTCGTCCTCTTCGCTTTCGGAGCGGGCTCGGGCCTCCTCATCGCCCGCGCGACCGGGAAGTCCCTACTCATCGTCGGAGGCATCGGCGTGGCGGTGGGCGCCCTCTACTCGCTCCTCAAGGCCCGCGCCCTCGGGGACCTGGCCGTCTTCTTGAACTTCGGCCTGCTTGGAGCGGCCGGCGCCTGGGTCGTCCAGACGAATTCCTTCTCCTGGCTGCCCGTCCTCTGGACCGTGCCCATGGCCTTGCTCGTGATCGCCATCCTCCATGCCAACAACTGGCGGGACATCCTCACGGACGGCGAAAAGCGCGTGACCACCGTCGCCGGAGTCCTCGGCGACAAGGGATCGACTGCCTACTACGGATGTCTCGTCTTCGGCCCGTTCGTCATCGACCTCGCTTTCATCTCCGTCCCCCGCCTGACCGGGGGGTTGCTGCGCCCCATGCCCCTGACGTTCCTCGTCGTTTTCATGGCCCTCCCGAGCGCCCTCCGGCTCTGGGGACGGGCCGTGCGCCGGGCCGCACCGCGTTCGCCGCTCGACTTCATCGTTCTCGACGGGGCGACAGCCAAGCACAACCTTGTCTTCGGCCTGCTCAGCACGGCCGCCGCCATCCTCGAAGGGATCGTCAGATGGGGATAAACAGCGAACGAGCGCGGCTCAAACCCGCGGTCGTTGCGACGTGCGGCGCGGTCGCGGCCGTTCTATTCATGGCCCTGTTCCGCCTGAGGCGTCTCGGCCCGCTCGACTTCTGGGCCGGGCTGGCGGCGAGCGTCGCCCTTGTCGTCGCCCTGAGCTTCGTCATCGACGGAGGCTACGGACGCAGGCTTCGGGACGACCTCCGTTCAGGCGTCCTCCGCAAGATCGGGATCGGGGTCGCCTCGGCCGCGGTGCTCTACGCCGTCTTCGCCGTCGGGCGCGTGGCGGCCCTCCGTCTTTTTCCCTTTGCGGCGGCCGGGATCGGGAACGTCTATGCCTTAAAATCCGGAGTCCCTCTCCTCCGCGTCGTCCTCCTCATCACCCTCCTCATCGGCCCCGGAGAAGAGCTCTTCTGGCGAGGTTTCTTCCAGGAGAACGCCGGGGCGGGCCCCGGACGCGCGGCGGGCTTCATCCTGGCGTCGCTGCTTTACACGTCGGTCCACCTGGCCAGCGGGAATATCATGCTCTTCCTCGCCGCGGCCGTGTGCGGCCTCTTTTGGGGATGGCTCTACTTGCGCTTCCGCTCTCCGCTCCTCAACATCGTCAGCCACACGCTGTGGGACCTTCTCGTTTTCATCATTCTGCCTTTTTAACCAGCGCGCGCCCTCGGCATCTCTTTCCAGTTGCATGAAAGAAGGGGGACACGTACCCGAGGTACATGTCCCCAATCAGCGGGCGAGATGTTCGATCAAGATCTTCACGCCGATCCCGATCAGGATGAGCCCGCCGAGGAACTCGGCGCGCCGGCCCACGATCCGGCCAATGACCGGGCCGAGCTTAGCGCCGATGACCGTCAGGACGAAGCTCGTCGCCCCGATGACCGTCGCCGGGAAGAAGATGCTCGTTTGGACGACGCCCAGGCCCAGCCCGACGGCCAGGGCATCGATGCTCGTGGCCAGGGCCAGGATGACGAGCCGCATCCCCTGTGTCTGGTCCGGTCGGCAGGCCTTCTCTTCTTCGCTCAGGCCGAACGACTCGTAGATCATCCGGCCGCCGATCACGGCCAGTAATCCGAAAGCGACCCAGTGGTCGAAACTCTTGATGAAAGCGAGGAGCTTGTCCCCCGCGAACCAGCCGGCGACGGGCATGACGAACTGGAAGCCGCCGAAAAACGCCGCCATCCGGACGGCCTGTTTCATCGTCAGGCCCCTGGCTCCGCAGGCTATGCCCAATGTTGCGGCGAAGCAGTCCATGGCCAGGGCTACCGCGACTCCCAAAATTAAAATTAGCGACACGTGTATTCTCCGAGTCGGTCATTATAACAGAACCGGGATATCACTTCCTGAGCTGGGGGCGCCACTGCGGGGTGACGGGTAACCGTCCGAATCCCCCGTAGCGGGGGGGGGAACCGCCGGGACTGGTCCCCGGGGGGCCGGGGGAAAGGATGGTTACCTGTCACACCAAAAAGCACGTGGCGTCCCCAGCTAGCCATGCTATAATAGGCAATTCGGTATCAGCCATGGCGACGACAGACAGCATCATCCTCCGCGGCGTGAAGGTGCACAACCTCAAGGGGATCGACCTCGACGTCCCCCTCAACAAGCTCATCGTGATCACCGGGGTCAGCGGCTCCGGGAAGTCCTCCCTAGCCTTCGACACGCTCTACGCGGAAGGCCAGCGCCGCTATATCGAATCCCTGTCCTCCTACGCCCGGCAGTTCCTCGAAAGGATGGACAAGCCCGACGCCGATACGATCGATGGCATTCCGCCGGCGATCGCCATCCAGCAGAAGGGCGCCGCCAAGAACCCGCGCTCGACCGTGGCCACGGTGACCGAGATCTTCGACTTCCTCAGGGTCCTCTTCGCCCGGCTCGGGACCGTCCACTGCCTCCAGTGCGGCCGACCGGTCCTCCGGGACACGATCGACGGCATGATCGCGGAGCTCGCCACCCTGCCGCACGGCACCCGGGCCCTCGTCACCTTCGCCTGGCCCCGTGAGAAGAATCTGGCCTCGCTCAAGAAGGACGGCTTCACCCGGGCCGTCGCTGCCGGCGCCGTCGTGGACATCGACGCGGCGGCCAAGCGGACCGGACCCCTGGACATTCTTGTCGACCGCATCACTCTCGGCGTCGACGAACGCGAGCGCCTGGCCGATTCCCTCGAGATGGGCCTGAAGAAGGGCGACGGACGCGTCCTCGTCCGGACCGAGGACGGCCGGGAGTTCCCCTTCTCCGAAAAGCTCGAGTGCAAAGCCTGTCGCCTTCCGGCCGACGACCCCTATCCCAACCTTTTCTCCTTCAACAGCCCGCACGGCGCGTGCCCCGAGTGCCACGGTTTCGGCGACCTGGCCGTCGTCGACGAGGACAAGGTCGTCCCCGACACATCGAAGTCCCTGGAGCAGGGCGCGGTCGAGCCCTGGACGAAACCCCTGTCCAAAGGCATGCAGAAGGAGCTCCTGGCCGAGGCCCGTCGGCGGAAGATCCCGACCAACGTCCCCTTCCGGGACCTCAAGAAAGAGCATCAGCGCTTCGTCCTCGAGGGCGGCGACGGTTATTACGGCGTCAAGGGCTTTTTCGATTGGCTCCAGTCCAAGAAGTACAAGGTCCAGGTCCGGGTCCTGCTCAGCCGCTACCGCAAGTACATCGCTTGCCCGGCCTGCGCCAAGACCCGCCTTAACGCCCGGGCCCTGAACGTCAGGATCAAAGGCCTCAACATCGGCGAAGTCGTCCGGATGACCGTCCGCGAGGCCTCCGAGTTCTTCGACGGCCTCCGGCTCGAGCCGTTCGAACGCCAGGTGGCCGATAAGCTCGTCCATGAGGTCCGTGGCCGTCTCAAGTTCCTTCTCGAGGTCGGGCTGGATTACATCGCCCTCGACCGCATGACCTTCACGCTGAGCGGCGGAGAGGCCCAGCGCATCAACCTGGCCGCGGCCCTCAGCGCTTCGCTCGTCGGGACCCTGTTCGTCCTCGACGAGCCTTCGATCGGGCTCCACCCCCGCGACAACCACCGCCTCGTCCAGATCCTCGAGTCGCTCCGGGACATCGGGAACACGGTCGTCGTCGTCGAACACGACCCCGACATCGTCCGGGCCGCGGAACACGTCATCGATATGGGCCCGCGCGCCGGCGAGGCCGGCGGCGAGGTCGTCTTCGCCGGTCCCTGGCCCGGCTTCCTCCGCAGCAAGGACTCGCTCACCGCCCAATACGTGCGCGGCGATAAGGAGATCGCCCTCCCGGCGGCGCGCCGGTCATCGAAGTCGTTCCTCGAGATCCGCGACGCGCACAAGCACAACCTCAAGCACATCGACGTCCGCATCCCCCTCGGCGTTTTCACCTGCGTCACCGGCGTATCCGGCTCGGGCAAGAGCACGCTCCTCCACGACGTCCTCTACCAGGGCTTTAAAGGCGTCTCCGACAACGGCTTCCGCGAGATCCGGGGCCGGGACAAGGTCAATAAGGTCATCATGGTCGACCAGTCCCCCTTGAGCGCCTCGCCGCGATCGATCCCGGCCACCTACACCAAGGCGATGGATGGGATCCGCGACCTCTTCAGCCAGACCCGAGAGTCCAAGCTCATGGGCTTCCGGCCCGGCTATTTCTCCTTCAACACCGCCGGCGGACGGTGCGAGGACTGTAAAGGCGCCGGCGTTCAGGTCGTCGAAATGCAGTTCCTCTCCGATGTCAGCCTGGTCTGCGACGCCTGCAAGGGAAAGCGGTTCAAAAAGGAAATCCTCGAGGTCCGCTGGAATGGCAGGAATATCGACGAAGTCCTCAACCTGAGCGTCACCGAGGCCTGCCTCTTTTTCGCCGGGCGGTCCGAGATCACGAAAAAGCTTTATCCCCTGGTCGAAGTCGGGCTCGGCTACCTCAAGCTCGGCCAGCCGACAACGACCCTCTCCGGCGGCGAACTGCAGCGGATCAAACTCGCCTATCACCTCGTTCACGAGAAGGGGAAAAAAACCCTCTACCTCTTCGACGAGCCCACGATCGGCCTTCACCCGAACGACGTCGCCGTCCTCCTGCGCTCCTTCCAGAAACTCGTCAACGAAGGTCACACGGTCGTTGTCATCGAGCACAACCTCGACGTCGTCAAAAGCGCCGACCATGTCATCGACCTCGGCCCCGAGGGCGGCGAGGCCGGCGGCCGTGTCGTCGCCCAAGGGACCCCGGAGAAGATAGCCCAAAGCCGCCGCTCCATCACCGCCATGTACCTGAAGGAATCTCTCGGGCGGGCAAGCGGCGGGCAATATGAGGCGAGTCCGGGGAAGAAAACAGGGCTCAGAGGACGAACGGCTTCCAGGCCCAGCGAGTGATGTTCACGCCGCCCCGGCACTGCCGGATCGCCTTTCTGAGCTCGTGCTGGCAAATCGCGGCGGCGTGATCGCACGGCCCCCCGGTCGCCAGGCGTTCAAGCGACGGCAAGCCCCGCGGATCTCCCAATTGCCCGAGAGCCCAAACCGCCAGGTTTCTGTCCCTAAGAGGCATGTCGTTAGAGTTCATCATGGCGATTAGCACATTCGTGTCTTTTCCGGAAAACCCACCGCGGGCCTTTTCAAGAACGCCGCCGACGCCGGCGCCGACCGCCAAACACATGGCCCCATAGGCCAATAGGAGAAGGCCTGTCCCGGCCATGAGCCAGAGGCTGAGGGCCGGACGCCTGATCCGGGCTTTCGGGTTCATCCGCATTCTCCTTCTTTGCTAATACACTACCGAAGAACGTCGATGTTGTCCATGCACATCCCGGCCAAGCACGGCCTATTTAGTGTCCATTTAAAGGTCATGCTAAATTAGGTAAATCAAAATAAATGACCATTATTGATACACTGCAATGAATAATTGTTTTATTTATTATATATGTACCTCTTACAACGCTGTTGTCGATTTATTGTGTTCTGTTTATAGACTATACAGAATACGTATATTTCTGCCAATATAATTCTATCCTATTCTAAATAATACGCTTACACGGTAATCTATTTCTTGGCACTGTTCTTGCTTTAAAACGTTGTGTGAAAAAGGAAAAGGAGCGGCGCCAATGAAAAGAAAATCCATCCTCATCGTCCTGGCCACCCTCGTACTCTCGGTCGGATCGTTCGCGACTTTCAAACCCGCAAGCAAGGTCCTTATCTTCACGGCCCTCGAGCCGTCCGCATCGCGTGACCTTCTTCCCCTCCCCGTCGCCGGGCCCGTGGAACTTCTCTTCGAAGAGGCCGTCCCCGCGCCGGCTCTCCGTTTTTCCATCCCCGCCACTATTCCGGTCTTTAAACCGACCGCGAAGTCGGGAAAGGCCCTCTTCGATGCCAACCTCGTCCTCATGGTCGGGCTCAACGTCGCCGACTACATTTCGACCCGCGAGGCCTTAAAATACCCGGGTCTGGCCGAGACCAATCCCCTGATGAAGCCCTTCGTCAAGAGCCCCGTCGCCTTCGCCGCCATCAAGCTCGGCACGACGGTCCTGTCCTACTGGAGCATGAAGGCCATTTTTAAGAGGAGCAGGACGGTCGCCTGGATCATGACCACGGCTTCCAACGCCCTGTTGTCCTACGTCGTGGCCAACAACATGAGGTTGATCCAGGGCACCCGCGCCCGTTGAGGTTCGGCGATGAACGTTTATCTCCAGCGTTACCTGGGGCTGGATGAAAGCCGCGAGTATACCAAGCCCGCTGGCTTTCCGACCCTGAAAGACCTCGAAAAGGACTACATCGGATTCCTTCTTGAGATCACCGACCACAACAGGGCCGAGGTCTCGCGGATCCTGGCCATCTCCCGGTCCACCCTTTATCACAAGCTGCGCCGGTACGAACTCGGCGACGAAAGCGTGGGCACACTCCTTTTTTAGCGCTCCCGCAGGTCCCCCGGGACCGGCCTCAGAGCCACTTTTTCCTGCGGAAATAGGAAACCATCACCCCGACGACCGCGAGGATGAGCACCCAGACCAAGGCATAGCCCCAGCGCCACTTGATCTCCGGCATGAACTGGAAATTCATGCCGTAGACGCCGACGAGGAACGTGATCGGAATGAAGATCGTGGCGATGATGGTCAGGACCTTCATGACCTCGTTCATCCTGTTCGAGACGCTCGAGAGGTAGGTCTCGAGCATGCTGGTCAGGATCTCCCGGGAGGACTCGACCGTGTCGATGACCTGAATGGCGTGGTCGTAGACGTCGCGGAGAAAGATGCCGGTCGTCTTTTTGACGAGCGGCGATTCCAGGCGTTCGAACCCGCTGACGACCTCGCGCAGGGGCCAGACGGCCTTGCGCAGGTCGATCATCTCCCGTTTCATGCTGTGGATCTCGTGGAGGAGCTCCCGGCGGGGCTCGGCGATCAGGCGTTCCTCGAGGTCGTCGATCCTTTCCCCGAGCCCCTCCAGCACAAGGAAGTAGTTGTCGACGACCGCGTCGATCAGGGCGTAGGCCAGATAGTCCGGGCCGAGCTTGCGGATGCGGCCCTTGCCGCCGCGGATGCGCTGGCGCACCGGGTCGAGGCAGTCGCCGGGTGTCTCCTGGAACGAGAGGACGTAGTTGGGGCCCAGGATGAGACTGAGCTGGTCGGTCGTCAGGCCCAGCCCTTGGCCTCCGTCCTCGATCATCCGCAGAACGATGAAGACCGCACCCCCCAGGTCCTCGATCTTCGGGCGCTGGGTCGTCGTCATGATGTCCTCGAGGACGAGGGGGTGGATGTCGAACTGCCCGCCGAGCTTTTCGATGACCGAGGCGTCATGGACGCCGTCGACGTTGATCCAGGTGACGCTGGGCGTCTCCTTGAACGGGAAGCATTCTTCGACCGTGCCGACCTCTTTTTCGACGAACCCGGCCGGGTCGTAATCGATGACCGTGATACGCGTCTTCTCGGTCTTTTTCTCCCCGACATGCAGGAGCGTCCCCGGCGGAAGCCCCAGCTTGTCCGAACGCTTGGTCTCTTCGCTATCCATGCGGGCCTCCTCCCTCGAGTTTTCCCCAGGATAGCCGGTTTCGAAGAGAATTGCCAGCGGCGGGCGCGAAGGTCAGCGAGGAGCCAGGGATCCGATTTTCCGGACGTAGGCGTCGGCGTCGAACTTGCGGCGGATGCCGGGACGGAACGGGCCGTTACGAATGTTCTTCGAAAGAACCTTTATTTGAGCCTCGAAGCAACGGCGGCCCAATCGATGTTCTTGAAGAAGGCCTCGATGTAATCGGCCTTCTTCAGTCCGTAGTCGAGCATGAAGGCGTGCTCGAAGACGTCCATGATAAGCAGCGGCTGGCATCCGGCCGGGTGGCCGACGTCGTGCTCGTTGACCCAGAAGTTGATCAGCCGGCCGTTAGTCAAGTCCTCATAGAGGACGACCCAGCCGATGCCCCGCATGGCGCCCGTCGCCCGGAAATCCTTCTCCCAGGACTCGATGTCGTCGAACTGCCCGACGATCTTCCGGCCAAGCTTGCCGGCCGGGTCGAGCGCGACCTTCCCGCCCAGGTTCTCGAAGTAGTACTCGTGCAGCCTCATCCCGTTGAATTCCCAGCCGAGGCGGCGCTTGAGCTCGGCGTACTCAGGGGTCGCCGTCTTGCCGTCCGCGGCCATGAGGCCCAGGATGTCGAGGACCTTGTTCGTGTTGGTGACGTAGCCCTGGTACAGCGAGAAATGGTTCTTGAGGAGCGTCTCGCTGAACCCGGGCATACCGATGAGCTTGGAAAAGTCCTTGGCGGTGTAATTCATGGTTTTTCCCTCCTGTGTCAGGATGGACTCCCGAGCTCCCGCAGGCAGGGTTCGTGACGCCGCCCAGGCGGCCCCTCCGAAACCCGCGATCTTCAGGAAATCCCTGCGCCGAAACACGGTTCCTATCCTCTTTCCATTAAATCCTACCAAAAAAGTAGGTTTAATGCAAGTCCCCTTTGCGACATGCTGCCCGGGCAGTGATGGGGATTATGCATATCCCCCGCTGTTCACTTCGAGGCGGGCTTTTCGCCGCCCGTTTTATCCTCGACCATGCCGACCTTGACCCGGATCTCCGCGTCGAGCTGGGCGGCCAGCTCCTTGTTCTCCCTGAGCAGCTTCTTGACGTTTTCCCGGCCCTGTCCAAGACGCTCGCCCCTGTAGGAGTACCAGGTGCCGGCTTTGTCGAGGATCCCGGTCTCGAACCCGAGGTCCACAAGATCGCCCTCCCGGGAAATGCCCTCCCCGAAGATGATGTCGAACTGGGCCTCGCGGAAGGGCGGGGCCATCTTGTTCTTGACGATCTTGACCTTGGCCCGATTGCCGACGACAGTATCGCCATCCTTGATCACGGCCAGCCGGCGGACGTCGACCCGCAAGGACGCGTAGAATTTCAAGGCCCGGCCGCCGCTCGTCGTCTCGGGATTGCCGATGAATATGCCGATCTTCTCCCGGAGCTGGTTGATGAAGATGAAACAGGTCTTCGACCGGGCGACGATGGCCGTCAGCTTGCGCAAGGCCTGGGACATCAGCCTCGCCTGGAGCCCCATGTGCGAATCGCCCATCTCGCCTTCGAGTTCGGCTTTGGGGACGAGGGCGGCCACGGAGTCGACGACGATGACGTCGACCGCGCCGCTGCGGACGAGGACCTCGGCGATCTCCAGGGCCTGTTCCCCGAAATCGGGCTGCGAGATGAGCAGGTTGTCGATGTCGATCCCGATGCGGGCGGCGTAGGCCGGGGAGAGGGCGTGCTCGGCGTCGATGAACGCCGCCTGGCCGCCGCGCTTCTGGGCCTCGGCGATGACGTGCAGGGCCAGGGTGGTCTTGCCCGTGGCTTCCGGGCCGTAGATCTCGACGACCCGCCCGCGCGGGAATCCGCCGATGCCCAGGGCCAGATCGAAGGAGATCGAGCCGGTGGGGATGGCTTCGACGGCCACCGCTGCGCCCTTCTGCCCGAGCTTCATGATCGCACCCTTGCCGAACTGCTTCTCGATCTGGGAGAGCGCGGCGTCGATGGCCTTTTGGCGGGATGTCTGTTTTTCGTCCGTATCGGCTTCTTTCATGGGGCCTCCTTCCCGAGTCGTGTCCTTTTTTGGCATGTCCACTCGCTCCTTCTCAATTTCCTTCCTGTCCCCAAGCACCCTCCCCCTCCCGAGTTTACCCGGATTGCCCCGATCTTTCAATCCCTTTTCGGCCGCCCGCCGGTCCGCCTTCATCTCGGGAAACCGTTGAACATCCGGTCGTAGTCATCGATCAGTCCCTGGTCGGCGAAGCTGAAGTAGCGGTTGTGCCCGATGATGATATGGTCGAGGACCTTGATCTGGACGACCCGGGCGGCGAAGATCAGGTCCCGGGTGACCTCCCGATCGCAGAGCGACGGCTCGGGATCGCCGGACGGGTGGTTATGGGCGAAGATCAGCGCCGACGCCTCGTAGCGGAGAGCGTCCTTGATGACCTCGCGGGGATAGACGGCGCTCGAGTCGACCGTCCCCTCGAACAGGGTCTTCTCCTCGACGACCTGATTCTTCGGATCGAGGAAAATGACCTTGAACCGCTCCTTCTTCAGGTCGCGCAGGGCGTGGCAGAGATAGTCGTAGACCTCCCGGGAGGAATGGCAGACCGGCCGGCTCATCATCTTGTCCTTGAGGAAGCGGCGGGAGACCTCGTGGACCAGCTTGAGGCCGAAGATGTTCCGGGAGCCGATCCCCGGGATCCTCCGCAGGTCCTCCGGGCAGGCCTCGAGGACGCCGCCGAAAGTCTTGAATTCCCTCAGGGCCTCGCGGGCCGGCGCCTTGCAGTCGCGCCGGGGCGTGCCCAGGGTCAGGAGCAGCTCGACGATCTCGTAGTCCAGGAAGGCCGAGAGACCCCCGTTGAGGAACTTCTGGCGCAGGCGATCCCGGTGCCCCGCCCCTTCGGGAGTCCCTTTTTCCAGCCCTTTCGGATTTTCATCCATGGCGTCTGTTAATAATGACGCCGCGGCGGCCGTTTTTTCGCAAACGTAAACAGAAATTGTTGGTACTTCTCCCGCTAATCTTTGTAGAGGAGGTCGATCAGGGCCTTGAAGGTCTTTTCGACGATGTGGCGCTTGACCTTGAGGGACGGCGTCAATTCCGCGTCGACGGCGAAATCGCGGTCGAGAAGGACGACCTTCTTGATCCGCTCGTAGGACGCCAGGTGGGGGGTCGTCCGGTTGACTTCGGCCAGCATGAAATTGACGATCTCCTCCCGCTCGACGAGGTCCTTGCGGCTCGCGAAGGGGATGCCGTTCGTCCGGGCGTAGGCCTCGAGCCTCTCGAAATCCGGGACGATGAGGGCCGAAATGAACTTCCGTCCGGCGCCGACGACGACGGCGCTTTGGATGAGGGGGTTTGTCTTAAGCAAGTTTTCGATGGGCTGGGGGGCGACGTTCTTCCCCCCGGCCGTCACGATGAGGTCCTTTTTGCGGTCGGTTATGACGAGGAAGCCCTCCTCGTCGATATGGCCGATGTCGCCGGTGTGGAACCAGCCGCCCTCGAAAGCCTCGCGCGTCTCCTGGTCCTTCTTGTAATATCCTTTCATCACGTTGGGCCCCTTGGCGAGGATCTCGCCGTCCGACGCGATCTTGAGCTCGACGCCGGGGACGGGGGCCCCGACGGACCCGAATTTCATCTTGTCGAACGTGTTGCAGGTCAGGACCGGCGATGTCTCGGTCAGTCCGTAGCCCTCGAGGATGGTGATGCCGACGGCGTAAAAGAACTCGGCCACGTCGCTCGACAGGGGAGCTCCGCCCGAGACGAAAAAGTGGACCCGTCCGCCCGTTTTTTCGACGATCTTGGAGAAGACGAGCTTGGCGGCCAGGTTGCGCCGGACACCAAGCCCCCAGGGAATGGACTGGTGGCGGATCTTCCGGGCACCGTATTTCTTGCCGACCTTCAAGGCCCAGAAAAAGATCTTTCTTTTGAGCGGCGACTGGGTCAGGACGTTGTCCATGACCTTGGCGTAGATCTTGTCGAAGAGCCGGGGGACGCTGACCATGATCGTCGGCCGGACTTCGAGGAGGTTCTCGGCCACGGTCTCGATGCTCTCCGCGTAGGCGATCGTGGCGCCCTTGTAGAGGAAGGAGAAGGTCGTCATCCTTTCCAGGACGTGGGAGAGCGGAAGGAAGGAGAGGATCGTGTCCTTATCCGTGAACTCGGTGACGGCGTCGAGCGCCTTGGAATTGGAGACGAAGTTGCCGTGGCTGAGCATGACGCCCTTGGGGACGCCCGTCGTCCCCGAGGTGTAGATGATCGAGGCCAAGTCGTCGGGCGTGATGGCCAGGGCTCGTCTTTCGAACAGCCCGGGGTCCGCGGCCGCGACCGAGGTCCCCCGGCCCATGACCTCAGAGAGGCTGAGCGTTCCTTTCGGCCCCTGTTCGTCGATGAGCACGAAGTGACGGACCGAAGGCAAGTCGGGCTTGACCGCTTCGACCTTCAGCCACAGATCCCGGTTCGAACAGACAACGATCTTGGCGTCCGAATCGTTGATGATGTACTTGATCTGTTCGGGCATGAGCGAGGTGTAGATGGGGACGGTGACCGCCCCGGCGCAGAGCACGGCGAAGTCCGTCATCGTCCACTCCGGCCTGTTCTCGGAGAGGATGACCAGCTTGTCCCCCGGCCCGAGACCCAGATCGGCCAGGCCGAGAGAGAGATGTTTCACCCTCCGGGCGACTTCGTCCGTCGAAAGCGGGACGTAACGGCCTTCGACCTTGGCCGTAAGCAGGCTGTCCTTGATGTAGGTCTTCGCCGTGTTGAGAAAAAGCTGGCTGAGTGTTTCGACCATGCCGCGCTTCCTCCAGATTCGAAATGCCCTATTCTATCCTGTTCCCCGGCCGGGTTGTCAGCACGAAGACAGGTCGTTCCCCTCGTGGCGGAGGAGCCACTCTTTCCGCCATAGGCCGCCGCCGTAGCCCGTCAGCCGGCCGTCGCTCCCGACGACGCGATGGCAGGGAACGATGATCGAAACGGGGTTGCTGTGATTGGCCCCACCGACGGCCCTTGTGCCCGCAGGATTGCCGACGTTCCTGGCAATGTCCTTGTAGGACACCATCTTTCCGAAACGGACGTCCCGGAGGGCCCGCCAGACCTTCTTCCGGAAGGCCGTGCCGCCGAGGTCGAGCTTGACGGAAAACGTCCGGCGACGGCCCCGGAAATACTCGTCGAGCTGGGTCAGGCAATCGGCGAGCGGGGCCGGGAGCGGCCCCTTTCCGCCGCGGGCCGACCGCGGCGCACGGGGCGCGGGTGCGTCGACGAAAGTGACGCCGGAAACTCCCCTGTCGCCACCCCTGACCTCCAGAAGCCCGATCGGGGATTCGTAGTAGGTCACGCGTGATTCGGACATCGAGACCTCCAACCGGCCACATTAATACATTCCGGCGCATCCTTCAACCTCCGTCATAAGGTTCCTGAAGGAGTTGGCGGCGGAAGTGGACTCCCGGTCCTGCAAGACCGGGGCCCCGGCCGTCGTTGACGGAGCGCCCGCCGTATGCTAAAAACTGGGCTGATAAGAGAGGTGGCACCATGAACGGAAACATCCCGACGCTCAGCGTGTCCGGCAAGAATCTCCCCGAGGCCTGGGAGAAAGCCGTCCTGGCCTGCTGGCGGAACGGTGTGGCCATCAAGACTGAATACGACAAGCCGGGCGACCCGCCGAGCCGGGACTGCACGATGCTTTGGACCGTCGAGGACCCGTTCGCCGAACCGCGCATCCACCGGGCCTTCCCGGGCGGTCTCGAAGACCTCGAGGTCTACCGCCAAGAGGTCGTCGACGGCGTCCATGACCATTGGATCTGCCCCGAGGAAGGGAAATGGACCTACACCTACCACAAAAGATTGTTCGCCTACGAGATCGAGGGCGAGGCCATCGACCAAATAAGCGCCCTCGTCGATAAGCTCGCCCAGGTGGGCCACACCCGCCGGGCCCAGGCTATCACCTGGAATCCCAAGCTCGACCCGCCGACCTACGACCCACCCTGCCTCCAGCGGCTCTGGTGCCGGCTCCTCGAAGACGAGAAGGGGGAGCTCGTCCTGAACATGAACGCCCACTGGCGCTCGCGCGACGCCTACAAGGCCGCTTACATGAACGTCTTCGCCCTGACCGATCTCCAGAGGGTGATCGCCGGCCGGGTGGCGGAGAAGTCCGGGAGGGCCGTGCGACCCGGCCGCTACGCCGACCTCGTCGACAGCTTCCACATCTACGGCTCGTATTTCAACGAATTCGAGGGATTCCTGAAAATGGTCGAGAAGCGGTCGTTCGAGGACCGCACCTGGCCGAGCCCCTACGCCGAGCCGATGTTCGAAGAGGCCCGCGAGCGCCTACGCTTGGAAAAAAGGGAGGGGAAATAGGCCGTGGCCGTTCCGACTCCCATCGTCATCCTCTCGGCCTGCGTTCTCTTATCGGCCGTCCTCACCATCTGGTCCGACGCCAAAGGGCGCGGGGGGTGGTTTTACGTGATGAAACCCGTGACGATGGTCCTGGTCATAACGGTGGCTCTCATCGCCGCGACCCCCGTGCCGGCGGCCTACAAGTCGCTCGTCCTGGCCGGCCTTCTGTGCTCGCTCCTCGGGGACATCGCCCTGATGTTCTCCGAGAAATGGTTCACGGCCGGACTCGTCTCGTTTCTCGCCGCTCATGTCTTCTATATCCTGGCCTTCAAGCCCGGCCCGGAGCGCCCGATTCCCGCGGGCCTGTTTTTCCCCTTCATCATCTTCGGCCTTCTGATGTTCCGGATTCTGGCGCCGAAGCTCGGCCCGATGAAATTTCCCGTGCTCGTTTATATCGCGGCCATCGCGGTCATGGCCGCATTCGCGGCGGGCCGGTTCGTCGATGGGGGCGGTACACGCCCGCTGCTGGCGTTTGCCGGGGCGATTCTCTTCTTGATCTCCGATTCCGTCCTGGCCTATGACCGCTTCGCCAAGAAGCTCGGCCCCGCCCAGGTCATCATCCTCGGGACCTATTTTCCGGCCCAGCTTCTGATCGCCCTTTCCATCTGAACCGGCTTTAAGCGGCCGGAACGACCTGGCCGTCTATCCCGACAACGATCTTCTTCATCTCGAGCGGCTCTCCCGCGAGCTCGATGGCCTGCCTGACGATGCGCTCAAGACCGGAACAGCAGGGCACGGTCATGATGGCCACGGTCAGTGATCTGAGACCGTTTCTCCGGATGATCTCGGCCAGCTTCTCGACGTAACCTTTTGTCTCATCGAGCTTGGGGCAGGCGATGACGAGCTTTTTCCCTTTGAGCAGGCCGTCGTGGAACCCTCCGAGGGCAAAGGCCGTACAGTCGGCGGCGACGAGGAGGTCGCTGCCCTCGAAGTAGGGGGCGAGCGGCGAGATGAGGTGAAGCTGGATCGGCCACTGGGTGAGCCGGGACTTGGCGGACGCGCCGGGCCCGTCATCGCCATCGGGACCGCGGGGGATCGTCCGGGCCAGGCTCCCGGGACAGCCGGAAGGACCGGCATGCGCGTGCCCGCCGTTGATACCGTGAACGCGTGAGGCCGCGTCGGCCCCCCGCGTCTTGAGGACATGGCTGAAGGCGGCCCTGGCGTCGTACGTCTCGCCCTCGCGTTCGACGACCTTCAGGGCGCCCGTCGGGCAGACATCGAGGCAGGCCCCCAGCCCGTCGCAAAAGATCTCCCGGGCGAGGACGGCTTTGTTCTCGGCGTCAAGAACCAGGGTGCCTTCGGCGCAGGCCGTCGTGCACAGACCGCAGCCATTGCATTTATCACGGTCGATCTCGATGATCTTTCTTTTGGCCATGAGCGCACTCCTCTTGATGATTTCCTACTATTATACTCGGAATACGGAATCGGGACGAGGCGGCTAGACGACCGTCGGAGGTGGATAAGACGCCGGCCGGGCCCCGTCCGGCGACCCGAACCAAGCCCGGGCGTCCGGCCCCAGGAGCCCTTTGAGGGCGATGATTCCGAGGACGGTGCCCACGGGAAAGGCCGGCAACAGGAGGACGGCCAGAACTAACCCGGCAATCCTCGACCAGGGCCGGCCCTTGGCGATCGCGGCGGCGGCGAAGAGACCGAAAACGCCGTATGCGGCGAAAAGGACGGCGAGCATGATCCCGGCGGCCCCGAGGAGGGCGCTCCCGAGGAGCCCGGCACGCTCCGTGCCCCAGCCGACGAGGACGGCCCCGGAGAGGAAGATGAAGAGGATGAGCGCCGCCGTCGCGATCTCCAAGCCCGCGGCGACGACGAGACAGATCCTGGTGGTCTTGATGCTATCCGGCATGGCCAGCCTCCATCGGTTTCAAGGGGACCATTTTACCCGATGCGCTTGATCGAGACAACTGGTCTCGATCAGGGAATTGCGGGGACCGTCCAAGGAATTCTGGCCGAGACCTGTCGATTCGCATATAATGGGCGTGAATCATCCATGGACAGGATCATCCGGATCAACCCCCTCCTCGAGGCCCTCAAGTCCGCGCCAGAACGGGTCAACAAGGTCTTCATTCAGGAGGAGAAAGGGCACGCCCGGATCGGCGAGGTCATCCGCGAGGCTAAGGCCCGGCATGTCCCCTGCGTCTTTGTCCCGGCCCGCCGGCTCGACCAGATCGCGCCCGGCCACCAGGGCGTCATGGCCGAAGTCTCCCCCAAAGGCTACGCCTCTCTCGGTGATATCCTGGCCCGGCCGGGCACGCCCTTCGTCGTCCTCCTCGACGAGGTCGAGGACCCCCAGAACCTCGGTGCCATCGTCCGCAGCGCCGAAGTGGCAGGAGCCGACGGCCTCATCCTGCCCGAGCGTCGCTCGGCCGGCCTCACGGAGACCGTCGACACGGTCTCGGCCGGGGCCCTCGAGCATCTCCTCGTCGCCCGCGTCCCGAACCTCGTCCGGGCCATGGAAGAGCTCAAGGACAAAGGTCTCTGGCTCGTCGGCGCCGAAGGCTCCGGGGACGAGCCCTGGTATTCCTTCGACTATACCGGCCCCATCGGTATCGTCCTCGGCTCGGAAGCGCGGGGACTGAGACCCCTCGTCCGCAAGACGTGCGACAAGGTCCTGTCCATCCCCTTGGCCGGCAAGGTCGGCTCCCTCAACGTCGCCGCCGCCGCCGCCGTCTTCTTCTTCGAAGTCGTCCGCCAACGGCGAAGATAACCGGGTCACGGCTTTCGCGCTGAACAGGGCTGAGGGGATCACAAAGAGAGCATCAGGGGAATATTCAAAGAACTAGCTGGGGATCTCCGGGCGTACGACGAAAGGGGTGACGACACAACGGCGTGGGGGCCCCCCACCCGCCCGGAGCCGCTGATGCCCGTGAGCTCTTTGGGGCGGCGAGGACGGATGGGGGTAACGCCGAGGGAGGAGTCGCCCCGCCCTAGAGGGGAAAATGGGCGGAGAAAACCTTCGGAGCGAACGAGGATGATCCCCGAGGCCCATCTTGACTTCGCCTCCCTCGACACTTAGAATAGGGCCGTATCGTAACCTGCTGAAAGAGTTAAGCATGGAAAAAGCGGTGGAGTTTTATACCCTGGAAAAGGGCATCCTGGCCCTCAAGGACCAGATCGACGCCCTGGCCGAGACCGACGACCTCGGCAAAACGGACAGGGTCGCCGCCCTCAGGCGCGAAATCGAAAAAGAGTGGGCCAAGATCGTGCCTGAGCTCACGACCGTCCACATCGTCCAGATCGCCCGACACCCCAAGCGCCCCTATACCCTGGACTACATCTCTTTCCTCTTCCAGGATTTCATGGAAATGCACGGCGACCGCCGTTTCGCCGACGACCCGGCCATCGTCGCCGGGCTGGCCTTCTACAAGGGCCGGACCGTCGCCATCATCGGCCATCAGAAGGGCCGGACGACCCGGGCCCGGATCGACCGGAACTTCGGCCAAGCCAATCCCGAAGGCTATCGCAAGGCCCTCCGGGTCATGCAGGAGGCCGAAAAATTCGGCTTTCCCGTGATCACCCTGATCGACACGCCCGGCGCCTATCCCGGCATCGGCGCCGAGGAACGCGGTCAGGCCGAAGCCATCGCCTTCAATCTGAAGACGATCTCCACTTTGAAGACCCCCATCATCAACGTCGTCATTGGCGAAGGGGGGAGCGGCGGGGGGCTCGGCATCGGCTTCGGCGACCAGACCCTCATACTCGAACATTCCTTCTACTCGGTCATTTCACCGGAAGGGTGCGCCGCCATTCTCTGGAAGGACCAGAACGCCATCCATCTGGCGGCCGAGAACTTGGGCCTCCGGGCGTCTACCCTCCTCGGGTTCGGGATCGTCGACAAGATCATACCCGAGCCGCGCGGCGGGGCTCACATCGACGCCGAACAAACCTTCAAGAACGTCGACAAATACCTCTACCAGGCCCTGAAGAAGCTCGAGGGCAAGCCCGTCGGCGAGCTTCTCGAAGAGCGCTATAAAAAAATCCGCAAGCTCGGGGTCTTCGAAGAACGGTGACCGAAGACCCCTCCGCCAAAAAAGGACTCGCCGCCGTCAAGGGCACGAAGGACATCCTCCCCAAAGAGGTCGATAGCTGGAGAACCCTCGAGCGCCTGGCCCGGGAGACCTTCGAGCTGTACGGCTACCGGGAGCTCAGGGCCCCGATTTTCGAGGCTACGGAGCTTTTCGAGAAGGGCACGGGGTCGACTTCCGACATCGTCACCAAGGAAATGTACACGTTCACGGACAAGGGCGGCCGTTCGCTGACCTTGAGGCCCGAATACACGCCGTCGGTCGTCCGGGCCATTATCGAGCACCGCCTCGACCTCCAGCCTGAGCCCATGCGCTACTATTATATGGGCCCGATGTTCAGGTACGACAAGCCCCAGAAGGGGCGCTACCGCCAGTTTCACCAGGTCGATATCGAGGTCTTCGGCGAGAAGGACGCGGCCGTCGACGCCGAGATCATCGAGATGGCCGACTCCCTCCTCCACAAGCTCGGCGTCGCCGGAACGGAGACCCTGATCAACTCGGTCGGCTGCCGGGCGTGCCGGCCAGCCTACAGCCAGGCTCTGCGCGAAACGGCCGGGAAGCGCAAGTCCGACCTCTGCCCCGACTGCCAGAGAAAAGCGGAGACCAATCCCCTGCGCATATTCGACTGCAAGGTGGAATCCTGTCAGGCCGTCGCCCGCTCGTTCCCCGAGATACAGGATTTTCTCTGCGACGAATGCCGCGACCACTTCTTGAAGCTTCGGACCGACCTCGACCTCTTTCATATCCCCTACCGGGTGGAACCCCGGCTCGTCCGCGGCCTCGACTATTACACCAAGACGACCTTCGAGATCGTCTCCCCGCATCTCGGGGCCCAGAACGCCCTGCTCGGCGGGGGCCGCTACGACGACATGATGAAGGATTTCGGCGGGCCCGACATCTGCGGCATCGGCTTCGCCATGGGCATGGAACGGGTCCTGTCGATCGCTCCTATCACGTCGCCCAAGCGCTCGCTTCTTTACCTCGCCTACCTCGGCGACAAGGCCAAGAGATCGGGCCTCGATCTGGCCCGCTATTTCCGGGCGAACGGGGTCGAATGCCTTGTCGAATTCAAGGACCGGGGGATGAAGGCCCATTTCGGCCGGGCCAACAAGCTCGAAGCGGACTGGGTCCTCGTCGTCGGCGAGGACGAGATGACAAAAGGCCGTTTCGGGCTCAAGGAAATGGCCACCGGCCTTCAAGTCGAAGGGACCCGCGAGGAGCTCTTGGCGCTCCTCCGAGACAAATAGCGCGCAATGCCCCGGGGATCAAGCGCGAAATAGAGGCGCCATGTTGAAACGAACCGAGTACTGCGGCGAGTTGCGGGCGGCACACGAGGGCCGGGAGGTCGTGCTCTGCGGCTGGGTCCACAAGACCCGCGACATGGGACATCTCGTCTTCGTCGACCTCCGCGACCGCGAGGGCCTGGCCCAGATCGTCTTCCAGTCCGACCGCCCCGAACTCGTGGAGGAAGCGAAAAAGCTCCGCAGCGAATTCGTCGTCGGGGTCCGCGGTCTCGTCCGCCATCGCTCGTCCGTCAACAAGGACATCCCCACAGGCGAGGTCGAGGTTGAGGCATTCGAGCTCCACCTTTTCGCGGCCTCGAAGGTTCCGCCGTTCGTCATCGCCGATCCGCCGCAGGCCTCCGAGGAGCTGCGCCTGAAATACCGCTACCTCGACCTGCGCCGACCCAAGATGCAGCACCACATCCGGCTGCGCCACGAGGCGTCGCTGGCCGTCCGGAACTACATGAGCCGGAACGGCTACCTCGAGATCGAAACGCCCATCCTGGCCAACCCCACGCCCGAGGGAGCGCGCGACTTCCTCGTCCCCAGCCGCGTTTACAAGGGCCGGTTCTACGCGTTGCCCCAATCACCCCAGCAGTTCAAGCAGACCTTGATGGTCGCCGGCTGCGACCGTTATTTCCAGATCGTCCGCTGTTTCCGGGACGAGGCCCTACGGGCCGACCGGCAGCTCGAGTTCACTCAGATCGACATCGAGACGAGCTTTATCGACCGCGACGATTTCTTCGCCCTCAACGAGGGCCTCATGGAGGCGCTTTTCGCGCTCATCGGCCGGAAGGTCGAGCGGCCGTTCCGACGGCTCCCCTACGTCGACGCCATGGAGAAGTACGGCTCCGACAAGCCCGACTTACGCGTGCCTCTCGAGATGCGCGACGTCACAGCGGCCGGCCGGGAAGGATCGTCCGAGATCTTGAAGGCCGTCGTCGCCGGCGGCGGCGAGATCAAGGGGCTGCTCATCCCAAGCGCCGGCTCCCTGTCGCGCGGCCAGTTGGACAAGCTCGCCGAGAAGGCCAAGTCGCTCGGAGCCAAGGGCCTCATCTGGATCAAGAAACAGGACGGATGGAAATCGTCGCTCAAAACGGCCGCGGGCGACTATGAAAGGATGTGGGCGACCCTGGGCGGCGCCGACGCCGATCTGGCCCTCCTTGTCGCCGACAAGAAGACGACCGCCCTCAAAGCCCTGGGCGAGATCCGCCGGACCTGGCCGATCGAAGACACTTCCCGCCGGGACAGCCTCGAATTCTGCTGGGTGACGGACTTCCCGCTCTTCGAATGGAGCGAGGAGGAAAAGCGCTTCGTCTCGATGCACCATCCGTTCACGTCCCCCCATGAGGACGACCTCGGCCTTCTCGAAACCGAGCCCGGCAAGGTGAGGGCCAAGGCTTACGACCTCGTCCTCAACGGCGCCGAGGTCGGCGGCGGCTCTATCCGGATCCACGAGATGGACATCCAGCGCCGCGTGTTCAAGACGCTGGGATTGACGGACGAGGAAACCGAAGAAAAGTTCGGCTACTTCCTCGAGGCCCTAGGCTACGGTGCGCCGCCGCACGGTGGCATCGCCCACGGCTTAGACCGCCTGGTCATGTTCCTCGCCGGCGAGGAGTCGATCCGCGAGGTCATCCCCTTTCCCAAGACGACCGGTGCCCTCGACCTCATGACCGGCTCCCCCTCGGCTGTTGACGATCGCCAACTCGACGAGCTGGGCCTCAAGCTCCGCGGCTAGACGACACGGCCCTCATCACCGTCTCGGGCCGCGTCCCCAAGGATATGTCTAAGCTTTGATGGGCCGAGTCTCGGCCACGAGGGCGCCGGGGATGGCGAGAAGCGCGAAAATGAACATCTTCCAGAGCACGGTCAGGGCCAGCGCGGTGCTGAGCACGACCGGGCCGGACGATGCGGCCGTGCCGAGGAAAAGAGGCGACAAGAAAATATTGACGGCGCCGTAGGCCAGGCCGGTGAGAGCGCCGGCCATGATCCCGGCAGCCATCCTCTTGCCCATCCGTTTTCTCCGCGACCACAGGGAAGCCAGGAACGCGGCGGCAACGGGCACCAGGAAGGCGGCCCACCAGACATCCTTGAGGACGGGGAGTCGGCCCGCGGTCCGGATAAACACGAAATCTATGACCGCCAAGAGGCCCGCGCCAAGGAGGACGGCCAGGGGGATCGCCCAGGCCCGGGATTTCGTCTTGGCCGCATGCTCGTCCCGTTGTCCGATCCTTATCCCTAAACTCAGGGGATAATTGTAGAACATGTCGAAGACCGCGTGCTCGAGCCATGCCCCCCTTTCCCCGAAAACCGGGACGACGTGGACCGCGCCCGTGGCCCAGTGCCCGGCCATGAACCGGGCCAGCTCCGGATATCGATAGGCCATCTGGATGGGAAAAGCCAGATACCCGATATATTTGAAATAGCTGATGGAGAGGGCCATTTTATAATCCCTGATATTCCGTTCCTTGAGCACGAGGAACGTCGTGTATAGGCCCCGGGCAAAGGACCCGGGAGATACCGGGATGACCTGGAAGAGGCCGAGTATGACTCCGGCCGCCACCGACGCCTGCTGCCACGACAGCTCGGGGTGCGTCCGGACATAGATGAATGCGATAACCACGGAAACGATCTGGGTGATGGGCAGGGTGAGGACGTGGACGGCCATGCTCTTGAGATATTTCTGTATGAACGGCTCCTTGAGTTGGGACAGGATGTGCTCGGCTTCCCCAGGTGTCAGCATCCCGTTCTTCATCCCGTTCTGGATCATATCGCGGAGCCACTTCTCCCGGACCTCCGGGCGGAAATACAATCGGAACGGTCTGGCAAAGATAAAATCCAGCCTTTCCTTGAAGTACTTCCCGTCCGTCAGGAACTTATGCAGGCCTCCCGGGAGTATCGCCAGCGGCAGGTTGAGGAGGTAAAGCCCCGGTTTCCGGGCGATGGCCAGGGCGCGCTTTTCGTTCACCCGCCCCGAGCGATGCCAGCCGACAAGGGCTTCGGCCACATGCCCCCGGAAGGCACGGCCGAAGTAGCCAGCCTTCGTCAGGAGCGCACCGACGTGACGGCGATAATCCCTCTCTCCCCAAAGCTTACGGACGAAAGGCCCCGAGAGCGGGACAAGCCACAGTAACCAGAGGCCCAACGCCCGCCCCGGGGACTTGAGCAGAAATAGGGCCGGAGTGAGAAGGGGCAGGAAACCTAAGAGCAGAAAGAGGAGCGCCGCGAACCGGCTTTTCCTGAGCCGGCCAGCCGCCCCCGGGTCGGCCATGCGCCGGATCTCCCAGCCCCGGACCCGCGCGGCGTGGATCGCCGTCCAAAGCCGCGGCTGTGTCAACAGCCGGATGTGATGATGGGCGACGTCGGGCAGGGAATCCCGGTAGGCCTGGTCGGCCTTCTTGAGATCCTCGAGCGCCCCGGGCATGTCGGCGAAGGCCGGGCCGTGGGTCACCACATAAGATTCGAGCTTGCGGATGTCCCCCCGGTCGAACTGGACGAGACTGCCCCGTGCCGCTCCCCGGGCGATGAGCTTGAAGTCCGCGGGACACTGCGGCAGGAAGGGCAGGAGGGCCATGCCGGCCCGGAAATCGACCGCGACGAGCCCGCGTTCCGGGTCGTCGTCCGCTTCCAGGCGCTTGAGGGCGTTCGGCTGGCTCTTCATCGTCCACCATTCGTACTGGCGGGCGAGTTCGTGGGCCCCCATATCGTGCATGAGGCCGACGAGGTCCCTCATGAACGTCCGCTTCGCCCGGTATTCCGGCGAACTCAGGGTTTCCTCCGGTAGGCCAGGCTTCCCAGTCCCGGCCCTGCCGGGGCCGGCCTTCCAAGCCAAACGGGCGAAGAGGTTGTCGTCGATCTCGTAGCGCCAGAGCCGGCCCTCCACCCATTCGCTGAGCTCGCCGCAGCTGCCGAGCGCAGGATCGACGAGCGTGGCGATGACGTCGACGACGGCCCGCTCCGAGCCCAACCGTTCCCGCGCGCCCCGACGGATGAACTTCTGCCACAGGGCCCCGGCCCGAGCGGCGTCGGGGTTGACCTGGGGTGCGAACGCCCCCTGGAATCCGATCCCATAGAGGAGATTGCGGATGAAGCGCCCGAAGCTCGAAACGGGAACGAGGATCTTCAGGGCGCAGATCCGGCCCGGCTCAAGGCCCTCGACGGGCCCTTCGGGGGCCTCGATCTCCAGGACCCGGACCCGGTAGACCTGGCCGGCGAATCCCCCGCCGACATGCCGTTCGATGAAAAGTTTGATGTGGGCCGGGCGGGCGGGCCAGACTCCCCGGATGTCGTATTCGAGGACCTCGCCCGGCTCGTGGCGCCGGACGCGGAGAGGCCGGAAAAGGGACGCGGCCTCGAACCGTCCTTTCAGTTCGCGAACGGTATCCGAAGAATAGAAATTATCTGGCATGGTCGATCTTTCTCGAGTTTCAAACGAACTCGGCCGCGTCCGTCGCTCGACGCCTAAGCTACGGCGAATTGTTTCCGAGCGTTACCGGTTCTTGATCTCCTCACCCGTCATCGGGTCGATCAGGTTGATCCTGTGGACCTTGCCCAGTTTGTCGAGAGGCCCGGGCCACTTGTCGCCGCCCTTGTTGCAGGGCTCGAAGTCGCCGACGATCATGATGGCGACCTTGTCCGGATGGATGTACTTCGCCGCGACTTCCTGAACGCGGGTCTTGGTGACGGCCTGGATCTTCGACCGAAACGTCTTGAAGTAGTCCATGGGCTTGCCGGTCATCTCCAGGTTGGCGAAGCTCGACATCGTCGCTTGCACCGATTGGAAGGTGTCGGCGAAGCTTTCCAGGTAGTAGTTGATGGCCGTTTCCATCTCGGCGTCGGTCACCGGCTCTTTGCGGATGCGGTTGAACTCGGCCAGGATGAGCGATATGGCGTAGCCGACGGTCGAAGACTTGGTCTGGACATAGCCCGAGAAAAGGCCCGGGAAACCCCAGCGATAGGCAAACCGGCTGCCCTGATTGTAGGAAAGCCCCTCGTCGGAGCGGACCTTGGTCGTGATCCTCGAGGTGAAGCTGCCGCCGCCGAGGATGAAGTTCATGATCTGGACGGCGAAGTAGTCCGGGTTGGTGTCCTCGATGCCGAGGTGGCCGAGGCTGATATAGCCCTGGTTGATGGCCTTCTGGATGAAATAGACGCCCGGCTCAGGTGCCGGGAACGACTTCGGGAGCGCGGGGAACGCGACGGGCTGGCCTTTCCAGGCGGTGACGAGCTTGTTGATCTTGACCTTGAGGTCGGCCTTGGAGAAATCCCCCGAGACCGCCAGGATGACGTTCTTGGGCGAGAAGTACCTGGCGTGGAAAGCCTTCAGGTCGACGGCCGTGATCCCCTCATAAGAGGCCTTGGTCGGCTGCCAGGTCAGGGCGTTGTCGCCGTAAAGGAGCCGTTCGAATTCCCGGCTGAGAACACGGTTCGCTTGGTCGTTGGCTTGGCGAAGCTGTTCGACGAAGCGGGCCTTGGCCAGCTTCAATGGCTCTTCGCGGAACTCCGGGTTCATGAGGACATCGAAGAAAATGGCCAGGCCCTCGTCGAGGTCCTTGGACAGGACCGACAGGGTCAGCGTCGAAGTCCTCTCGCCGACGTTGAAATTCAGGCTGCCGCCGAGGAAATCGAGACGCTCCTCGATGGCCGTACCTTCGCGGGTTTTGGTCCCGCCTTTGATGAGTTGGTCGCCGAGGACGCTGTCCAAGCCGACTTTTTCCTTTGGAGCATAGAGGCCGCCGCAGTTGACGAGGGCGGTGATGTTGAAAAGGGGCAGGCTGCGGTCTTCCTGGACGTAGGCCCGGAGTCCGCTCGCGAATTCGGTGCGAAACGCCTTGGGGTCCGGCGGATCGAATTTCAGGGCCGGGTATTTCAGCTCCGAGGGGTGGCGCACCTGGCCCAATCCCAGGCTGACAAAGACGAAGGCGATCGCCAGGATGGCTGTGACAGTTCTTTTCATGTCGTCCTCCTTACCGGCCCGATTTCCGGGTGTAGATAGCCGTCAGGCTGTTGTCCTTGACGAAGTACTTGGCCGCGACCCGTTTGATGTCGTCGTTAGTCACCTTCTTGAGGTCATCGAGGTCGGTGAGAATGGATCGCCAGCCACGCATGAGATCGGCCCGGCCGACCCGGCTGGCCAGCCCGGCGGTGCTCGCCAGGCCGCGGATGAAAGCCGCCTCACCCTTGTTCTTGGCCTTCTGGATCTCCTCCTCCGTCAGGCCCTCTTTCTTGACCTTCTCGACCTCGGCCCATATCTCCTTCTCCAGGTCCTCGGGTTTGACGCCCTTGTCCACGCGCGGCGTCGCGCTGAACTGGAAGGCCCCCACGTACCACTGGGGCCGGCTCGAGGCCGAGGCGCTGACGGCCAGCTGCTTGTCGCGAACGAGCGTTTTGTAGAGCCGGCCCGTCCCCCCGCCACCCCTGCCGCCGCGGAAGCCACCCCCGCCCGAGCCCAGGGTGCTGGCCAGTATGGACAGGGCGGCCGTATCGGCGTCTCCGTCCGGGGGCGTGTGGAACATCATCTGAAGGCTCGTCGCCGCGGGGCCCTCGCCGTAGAACCTCTTCTCGCTATACTGCGACGGCTCGCCCGTACGGATGGGCTCGAGGTCCGGCCCCTTGGGGATGCGGCCGAAATACTTTTCGGCCATGGCGATAATGGCGGCCGGGTCGAAGTCGCCGACGTAGATGGCCACCGCGTTGTTCGGGACGTAGTAGCGGTTGTGGAAATCGACGAGGTCCTGTTTCGTCACCTTCTTCAAGTCGTCCATCCAGCCGAGGACTTCCCAATGATAGGGCGAGGCCGCATAGAAGGCGGCTTGGACCTGCTCGCCGAAGAAGAAGCCCGGCTGGTTCTCGCTGAGGCGCCGCTCCTCCATGATGACGTCCTTCTCGGAATAGAACTCGCGGAAGCGGGCGTTCATCAGCCGGTCCGACTCGAGGAACATCTGCAACTCGACCTTGTTCGAGGGCAGTGTGACGTAATAGCCGGTCGTCTCCTGGCCTGTCGAGGCGTTGAGTCCGGTGCCGCCGTTCTTCATGTACAGGGTCCAGAGGTCGTCCTTGATGATGAAGGCCTTTTCGGCCACGGCCAGTTCGGCGACCTCCTTCTGCCAGGCGGCGATCTTGGCGGCGTCGCCGTCGGTCTTCCAGTATTTCTCGTGGTAGATCTGGTCCATGAGCACGTCGATCTTCCGGTCGATCGCGGAGTCCTTGGCGTAATCCGTGACGCCCATGACCTCGGTGCCCTTGAACATCAGGTGTTCGTGGACGTGGGCGCTGCCGGTGATGCCGGGACGCTCGTTGATCGAGCCGACTTTGAAATAGACGTGGCAGACGACGCGCGGAACGCCCGGCTTGGGGATCATCAGGATCTTCATCCCGTTCTTGAGGACGTGCTCCTTGACGTCCAGCGTGACCCCGGCGGCCTGGGCGAACGCGGCAAGGACAAACGCCGCCGTGACGAGTAGCCAAATCCGTTTTCTCACCTTCGATACCTCCCTGCGAGATTTGAATTTCAAATATATTTCTTAAGCCTTTTCGTTTTCTTTAAGGCTTCGACGATCTCCTTGACCTTCTGGTCGAGGGCGGCGTCGCAGACGAGCAGGGCGTCGCCGGCCTCGACGACGACGATATCGCGGACGCCAATTAGGGCGGTCAGCCGTCCCGGATTCCAGACCAGGCAATTCTTCGCGCCCTGGGCCAACACCTCGCCGCGGCAGGCGTTGCCGTTGCCGTCCCGGGGCCAGATATCGAAGAGGGCCGACCAGGCGCCGACGTCCGACCAGCCGAAATCCCCGTCCGCCACGAGGACACCCTCGACTTTCTCCATCAGCGCGTAGTCGATGGAGAGCGCGGGGGCGAGGCCGAACGCGGCCTGGAGCTTCTTCCTGTTCCCCGACCTCAAGGCCCCGACGATACCGTTCCAGGCGGGCAGAAGATCGGGAGCGAAGACAGCGAGCTTTTCGGCGAACACGTCCGCCCGCCACAGGAACATCCCCGAATTCCAGGCGTATTCCCCGGAGGTCAAGTACTCGTCGGCTTGCGTCAGGTTCGGCTTTTCCTTGAAGCCTTGGACCGGATAGAAGACGGCGCCGCTGATCTTACGGCCGCTTTCCCTATCGTGGCGGATATAGCCGTACCCGGTGGCGGGATAGGCCGGCGGGATGCCGAACGTGACGAAGGTCCTCTCCCTGGCGGCGGCTTCGACGCCCGCCCGGAGGATCCGCAGGAACCGCCCTTCGTCCCGGATGAGGTGGTCGGCCGGGAGGACGGCCACGACGGCTTCGGGGTTTTCCAGCCAGACGCGGGCCGTCGCCAGCATGAGCGCCGGGGCCGTGTTCCGGGCCGACGGCTCGACGAGGAAATTCGCCGCGGGAAGCCGCGGCAGGAGCTTTCGGGCCAGCCGCGTCGCGGCGGCGTTGGCGACCAGCATGACCCGGCGCGCGGGAACGAGCGGCCGGACACGGCGGACCGTTTCGAGGAGCATCGGCTCCCGGCCGGCGATGCGGAGGAATTGCTTCGGCTTGGCCGCCCGGCCGAGCGGCCAAAATCGGGTGCCCCGGCCGCCGGCCAGGATGACGGCCCGGACGTCCCGGCCCGCTTTTCTTCCCGCTCCGCTCCGGCCGATCCGTTCCCTCATGGCGCCCCGAGCGTGCTGATGACCTTCTGGAGGACACCGCGGACCTCCGCTTGAATGGCGGCCAGGTCCGCTTCCGTGTCCGCCTCGAAGCGGAGCACGATCACGGCCTGGGTGTTGGAGGCCCGGACGAGACCCCAGCCATTGGGGAAGTTGGCCCGGACGCCGTCGATGTCGATGATCGGGTGGCGCGCGGCCAGCTCGCGCCGGACCTCGTCGACGATGCGGAACTTGACCTCATCCGAAGCGTAGATCCGGATCTCCGGCGTCGAATACGTCTTCGGCAGGCCGGCCAGGGCCGCCGAAAGTTTTGTATTCGACCGCGACAGGATCTCGATGAGCCGGGCCGAGGCATAGATCGCGTCGTCGAAGCCGAACCAGCGATCGGCGAAAAACATGTGACCGCTCATCTCGCCGGCGAGGGGCGCCCTCTCCTCCTTGATCTTCTCTTTGATCAGGGAGTGGCCCGTCCGCCACATGATCGGCCGTCCACCGAGCCGCTCGATCTCTTCGTAGAGGACCTTCGAAGCCTTGACCTCGGAGATGACCGCCGCCCCCGGCCGGGACGGCAGGATGTCGCGGGCGAAGATGATGAGCAGCTGGTCGCCCCAGAGGATCCGGCCGGCGTCGTCGACGACGCCGATCCGGTCGGCGTCGCCGTCATAGGCGACGCCGAGTTCGGCGCCGCTCTCGCGGACCTTGGCGACAAGTTTTTCCATGGCCTCCGGCAGCGTCGGGTCGGGATGGTGGTTGGGAAAGCGGCCGTCGGGCTCGCAGAATATATCGATGACATTCAAACCCATTTTCCGGAAGAGCGGCACGGCCACGACGCCGCCCGTACCGTTCCCGGCGTCGATGACGACTTTGACCGGCCTGGCGAAGCGGACGTTCCGCGAAACGTAGTCCTGGTACTCGGACACGACATCGAGGGAGGTGACGCGGCCTTCGCCGCGGGGAAAGACGCCCTTGCGGACGATCTCGTAGAGGGCTTGGATCGTCTTGCCGTAGAGCGTTTCCTCCCCGGACATCATCTTGAAACCGTTGTGCTCAGGCGGGTTGTGCGAGCCCGTGATCATGACGCCCGCCGGCATCTTCTTGTAGAACACGGAGAAGTAGAGGAGCGGCGTGGGGACGACCCCGATATCGGCAACGTCGCAACCCGTGGAGAGAAGGCCGCGGATGAGGGCCCGGCCGAAGCCCGGCGAGCTCAGCCGGCAGTCCTGCCCGACGGCGACGTCCTTCTGACCCCGGCCGAGGAAGAACGTGCCCATCGCCCGGCCCAGGGTTTCGACGATCGCCTCGTCCAGGTCCTGGCCGACGATGCCGCGGATGTCGTATTCCCTGAAGATCTTGGGATTGATGTCCAAATCGCCCTCCCTGACGGGGACTCGCTTCTCTCTACATATAATATATTATCTGTTACTTATGAAATCTTTGCCGGATCTCACCCGGCCGCCGGCGTCTTCCCGGCCTGGCGCCGCCGGACATAGCTCGCCCCGATGAACGCTTTGAAAAGCGGATGCGGGGCCAGGGGCTTGGATTTGAACTCGGGGTGGAACTGGCAGCCCAAAAACCATGGGTGGTCGGGGACCTCGACGATCTCCACCAGCCCGTAGTCGGGGTTCATCCCTGAAAAGACCATGCCCGCGTCGGCCAGGGCGTCCTTGTAGCTCGGGTTGAACTCGTAACGGTGGCGATGGCGCTCCGAGATCTTGAGCGCGCGGTAGGCTTTATGGGCGATCGAACCCTTGACGAGGTCGCAGCGATATTGGCCCAGCCGCATCGTTCCGCCCATGTCGCATTCCCTGTCCAGCTCGCGCCAGCGGACGATGATCTTGTGCGGGGCGTCCGGCACGAACTCCGTGCTGTTGGCTTTTTTCAGCCCGGCCAGCGAACGCGCGTACTCGATCGAGGCGCACTGCATGCCCAGGCAGATGCCGAAGAACGGGATCTTGTTCTCACGGGCGAACGTCACGGCCCGGATCTTGCCCTCGATCCCCCGCTTGCCGAAGCCGCCGGGGACGAGGATGCCGTCCTTCGATCCCAGGATCTTCGCCGGGTCGTCCTTCTCCAGGGCCTCGGCTTCGATCCAATCTATCTTGACCTTGAGCCGATTGGCCAACCCGCCGTGTATGAGCGCCTGGTTCAAGCTCATGTAGGAATCTTGGAGGCCGGCGTACTTGCCGACGAGCCCGATCTCGACTTCGTCCTTGGGGTGCTTGATCCGGTCGACCATGGCCTCCCAAGCGGCGAGATTCTTCTTGCGCCGCGGCAGACGAAGCATCTTGAGAATGGCGGTATCGAGCCCTTCCTTGGCGAAGTTAAGAGGGATGTCGTAGATCGAATCGACGTCCTTGGCGGTGATGACGGCGTCGATGGGGACGTTGGTGAACAGCGCGATCTTGGATTTGATGTCGGCCGAGAGCTCGCGTCCCGTGCGGCAGAGCAGGATGTCCGGTTGGATGCCGATCGCCCGAAGTTCCCTGACGCTGTGCTGGGTCGGCTTCGTCTTGAGCTCTCCGGAAAAGCCGATGAAGGGGACGAGCGTCAGGTGGACGAAGAGCGTCTTGTCGACCCCCAGGCCGAGCCGCATCTGTCTCGTGGCCTCGAGGAAGGGCAGGCTTTCGATGTCGCCCACGGTCCCTCCTATCTCGCAGATAACAATATCGTTATCATCAGCCACGGATTCGAACGCGCTCTTGATCATGTCCGTCACATGGGGGATGACCTGGACCGTCTTTCCCAGGTATTCGCCCTTCCGCTCTTTCCGGATGATCGATTCGTAGATCTTTCCCGCCGTCCAGTTGTGAGCCCGCGTCGTCTTCGCCGACGTGAACCGTTCGTAGTGGCCGAGATCGAGGTCCGTTTCGGCGCCGTCGTCGGTGACGTAGACCTCGCCGTGCTGGAACGGGCTCATCGTCCCCGGGTCGACGTTGAGGTAGGGGTCGAATTTCTGGATGGTGATCCTGTAACCGTGGCTCTCCAGGAGCCGGCCTATGGAGGCCGAGGCAATGCCCTTGCCCAAACCCGAAATGACGCCACCGGTGACGAAGATATACTTGGTCATGTACACGCCTTCCTGGAAATTACCCCCCGATTATATCCTTCGAACGCTCCGCACTCAAGCGGAGAAATCGGGCGCGGGCGATTTTGCCATGCCCGTTCGCGGTCAGGCGCCGGCCGGCTCTTTGGCCGCGGCAGGAGCGGTCTTCGCGGCACCCTTCGTCTGGCACGTCGCTTCGAGATACGCCCCTTCCTCGACGAGCAGGGTGGGCGACAGGATGGTCCCGAACACGCGGCCTTTGTTGTGGATCTCGACCTTCTCGGTCGCCTGGAGGTTCCCCCGGATCTCGCCGTTGATGACGAGCTGTCCCACCTTGACGTCGGCCTCGACCTTGCCCCGCTCCCCGATGACGAGAAGGGAGTCCGAGTTGATCGTGCCCTTGAAATGACCTTCGATCCGGAAGGATCCCTTGAAGGTCAGATCTCCGTTGAACTCCGAATCCATGTCGATCAAACCGGCCAGCTTGGTTTCGTTCAATTCACGCGGCTTGTCTTTCATGCGCTTGCTCCTTTGATCCTGTCGTAGATCCGATTCAGGTCGTCCAGAGAGAAGTAAAAGATCTTGACCACACCCTTGTTCCGGTTTCCGGCGACGAGGACCTTCGTCCCCAGGATCTTGAGCATCTCCTCCTGGAGGGCGTGGAGGTCGGGGTCGGCCAGGCTCCTCTGGGCGCGCGGCGCCTTTTTTTTCAGCCGGTTGACCAGGGCCTCGGCGTTCCGGACCGACAGGTTCCTATCGATGACCTGGCGGCAGGCATAGAGTTGGGTTACGGAGTCCTCGATAGCCAGCATGGCCCGGGCGTGCCCCATGGAGATCGTCCCGTCGGCGAGACGGTCCTGGATCTCCTGGGGCAGCTTGAGCAGGCGGAGGTAGTTCGTGACCGAGGACCTGTCCTTCCCGACCTTGTCAGCGAGCTCGTGCTGGGCATAGCCGTGTTCATCGATGAGTCTCTGGTAGGCGTGGGCGATCTCCAGGGCATTCAACTCCTCGCGATGGATATTTTCGATGAGCGAGACCTCGAGCTGCTTGTCCTTGGGGATGTTCCGGATGAGGACGGGGATCTTGCGCAAACCCGCCCGTTGGGCGGCTCTCCAACGTCGTTCCCCGACGATGATCTTGTAATGATCGTCTTCCGGGGCCACGATCACCGGTTGCACGATGCCTGTCTCCCTGATCGATTGGGCCAATTCATCAATCGTTTTGTCGTCAAACCTCCTCCGCGGTTGAAAGGGGTTCGGCTTGACGTCCTCGAGGTCCACCTCGGCGAACCTCTCGTCTTTCAGGATGCTGAACTCGTCCGGGATGAACGCGCCCAGGCCTTTTCCCAAGGCTTTCTTGCTCATCTGCGAATGATCTCCTCGGCCAGGCTGAGATAGGCCTCGGCCCCTTTGGATTTGATATCATAAAGGACGATAGGTTTTCCGAAACTCGGCGCTTCGGCCAGGCGGACGCTGCGAGGGATGACGGCTTCAAACATTATTTTTTTCAATGACTTACGAATTTCCTCCGCGACCTGCTTGGAGAGGTTGGTCCGTTCGTCGAACATGGTCAGGAGGATCCCCTCGATGGCCAGCTTGGGGTTGAAGTGAGCCCGCACCGTTTCCAGGGCTTGAAAGAGGTCCGGGATCCCTTCCATGCAGAAAAATTCCGTTTGGACGGGTATAAGCAGGGAGTCCGCCGCGGTCAGAGCGTTGATCGTCAGGAATCCCAAGGAAGGAGGGCAATCGATGACGATGAAATTGAAGAATCTTCTCGCTTTTTCGACCGCGTCGAGAAGCCGCTTTTCCCTTCGCTCGACTGCATACAACTCAGCTTCGATACCCGAAAGCTCAGGAGAACAAGGACAGAGATAGAAATTCTCAAGGTCTGTCCCAAGGATGCAATCCATGAGGTCCCGGCCGTTCATCATGGCCTGGTATATTCCCTGCCCGGATGCTTTTGGTTTAGCCAATCCCAACGTCGACATGCCCTGGGGATCAAGGTCGATGAGAAGGGTCCTTCTGTTCTTGAGAGCAAGGCATGACGAAAGATTGATGGCGGTCGTGGTCTTTCCGACCCCGCCCTTCTGGTTGGCTACGGCTATGATCTTATGCATCGTCCGGTCAAGTTTCACGTGAAACAGGGGCCTTCGATATTCCTCTTTTCGCCTGGATTTCGAGATAGAAGCTAAGGTTTTGGACGGCGGCCGGAGTCATGCCGGGTATCTTCCGGGCCTCGCCCAAAGTCACAGGCCTCTTTCTTTCGAACTTCTCTATGGCTTCTCTGGTCAATCCCGAAACCTTACGAAAATCAACGCTCACCGGGATCTTCATAGAATTGGACCGCGCGGACTTGGCGATCTCCTTCTCCTGCTTCCTGATGTAGCCCTCATATTTTATCTCGGACTCGATGTACCGGCATTCTTCATCGCTTAACGTATCCTCGAATTTCCCATATTCTAGCACACTTCTCAGGCTGGTTTCAGGTTTTTTTAGATGCTCGAAGAGCGTTACGTTATCCCCGCCCGCGGATTTCAGCCTGTTCTGCCTTAAAAACGAAAATGCGCTCGCCACACGACCCTGTTTTTCCTGGTATTCTTTCCAAGTGCTTTCCGGGACAAGGCCAAGATCCCTGCCGTATTCCATCAGCCGCCTGTCGGCATTATCGATCCTTAAAAGGAGCCGGTATTCTGCCCGGGAGGTGAACAGGCGGTAGGGCTCTTCTACGCCTGTCGTGATCAGGTCGTCGATGAGCACTCCGATATAGGCCTCGTCCCGCCTCAGGACGAAAGGCGCTTTTTTCCGGATGGATAGGGCCGCATTGATCCCTGCCATTAGGCCCTGGGCCGCCGCCTCCTCATATCCCGATGTTCCGTTGATCTGCCCGGCCAGATAGAGACGCTTGATCTTTTTCGTTTCGAGCGTGGCCAGGAGTTCGATGGGGGAGACGGCGTCGTATTCTATGCCGTAGGCCGGCCTCAGGATCTTAGCCCTGTCCAGGCCGGGGATCGTGCCCAAGATCTCCCTCTGGACATCATAAGGCAAGCTCGAGGATATGCCGTTGACGTAAACTTCCGTCGTTTCGAGCCCTTCCGGCTCGAGAAAGAACTGGTGTCGGGCGCGTTGAGGGAATTTGACGACCTTGTCCTCTATCGATGGGCAATAACGCGGTCCGATACCCTTGATCTTTCCCCCATATAGGGGGGATTTATCGAGGTTGCGGCGAATGACCGCATGGGTGGCCGCGTTGGTGTAGCCCAGATAACAGAGGACCTTGTTTTGGAGACGCTCGTTCGTCCTGTAGGAAAACGGCACCGGTTCCGCGTCTCCCGGCTGTGGCGTAAAAGAGCCCCAGTCGATGGTGTCCCTGTCCAGGCGCATGGGCGTGCCCGTCTTCAGGCGAAAAACCCTCAAATCCAGCTTTTTTAACTGTTCAGCAAGATCCACCGACGGCGGCTCGTTCGCCCGTCCGGCCGGATAGCTCCTGAGCCCGATATGGATCATCCCGTTGAGGAAGGTGCCCGGCGTCAGGATGACCGCCTTCCCCTCGATACAGGTCCCGTCAATGGTTTTTACGCCTCGAGCGGCTCCCCGAGCGACCAGGACTTCAGAAACGATACCCTGGAAAACCGTCAGGTTGGGCATCCTTTCGAGCTTATATTTCATGACCAGCCGATAGGCCGCCTTGTCGCACTGGGCCCGAGGCGCTTGGACCGCCCCGCCGCGGCTCCTGTTGAGCAGCCGGAATTGAATGCCCGTCTCATCCGCCAGGACTCCCATCAGGCCGCCGAGCGCGTCGATCTCCCGGACTAGGTTCCCCTTGGCCAGGCCGCCTATGGCCGGGTTGCAGGACATCTGGGCTATGGTCTCGAGATGGATGGTTACCAGGCAGGTCCGGAGGCCCATGGCGCTCGCCGCCGCGGCGGCCTCGCAACCGGCATGCCCGGCCCCGACGACGATGACATCGAACCCGGCTGAGGCCTTCATCGGAAGTCCCTATTTCCCCACACAGAACCGTTTGAAAATATCGTCGATGACTTCGTCGATGCGGACTTCCCCCGTCAGCTCGCCGACCAGGGACAAGCAACTGCGGATCTCCTCGGTATAGAGTTCGATGGAATGCCCCTTCGCCAGAAGTCCCGCCGCCCGCCGGAGGGCTTCGAGAATGGCCTGGAGGAGGTCTTTTTGCCGGGCGTGGAGGATGACGTCCTCCTCTTTTGCCGGTCCCGAGACGAAATGCCCGCGGATGGCCACCCTCAGCTTGTCGATGTTCAGGCCTTTTAGAGCCGAAACGTCGATTGACGGCGATCCACCCGCCAGCTCCCTGATCCTTCGTTTGTCGATTTTCAGGGGGAGGTCGGATTTGTTGAAAACCAGGAGCATTTTTTTCGCCCGGTATTTCCGGACCAGCCGTTCATCCTCCCCGCTCTCCTTCCGGGACGCGTCGAGGACGACGAGCAGGCCATCCGCGTCCCGGGCGATCTTCTGCCCCCTGGCAATCCCTGTCTTTTCGACCGGATGGACGGGCTTCCCCAACCCGGCCATATCCACGAGGTGGAAAACGATGTCGTCGATGACCAGCTTCTCCCTGAGATAATCCCTGGTCGTCCCCGGGAAGGGTGTGACAATGGCCCTGTCTTCCTCGAGAAGAGCGTTGAACAGGGTTGATTTTCCGACGTTCGTCCGGCCCGTGATCGCAAGGGTGAGGCCCTCCCGGATAGCCCGGCCGGTCTCGTAGCCCACGACGAGCCTCTCGACCTCGGCAGCCAGGGAGTTGATGGCCCGGCCGTCCACCCAGGCTCCAGTCCGGAGCTTCTCATCCGGAAATTCCAGGCCTGCCTCCATCCGGGAAAGCAGAGTGATAAGCTTGCCCCGCAGCCGAAATATCCTTCTGGATAAGCTTCCCCCGAGTTGAAGGGAGGAAATCCGCGCTTGGGTCAGGGAAACGGACCTGATCAAGTCGTCGACGGCCTCGGCCTGGAGCATGTCCAGGCGGCCGTTCAGATAGGCGCGGAGGGTGAACTCTCCGGGCCGAGCCAGACGGGCCCCCGCCCCGACCCCAAGCCTGAGAATTTCCTCGAGAACCGCCGGGCTGCCGTGCGAGCTTAGCTCGACTACGTCCTCCCTCGTATAGGATCGGGGGGCCTTGAAATACGTGAGGAACGCTTCGTCAAGGTCCGTTTTCCGCTCCGGATCGCGGATCGTGCCAAAGACCTGGTACCGCTCCGGGAATAATTTCTTCGATCTCCTCTTCGGCCGAAAGATTTTCCCAGCCACCGCGAGGGCCCTTTTGCCGCTCAGCCGGACGATCCCCAGCCCGCCGAACCCCGGCGGCGTCGAGATGGCGATGATGGTGTCTTCGAGCATCGGCTTTCTTTTATCCGGCCTCTCATTCTAGATGAGCCCCTGACATTAGTAAAGCCGCACCCCTGGGAGCGATGCCTCCCTAGGTCCTCGGGGACAAGTTAGGATTGCGAATCTGACTGTCGCTACCGATCTGACTCAAACAAGATCTTTCCCCGAAGTGCGGCTACGTGTTACTCTGTCGCATATCTGCCAGACGCTTCCCTAAGCCGGCTCCCTTTTGGCGTTCGCGCGATGTCCGGGGGAGGCCGTAGAAAATGGGTCCGAGGGCGTCATCGGAGAGAGCATAAGCCGTGATTTAGCCGGGCAGAAGCCGGACGAGGATAGTTTCAGGGGAAACCGCCAAAACGTGTCTGAGCGAGGCGTAGCGCACGCCGAGCGAGTTGTTTTGGCGCTGAGTCCGGTGCGCTGACCGGCGTTAAGAATCACGGCAGCGAACGATGATGATGCCCGAGGACCCTCCGCGGGCGACGCACGGGGCGACGACATAACGGCGTGGGGGCCCCCCACCCACCCGGAGCCGCTGATGCCTATGAACTCTTTGGAGCGGCGAGGATGGATGGGGGTGACGCCGAAGGAGGAGGAGCCCCGAGCCTAAAACTTCTTATTGCGAAAGAGATTATTCCCGAGGCCCGAGTTAGCCTGAATTATGCATAAAAAAAGCTGTTTCCTCCTCAACATGTTGATTTAT
>CAZZCH010000002.1:0-80724 GCA_964652895.1 uncultured Eubacteriales bacterium
GGTGATCATCTCCTTGTCGAGGATGCGGATGACCGCGTCCTCGCCGTAGATGCAGGGCATGATGGAGACGCGGAAATCGATGGTCTTGTCCTTGATCTTGAGCCGGAATCGGCCATCTTGCGGGACGCGGCGTTCGGCGATGTCCAGGTCGGACATGACTTTGATGCGGGAGATGATGGGCGACTGGAACTTCTTGTCGATGGCCTCCATCGCCTCGCCCAGGACGCCGTCGATCCGGAACTTGATCTTGACGTCCTCGTCCTTGGATTCGATGTGGACGTCGCTCGCCCGCTTCTGGACGGCGGTGAAGATGATCGTATGGACGAGCTTGATGATCGAGCCGTCCTGGTCGGCCAGTTTCTCGATGGAGATGACGTCCTCTTCCTCCCCGCTCTCGCGCTCGACGACCTGGGTGATGAAACCCTCGGTGGCGTCGCGGAGGACCTGCATGGCCGTCTCGCTCTTCCTCAGGGCCTCGAGGATGGCCCGCTTGGAGGCGGCGTAGACCTTGACCTTTTTCCCCAGGAAGGCCTCGATGGCGTCGATGGAGGCGATGTCGGAGGGATCAGCGACGGCGATCTTCATGACGCCGCCGTCGTCGCCGAGGGGGACGAAGTTGAGACGGTGAAGGAATTCGACGGGGAAGGATTGGATGAGGTTGCGGTCGAGCCGTTCGGTCTCGAGATCGAGGAAGGGAACGCGGTAGCGCTCGGCCAGCGCACGGGTGGCTTTTTCCTCGCCGCCAACGTTATCCAGCTTATCCTTGCTCATGTCCCGCGCCTTTTGGGCCGCCTACCGGGCGATCCGGATGATGTTGAAGATCGGTATGTAGACCGAAAGGAGCATCGCCGCCACCACGAGCCCCATGAAAATGATGACCACGGGCTCGACCAGATTGACCAGTGTTTCGATTTTACCACGAACGCGTTCATCATAAAAGTCGGCCATGTCCCCAAGCATGCCCTGAAGGTTGGCGGACGACTCCCCGATACGGACCATGTCCAGGGCCAAGGCTGGAAACGTCCCGGCCTTGGCCAGGGACTCGGACAGGCTCTCGCCGTTCTTGATGTGGTCCGGAACGTCCTGCATGTGGCGGACCATCCAGGCGTTGGGCACGGCCTGGATGGCGATGCCGATGGCCGAGATGAGCGAGATGCCCGCCTCGAGAAGGAGGCCGAGGGTCCGGCTGAAGAGACTGAGGCCCGACTCGAGCCAGATCGTCCGGCCGAAGGGCACGCGGAGTTTGATCCTGTCCACCCGATAACGGAAATCCGGCCGCCGCCTCAACCGAGACAGGAGAAAGGCGAGCGCCGCGAACGCCGCCAAGAGGACGTACCACCTCCGGCTCATTACCGTCGCGAAAGACATGATGATCCGGGTGATCCGGGGCATATCGGCCTCGAAGCTCTTGTAGAAATCCGCGAACTGAGGCAGGACGAAGTTGACGAGAATGCCCATGAGAATGAAGGAAAAGACGATGAGGAGCGTCGGGTAGGTCATGGCCGACTTGATCTTGGCCCTGGTCTGGGTGACCACCCTGGCGTACTGGATGTACCGGCCGATGGAGCCCGGGAGGTTGCCGCCTTTTTCGCCGGCCATCAGGCTGGCCGTGTAGACCGGGGAGAACAACTCCTCGTAGGGCAGGAAGGCCTCGGACAGGGCTTTGCCCCGCTTGACCTCTTCGGCCACCTTTTTAAGGATCTCCCTGAGGAAAACGTTCTTGACCCGGGCGGAGATCACTTCGAGGCTCTTGAGGATCGGGTAGCCCGCTTTGATCAGCGCGACGAGTTCCTGGTTGAACAGGATAATGTCCCGGTCCTTGACCTTGCGCCCCAGACGGAGGCCCTGGCCCCCGAGTCTGCCTAAGTCGCGCCGGACTGAGAGAACGAGGGCACCTTCCGCCTCGACGGACTTCCGGCATTCCCCGGCCGAAGGCGCCAGGATGGACCGAACGTCGATCCGGCCGTCTTCGCCGGCGATCCGGCACTGGTAGTAAGGCATTTTCGCCGATTCCCTCTATATTTAGTCGCAATTAATCTATGCCAGGGCCTAATTATTGTCAAACCTGGCAATTCTTGGCACGACCGGGACGCCCTCCATACTCGGCCGTGATTTATTATCCACGGGCGAGTACTGCGTAAATTGATCCCCAGGCCAGCCTGGGGCCCCTGCCGCAGTTGACAAATGCCGGGATAAGGGATAACTATTAACGCTGTGAAGAGAACTACGAGGGCCGTTTCGGGAGCGCTCGCAGGAGCGGTTTTCGGCCTCTTTCTCGCGGCGCCGGCCATGCGGCCCGGACCAGCGCAGTCAACCCAGGAACCGCCTCCCCAGAAAGTCCGTCAACCCACCTACGATTACATGAGCTCGTTCCTGTCCCGGAGCACGCACCCGCTTGGCCTCAAGGAGGACCGGGCGGCCCGGCGAATGCTCGGTCAGGGCTCCGTCCCGTGGGCTATCCGGGCCGGGTCGCGGCATATTCTCGACTGAGGTTTTTTTTTATGGTTCGGATTCAATTTTTTGGATGCAGGGACCGATGAAAAAGGCCCTGTTTTTCATTTCCATCCCCGTCCTCGCCGTCCTCGTTCTGGGGACGATGAACGTCTACCGGAAGGCGACCTGGAAGGACGTCACGGACGGGATCACCTGGAAGGAGACATCGACCGGCCTCCGGGCCGTCAGCGTCGACCCGGCAAGTGAAGCCTTTCTCCGGGTTAACATCCGCAAGGGGGACATCCTCACGGCTATCAACAAGGTGCCCGTGCGGACGAAGATCGACGTCCTCAAGAATCTCTGGCAGGCCGCTGCCACCGGCCAGAGCGTCACTTACCAGATCAACAAAGAGGGGATGCAGATCTATCCCACTTTCAATCTCCGCAAGAGGGGTGCCAACCCCGTCTATTATTACCTCGTCCTCGTCGGTTTGACCACCCTCGTCATCGGCTTCGTCATCTTCTTCAATTCAAAAGGCCAGATGTCCCTGCCCTACGTCACGTTCTACCTTCTAGCCCTGGCCTTCGCCGTTTTCTGCATCTTCTCTCCGACCGGCGAGATGACGCCGCTCGATTGGGTCTTCTACGGCCTGGACAAGGTCGCCTTTCTGGCCTTTCCCCCCCTCTTCCTCCACTTTTTCATGATCTTCCCGCTGCGGAAGCGCTTCCTCAGGAACCGCTCCAACATTTTCCCCTTCCTCTACGCCCCGGCCGTTCTGCTCTTCCTCGCCCGCGTGCGTTTCCAAATCCCGCTCCCTCCCCACTGGAGCGAAGCGGCCATCCTCCGCTATCAGGACGGACTCGAACGCTTGGAGCTCCTTCACTTCGTCGTGTTCGCCCTCGTCACCCTGGGAATCCTCGCCCATAGCACGCTCCAGGCGCCGACGATCCTGGTCAAAAAGCAGCTCCGGATCATCGTCTACGCCCTGGGCTTCGGTTTCCTGCCGTCGACGGTCTTTTACCTCTTGCCTTTTATCGCCGGAGGACGCCCTTCCACGGGCGCCGAGCTGACGGTCCTGCTCCAGGCCCTCGTCCCCCTGGCTTTTTCCTATTCCATCTCCCGCTACCGGCTGGTCGACGTCGAGGTCCTCCTGAAAAAGGCGGCCACCTTGGTCTTTTCCTTCTTCGTCATCGCCTTCGTCTATTTCTTCGTCAGCTCCAGGACCCAGCTTTTTTCGGAAAACCGCCTCAACGCAATCGTCCTCGGTATTCTGGCCATCGTCCTCGGGGCAACGCTGTTCACGCCTCTCAAGAGGCTGTTCCAAAGCCTCCTTGACCGGGCCATATATAAAAGGAGCTATGAATACCGGAGGACGCTCCTGTCCATCATCCGCGAGCTCAGCCGCGAACGGAATCTCCAGAAGCTTGCCCAGTCCCTCCTCGAGGCCATCTCCAACGCCCTTTCCTTGAAGACCGCCGCCCTTCTCCTGGCCGACGAAAAGGACCCATCGGGCTTCAAGGTCCTCAAAGCCAAGGGCGAGGAGCTGGCCGTGCCTTATCAGGTCCCGTTCGACGATTGGCTCATACGCGAACTCCGGGAGAAAGACACCCTGTCGTTCATGTCCTCCTCCGAATCGGAAACGGCCCGGGCGGCTATGGAAAAACTCTCGGCCCTCGGCTTTTACCATGTCCTCCCGCTCAAGGTCGAGGATAATGTCATCGGCTGCCTGGTCATGGGTAAAAAGCAGGACGGGTCCTTCTTCTCCCGGGAGGATTGGGAGCTGCTGACGACGATCTCCGGCCCGACCGCCCTGGCCCTGGAGAACGCCGACCTCTACAGCCGCGAGACAGTCCGGGCCATGGAGATGCAGCGGCTCAAGGACTATAGCGAGAACATCATCGAGAGCCTGACCGTGGGCGTCTCGGTCATCGACGAGGACGGCATCGTCATCGGCTGGAACAGGGTCCTCGAAGACCAGATATCCGTGCGGAAAGAGGCGGCCATCGGGAATCGGCTCCGGGATGTCCTGGGTCCGACCACGTTCAGCGCCTTGTTCCCGCCGGAAACCCAGCAGGACTTCCGGCTCCTGAGCGAGATCACGCTGGAGACGGCCGGTGGCGGGAAGAAGATCTTCGACATCGCCCGGACGCCGCTCCTCGACAACACCCTGCGGGCCTACGGGACCATCATCGTCTTCGAGGACATCACCGACAAGATCCAACTCCAGCAGCAGCTCCTGACCTCGGAGAAGCTGGCCTCGATCGGACTGCTCTCGGCCGGCGTCGCTCACGAGATCAACACGCCCTTGACGGGGATCTCGAGCTACATCCAGATGCTCCAGAAAACGCTGGCCGGCACTCACTACTCCCAGATCCTGGAGAAGATCGAGGCCCAGACCGACCGGGTCGCCCGCATCATCAAGAACCTCCTGACGTTCGCCCGCAGCCCGTCCGACGCCTCGTTCCAGCGCGTCGACCTCAAGGAAAGCATCGAGGAGATCCTGTCGCTCATCGACCATAAGTTGAAGAACATGAACATCCGTGTCGCGCTCGAGCTCGGGTCCGTCCCGCCGCTCTACGCCCAGGGCGAGCGGCTCCAGCAGGTTTTCATCAACATCATCCTCAACGCCCTGGACGCCATGCCCCAGGGAGGCGAGCTGCGGATCCGGCTGTCCCAGGAGAACGAGGCCGCGGTCGTCCGCGTCTCGGACACCGGGACGGGCATCAAGCCCGAGCATCTTTCCCACATCTTCGACCCCTTCTTCACGACGAAAGGGGTCGGCAAGGGAACCGGCCTCGGCCTGTCCATCAGCTACGCCACCGTCAAGGAGCACGATGGTCATATCCAGGTTCAAAGCGAGCTCGGCCGCGGTTCCACGTTCGCCATTATGCTGCCGGTCGGCCGGGACGGCTCCCTGAACCCGAAATCCCCGGTCGCTAGGACATGACCTATGAGCAGTAAAGGCATCATCCACGTCATCGACGATGAACCCGTCATCCACGACGTCCTGGGCCAGCTCCTGACGTCGGAGGGCTACGAGGTCGAGATCTCCGCCTCCGGGGAGGAGGCCCTGGAGAAATTTCCGTCCCAATCCTTCGACGTCATCCTCCTCGACCTGCTCATGCCGGGCATGGAAGGGATCGAGGTCCTCCGGAGGATCCGGAAAGTCGACCCCCTGGCCGCGGTCATTATCATCACGGCCTACGGTTCGGTCGAATCGGCCATCGCGGCGATGAAGATCGGCGCCCTGGACTACGTCCAGAAGCCGTTCAAACATGACGATCTTCTCCTGGCCATCGAGAAGGCCGTCGAGCGCAAGCGCCTCCAGGACGAGAACGTCCGCCTCAAGGACGAACTCCGCCAGCGCTACGGCTTCGCCAACATCATCGGCAAGAGCCAGGCCATGAAAACCGTCTTTGACCTGGTCAAGGCCGCGGCACCGACGAGGAGCACGATTCTCCTCCAGGGGGAGAGCGGCACGGGAAAAGAGCTCGTCGCCCGGGCCCTCCACCTGAACTCGAACCGGGCCGAGGCCCCGTTCATCACGGTCAACAGCGGGTCTCTCCCGCCCGATCTTCTCGAAAGCCATCTGTTCGGACACGTCAAGGGAGCCTTCACGGGCGCCGTGGCCCTGAAGAAGGGCCTCTTCGAGGCCGCCGACAAGGGGACGATCTTCTTCGACGAAGTCTCTTCCATCGGCCTCGAAACTCAGGCCAAGCTGCTCCGGGTCATGCAGGAGAAGGAATTCATGCGGCTCGGCGGGATCCAAACGATCAAGGTGGACGTCCGGATCCTTGCGGCCACGAACACGGACATCGAGGAACTCATCGCCCAAAAACTCTTCCGAACAGACCTCTTCTACCGGCTGAACGTGATCAAGATCGAGATCCCGCCCCTGCGCCAGAGGAAGGAGGACATCCCCCAGCTCGTCAAGCACTTCGTCGAGATCTACGCCCGCGAGAACCACAAGGAGATCGACGGGGTCAGCGAAGACGTTTTCGAGATCCTCGATGCCCACGACTGGCCGGGTAACGTCCGGGAGCTCGAGAACCTCGTCGAACGGGCCATCGTCCTGGCCCGCTCCAAGGTCCTCACCCGGGCCTCCCTCCCTCCCTTCCTGCTCCGGGAGGGTGAAGTCGATGACGGGGCGCTCATCTCCTCGAAAGAGTCCCTGGACCTGAGAGACCGAACTCAGGCCTTTCAGAAACAGGTCATCCTCGCCGCCCTGAAGAAAACGAAGGGGGTCCAGAACAAGGCCGCCAAGCTCCTCGGGGTCAAGCCGACGACGCTCAACGAGATGATCAAGCGTCTCCGCATCGATACGGGCGGGTTTCCGACTTGACCGGGGCCGCCGTAAGCCCTCCCGGCCCGCTTAATAGAACTTGCCGGGCACGGCCTTCTCGGGATTGATGCGGATCTTTTTGGGCCGCCGGGGCAGGGTCAGGGAAACTTTTTCATGGGTCTCATCGACGACGATCATATGCCGGCCTGTTTGGCCGGCCGCGCTCCACTCGACCCAGAGGGGAAAGACGAACTTACCCCCGACCTGGGTCACCTGGATATCGAGACGGATCCCCTCCGGGACGGGCGTCTCGGTCCACGTCGAATGGACTTCGGGAAGCGCGTAGGAAAAAAACCATCCCTTGAAAAATTCCTTGAGGTCTTGCCCGGAGGCGGCCTCCATGGCGGCGATGAACTGACCCGTCCGGGCCGCCTGGAATTTATACTTTTCGAAGTACCTCCGGAGGCCGGCCTCGAACGATTCCTTGCCGATGAGGTCCTGGAGCATGAACAGGGCCAGGGCGGCTTTATTGTAGACGATAGCCTGATAGGCTTCGAAATCGTAGTAGCTCAAGCGCGAGCCCATGATGACCGGGCCCCGGAAGCTCTTTTTCTCGGTCCAGCGAGCGAACTTCCGCAGGATGGCGGCGAAGCTATTCTCGCCGTACTTGCGCCGTAAGTAGGAAGCGGCCGCGAACTGGGCCAGGCCTTCGCTCAGCCATTGGTCCTTATAGGAATCGAACGATACCCCCTGGCCCCACCACTGATGGGCGATCTCGTGGGCCAGGAAATAACCCTCCCACTGCGAGAGGTCGACGGGGGTGTCGACCGGCGGCCGAAATCCGTCCTCTCCCTGCCAGGGAACCGCGTTGAGGACGACGAAGGAGGCCGGGCTGTGGCCCCCGTATGCGGGCCAGCTCCTGAGGACGATCCCGAGCTTCTCGTAGGGGAACGGGCCGAAAAAATTATCATAGAAATCGAGGATGTCGGCCGCCTGGTCGACGAGGCCCGGCTGCCGGTCCAGGACCTCCGTCGACACAAAAAGCTCGAGGGGTACGGGGCCCGCCCGTTCCCTCTCCCGCTCGAGCCGGCCGACGATGAACGACATGTACTTTACGGGCGAGCGGGATTCGAACGTGTATATGGCGTTTCCCGATTTTTCGATCTCGACGACGTCGTTCATCTCGTCCCAGCTCCTCTTGGACACCAGCACGCCGTTGGCGACGCAATTGTATTCCGGGGGAATGATGAGCGTCAGCCGGGCCTGGAAGAAGTCCTCCCCCGCCGGGCCCGGGTACCAGTAGCCCGCATGGGAGAAAAAGTAGGTTTCGTAGCGGGGCTTGAAGCGGATCTGCCTGTTGATCCCGGACTGACCGATGACGTCGGTCGTCGGCACCGCCGGGACCATCCGCCCGCGGTAGTAGACCTCAATCGCCGCCGGCGTTTTCTCGGCGGGCGGGGAGATGAAATAGACGTAGAGCAATTTGCGAAGCCTGTCCTGGGTATAAAAAAGCTCCCGGTTCTCGGCATCCGTGATCTTGAGGATCTCGAGGTCCGGGTTGAAGCGGAACTGGAGGCGGTCGAGCAAGTCCACCTTGGAGGCGATCTCGATCCGGGCCTTGGCGGAGAGGAACGACGTGGCGGGAGTGTAGCTGAGGTCGAGCGCGCAAGAGAGGATATCGAATTTCTCCTCGAACGAGATGAAGAACTTCTTCAGGGGCGGGTCGGCCGCGCGCTCCGGGCTGTAAAGGCAGATGATCCTATCCTTGCCGTTGTCGAAGAGGCTGACCTCATCGTCCGAGAAGGGATAATACACATAGGTCAACTCGCCCGCCTTCCGGGCCTTGAACTCCAGCACCGCTTCGTCGCCTTGCGGAAGGAAGGACAAAAGGCCCCCGCCGAACGAGCTCTCGATAGTGAACGAGCGGCGATAATTCCGGGAGAAGACCGCGACGGCCTTGTCCCGCTCTTTGGACGTCACCGTCGACGACGTTTCGTCCCTCTCGATGACGATGTTGGAAGCGAAGAGACTCGGGGAGCACCTGATAAAGAGGGAATCGATGTCGTCCCGGAGCCTCTTTTTTTTGTAGAGGAGTTCCAGCTGGTGCTGTTCGTTCGGGTCGGCGGGCGAAAAATCGACCGTGCCCTTTCCGACGATGACCAGCGCGGTCTCGAGACCGGGAACGTTGTCGTAGAAAACGGCGGCGTCCCTGAAGGCGATGCGGATATCCTGGTGCGTAACTTCGACGCGGCGGGCGCGCTCGAAGCGTTCGGACGGGATGTGGATCTTGTACAGCGTGGTCACGGCCCCCGTGACGTCCTTATGGACGACCACCCAAGCCTCGGCCCGGTTCTCCAGGGTCAGGGTCCAGGATTCGATCAGGGCCGTGTGGACGTTCTGGTAGAAGGCCTGGAGAAAGACGCGGATCAGGCCGGCCTCGCCACGCTTGATGCCGGCGGTCCGCAGCGACACTTCGGTCATTTTGAGATCATTGAAGAACTTTTCCTGCCGTGTCCGTTCGAGGGCCCAAAGCTCGGGGGCGAACATTTCGAGATAAGCGGGGAGATCCCGTTTCTGGAGGAGCCCCTGGATGCGGGCGATGATGGCCTCGGGAACCCTGTTGTCCTGAGGGTCCGCCCCCCGCGGACCGGAAATCGCCCCGGCCGCAAGGAGGAAGAGAAGAGGAATCCCGATGATCGCTTTTTTCACGAACAACCTTATTATAACATCATTTTCCGACCGCACTTCCAGATAAAGCCGATTTTATGCCAAGCGCAGGACTCGTCTTTCCCCAGGAAGAGCGGCGGCTCATAATGACGGACCGGGCAGGCAAGCCCGTTTACAGGATGTAAATAAGTTTTACCCCCCGTTCGCAAGGCTCAGGGTCAATCCCGAACGAGCCCCGGATTTGACTCTTGGCGGGCTATTTCTTGAGGGTGCGGCCCAGGGCGGCTTCGACATCCGCGATCTTGCCGGTGATCCGGCCGCTCGTCTTTTCGCGATCGTCCACGATGATGTGCGTGGAGACCCTCGAGGCCTGGCCGCGCATCGTTTCGTGGCACCGCCGGATGAGGCCGAAGATCTCGTCCCAATCCCCCTCGACAATGGTCCCCATGGCCGTCAACTGGTAGGGAAGGCCGCTCTTGTCAACGATATCCAGGACCCGGGCGACCTGTTCGGACAGGGCCTCCCCCCGGCCGACGGGCGCGACGCTGAATTCGACGATCATCGGCGTCCCGTCCAGGTCCTAATCCTTATCTTTCTCCCGGTCCTTCTTCGGACCGGGTTTCTTAAGGCGCTCCTCCCAGGTGATGAAACTGTGGTAGAAGACGGCGTCGCCCTCGTCAATCCCCCGGGTGATTTCGGTGATGTGGGAAGTCTCCGCGCCGAACTCCTCGACCGCGTAAACGACGGCTTTGTCCGGCTGGACTTTGGCGCCGCACGTGTAAATGTCCAGGGCCGCGTAGCCCATCTCGGGCCAGGTGTGGGTCGAGATGTGGGATTCGGAGATGACGACGACGCCGCTGACCCCCATGGGCGGGAATTTGCTGAAGGAGATCGACCAGACGTGGGCGCCGGCGATCTCGGCCGCCCTCACCAGGATCTGCTGGACCTTCTCGACACTCCCGATGACCTTCGGGTCGCAGCCGGAGGCCTCGACGATATAGTGATGGCCGATCGGAAAATGGGCTGTTTTTGCCATCGCCTTCTCCTTCGCGTATTGAAAAAGTTAATTATGGCACAACTGGGGAATCTGTCAAGGATATGCGGAGGGGGCGGCGACGCGCGCCGGGCCGGGAGCGCTCGTCTCAGACGGCGACCCGGGGCTCCTCTTTGACCACGTTCAGGACGATGTGGGTGACCGTCCGGTCCACATAGGGAATGGCGAGGATTCTTTTGATGAACCCGTTGAGGTCCTCGCGGCCGGTGAACCGGCCGATGATGAATGAATCCCAGTCCCCCGTGACATCGTAGATGGCCGCCACGTGAGAGTCTTGGGAGATTTTCCTTTGCGTCTCCATAAGCTTGCCCCTGGAGATACGGACGGCGATGATGGCCGCGAGGTGGAAGCCGAAGTATTCCGGGTCGACGACCGGCACGTAGCCCCGGATCGCCCCGGCCGCCTCGAGCTTTCTGACGTTGTTGATCACCGCCGTGGCCGAGGTGCCAACGTCCCTGGCTACCTCCCGGAAACTCTTGCGGCCGTTCGCATTAAGGACGCGGACGATCTTCCTGTCCAGTTCGTCGATCATGGCGGGTACCTCTTATTATCTACTAAATTATCATTTTTAGATTTAATTGTAAATATATTTTTTATATATATTGACAAACGAATTGTTTTTATCTTATTTAGTTGGCATAAATATATGCGCCCCAGGACCTCCGTCCCGGCGAAAGGAGATGACGACATGGCTCAGCCGGCGGTTTCCAAAACCTTCAAGGCCTTCGGGACAAGGGACGAGAAAGACGTTCTTGCGGTCGTCCGCGACCCGGAGAACAACATCCAGTTCGTCCGGCTCATCTTCCCGGACATCCTGGGACGCCCCATGGATTTCACCATCCCGGCGGGCGAGCTCAACGCGGCTTTCAAAGAGGGCAAAGGATTCGACGGCTCGTCGATCGCCGGGTTCGTCCGCATCGAGGAGTCGGACCTCATCATCAAGCCCGACCCGAAGAGCTTCCGGGTCCTGCCCTGGGCTTACCAGGGATTCGCCGAAGGGGTCCGCTGGAGGGAGGCCGTCATGTTCGGGGACATCCGGACGCCCGACGGCGCGGTCTACGACGGGGACAGCCGGGCCATCCTCAAACGCGTCCTTGGACAGGTCAAAAAGGAGCTCGGCGTCGACGATTTCAAGTGCGGGCCGGAGCTCGAGTTCTTCATCTTCCCGTCGAGCGAGGAACCCGGTTTGACCGACGTCGGGGGCTATTTCTTCAGCGGCCGACACGGCGAGATCCGCAAGGAGATCCAGCTCCTGCTCCACCGCATGGGCATCGCCACGGAATTCGACCATCACGAAGCCGCCCACAGCCAGCACGAGATCGACCTCCGCTACCTCAGCGCCGTGGATATGGCCGACACGGCCATGATCTTCCGCTACATGGTCAAGAAGGTCTGCCGGATGCACGGCCTCTATGCCACGTTCATGCCCAAGCCCATCAACGGCCAGAACGGCAGCGGCATGCACGTCCACCAGTCCCTTTGGCGTGACGGCAAGAACCTCTTTTTCGAAAAGAACGGGCCGTACCATCTCTCCGTCCTCGCCCGGCAATACATGGCCGGGCTCATGACCCACGCCCGGGAGATCTCGGCCGTGCTCAGCCAGTGGGTCAATTCCTACAAGCGCCTCATCGAGGGCTACGAAGCCCCCGTCTACATCGCCTGGGGCCAGCGGAACCGGTCCGCCTATATCCGCGTCCCGGAGTACCAGCCGGGCAAGGAGCGGGCCACCCGCGTCGAGCTCCGGGCCGCCGATCCGGCCTGCAACATCTACCTTGCCTTCGCCGTCATGCTCGCGGCCGGCGCCGAGGGGATCCGGAAAAAATACGGCCTCGTCGACCCCGTCGAAGAGAACATCTACCACATGAGCGGCACGCGCCAGAGGAAGTTCGAGATCCGGGTCCTGCCCCGCAACCTCGAGGAAGCGGTCCGGATCATGGAAAAGAGTACCGTGGTCAAGGCGGCCCTCGGGGAGAACATCTTCGACAAGCTCGTCGCCAACAAGATCAAGGAGGTCGAGGAATACGGCCGGAACGTTTCCGGCGAGTTCGACAAGCAGGTCAGCGACTACGAAATCCGGAGCTATCTGCCGGTCCTCTAAGTCCGCGTATTGTCCGGCCCCGGCCATCCTTATATAATGCCCGCATGCGTTCCCCCAATAAGACCTTCACTCTCGCTGTTGTTTTCGCGGCCGTCCTGGCCGCGTCGTGCGGCGGCGTACGGCCGTCGGAACGGGCCGACCTGGTCCTGACGAACGGGACGATCACCACGATGGACCCGGCGCGGCCCCTGGCGACGGCCCTGGCCGTGGCCGAAGGGAAGATTCTCTACGTCGGCGACGACAGGGGCGCCCTGCGGTTTCGGGGCGGCTCGACGGTCGTCGCCGACCTCGGCGGAAAAATGGTCCTGCCGGCGTTCCAGGATTCCCACGTCCACCTGGTCACGGGCGGCGTCGAGCTCGGCCTGTGCGACCTCAACGGCCTGCGGACGAAAGAGGACGTCTTCGAAAAGATCAAGGCCTACGCGGCGGCGAACCCGGAGACGCCCTGGGTGACCGGCGGCGGCTGGGACCTGCCCCTCTTCCCCCAGGCCAATCCCCGAAAAGAGGACCTCGACGCCCTCGTCCCCGGCCGTCCCGCCGCACTGAGCTCGGCCGACGGGCATTCCGCCTGGGCGAACTCCCGCGCCCTCGCCCTCGCCGGTGTCACCAAGGACACGGCCGACCCGGCGGGCGGCCGCATCGAGCGCGATCCCGGAACCGGCGCGCCGACGGGGACGCTCCGCGAAAGCGCGACCGGCTTCGTCGAAAAGTTCATCCCGGAACTCGGACCGGAAGATTATCTCAAGGGATTGAAAGCGGGGCTCGGACTGGCCAACCGGCTGGGCATCGTTTCGATCATCGAGGCCAGCGCCGGCCCGGAGATCCTCGACGCCTATGCGGCCCTCGACCGCTCCGGGGAACTCTTTGTTCGCGTCCTGGCATCGCTCCACGTCGACACCGACAAGGGAACCGCCGAGGTCGAACGCTTGGTCAAGCTGCGCGACGGGTACCGCGGCGCGCGGCTGAGATCGACTTCAGCGAAGATCTTCGCCGACGGGGTCATGGAGCCGCATACGGCCGCGCTCCTCGAGCCCTACCTCGACCGTCCGGGCGACCGGGGAACGCCGCTCCTCGAGCCCGAGGCCTTCAACGCGCTGGCGACGGCCCTCGACGCCGCGGGCTTTCAGATCCACGTCCACGCCATCGGCGACCGGGCCGTCCGGATGTCGCTCGACGCCTTCGAGGCCGCGGGACGGGCTAACGGCTTCAGGGACCTGCGCCACCACATCGCCCACCTCGAGCTCATCGACCCCGCCGACATCCCGCGGTTCAAAGCCCTCGGCGTCACGGCCAACTTTCAGCCGCTCTGGGCCTATGCCGACCCGTACATCACGGAACTGACCCTCCCGATCCTCGGCCCCGGCCGCGCGCGCTGGCTCTATCCCATCGGGAGTGTCGCCAAGACCGGGGCGGTCATCGTCGGCGGCAGCGACTGGTCGGTATCGTCCATGAACCCCCTCGAGGCCATCCAGGTCGCCTTGACGCGGAGGGGGCCCGACGACCCGCCGGGCGAAGCCTGGATCCCCGAGGAGAGGGTCGACCTGGAGACCATGCTCCGGGCCTACACGACGAACGGCGCGTGGCTCAGCCACGACGAAAAGACACGCGGTTCCCTCGAACCCGGCAAGGCCGCCGACATCATCGTCCTCGGCCGGAACCTCTTTCAGATCCCGTCTTCCGAGATCGGCCGGGTCAAGGTCCTGCTGACCCTCCTCGACGGCCGCGAGGTTTTCCACGACCCGTCCTTCGTGATTCATTAGAGACCGGCGCAACAGTTTACGAATTCCGGTTTGTGTGCTATAAAAGATGTTCGGTTGAACCATGGATATCCGCGTCATACTCATCCAGATCTTCGTGGTGCTTTTCGCCATCACCATCCACGAGGCGGCCCACGCCTGGACGGCGGCGAGATTCGGCGACCTCACGGCGGCCGCCATGGGGAGGGTTTCGCTTAATCCTATCGTTCACATCGACCCCTTCGGCACCATCATTTTTCCCCTTCTCCTCATCATCTTGTCCGGGGGGAAAGGGCCGGTTTTCGGCTGGGCCAAGCCCGTCCCCGTCAATCCCTACAATCTCCGTCAGCCGCGCCGGAACAACCTCTGGATCTCGTTCGCCGGGCCGATCGCCAACATCCTCGCCGCCGGCGTCGCGGCCCTTCTCTTCCAGGTCCTCAAGCTGATCACCCGGGGCGTGCCCGAGTCCTCGTTCCTGGTCAAGCCCATTAACGGGCTGGTCATGATCCTGGTCTACGCGGCCGTGATCAACGCAGCCCTGGCGGTCTTCAACCTCATTCCCATCCCCCCGCTCGACGGCAGCGGGATCCTGGCCGGGCTCCTCTCCGAGACGGCCGCAGCGAAATACGAGCGCCTCCGGCCCTACGGATTTTTCCTCCTCCTCATCATGATGTACACCAATATCCTGAATGCCATCTTTACGCCCGTTCAGCGGCTCGTCCTGAGCCTGTTCCGTTAGCATGCCCGAGATCGCCCCCGACCCCATCCTCGCGGCCTCCGAAATCCCGATCCCGTCCGCCCCGACGCCGGAGGGCTACCAGGTCCGCTTAGACGTCTTCGAAGGCCCCCTGGACCTCCTCCTCTTCCTCATCCGTAAGAAGAAGATCGACATCCACGACATCCCCATCGCCGCCATCACCCGCAACTACCTCGAGTACCTCAACCGCAAGACCGAGATTAATCTCGACCGCGAGGCCGAGTTCCTGTTCGTCGCGGCACTCCTGATCTATATCAAGTCCCAGATGCTCCTGCCCCGGGAGACCGACCTGGCCGAGCACGAGGACCCGCGCCTAGTCCTGGTCAACCGCCTGCTCGAATACCAGAAGATCAAGGCCGCCTGCTCTCTCCTCCGGGAACGTGAGGACATCCAGATCCTCCAGTGGAAGAGGAATTTCGTTCCGCCTCTCCGCGGCGAAAGCGAGCTCGAACCCGTGGAGCTGTCGCTCTTTGATCTGTCCGAATCGTTCTTCCTCATGATGAAGAGGCGGTCCGCCGACGAAACCCGGACGATCCGCGGCCGGGACGTCTCGGTCGAGGTCAAGATGAAGGAGCTCGTCGGACTCCTCCGGGAACGGCATATGTTCGACTTCCTCGAGTATTTCGAGGCCAACGCCTCGCTCGAAGAAGCCCTGGTTTCCTTTTTCTGCATCCTCGAGCTGGTCAAGTCCCGGGTGGCGGTCGCCGTCCAGGACGAGCTCTTCCAGACCATTCGGGTCTGGCTCCGTAAGGACGCGCACAGGACGGATCATCATGAATAGCCCCCTCAAGAACATCGTCGAGTCGCTCATCTTCGTTTCCCAGGAGCCCCTGACCTTGGAACGGATCCAGGCCGTGCTCGAGGACGTCCCGGCCGCCGACATCCAGGCCGCCGTCGACGAACTCATCGCCGACACCGCCGCGGACGGCAGGGGCGTCCAGATCATCCATGTCGGAGGCGGCTGGCTGTTCTCGACCAAACCGGCCTTCGACCGGGAGGTCCGGCGCCTCCTTCAGATCGAGCGCAAGAACAGGCTGTCGTCGGCCGGGCTCGAAACGTTGGCCGCGATCGCCTACCGCCAACCGGTGACCCAGGCCGAAGTCTCGGCGATCCGGGGCGTCGATTCGACCTCCTCGCTGAAGACGCTCCTCGAAAAAGGCCTGATCAAGATCGTCGGACGGAAGAAGGCGCCGGGAAACCCGCTCGTCTACAGGACGTCCGGCGAGTTCCTTCTCTACTTGGGGCTCAACGGCCTCGACGAACTCCCCTCCGAGGAGGAGATCGCCAAGATCCTGCAGGAGGATAAGGCCGCCGACGCTTAGTCCCTAAGTGTAGACGACGCCTTGACTTAGAGTTGACAACACGAGATTTTGTGTATAGTATGAGTCGTTCTTTCCGGACCCTTGGAGAAGGGACGCATCAGAATTTCCTTTTCAGGAGCAACGTGCCATGACCGAGTCGACCAAACAGCCGGACCACGACGACAAGATGTCGTCGCAAGACTACGAAAACCTGTTGGACCGCTACCAATTCAGTACGACGGAAATCACCATGGGGAAGATCCTCAAGGGGAGGATCATCAAGAAGACCCCGACCCATGTCGTCGTGGACATCGGCTTCAAGACCGAGGGCCTCATCTCCAATGAGGATTTCACCGACCCCAAGGCGCTCGAGGAACTGCAGCCCGGCGGCGAGATCGAGACCATGCTCGAGAATACCGACATCAAGGACGGTTACCTCCTCCTGTCCAAGAAGCGCGCGGACGGACTCCGCGCCATCGAGAACCTGGGCGCAGCCTTTGAGCGCGGCCTGACGGTCACCGGCACGATCACGGAAAGGACCAGGGGCGGTTTCAACGTCGACGTCGGCATCCCGGCCTTCTTGCCCGAATCCCACGTCGACATCCGGCAGGTTAGGGACACTTCAGCCCTCATCGGAAAGACCTTCAAGTTCCGGGTCATAAAATACGACCGAAGGACCGAGAACGCCGTCCTTTCACGCAAGCTCCTCCTCCAGGAAGAGCGGGAGGAGAAAAAGAAGCGGGTGTTCGGGAATCTGGCCAAGGGGCAGAAGCTCACGGGGCAGGTCAAGTCCCTGACCAATTTCGGCGCCTTTGTCGACCTCGGCGGCATCGAGGGCCTTCTCCACGTCTCGGACATCTCCTGGGGCAAGGGCGCCCATCCGGCCGACTATCTGAGCACCGGCCAGCAGATCGAGGTCGTCGTTCTCGACTTCAACGAGAGGGACGAGAAGATTTCCCTCGGGCTGAAGCAGCTCACGCCCGACCCCTGGGCGAACATCGCCGAGAAATACCAGGCCGGTCAGAAGATCACCGGGAAAGTCTCGAGCCTGACCGACTTCGGCGCTTTCGTCGAGCTCGAGAAGGGCGTCGAAGGGCTCGTCCACATCTCCGATCTGACCTGGTCCCGCAAGCTTGTCCACCCCAAAAAAGTCCTGAGCCCGGGCCAGGAGGTTACCGTCACCGTCCTCGACGTCAACCCGACGACGAAGCGCATCTCCCTGGGCCTCAAGCAGGTCTCCCCCCACCCGCTGGAGACCTTCAAGCAGAAGCACGGTGTCGGCGCCCGGGTCAAGGGAGTGGTGACCAGCCTGACCGATTTCGGCGCCTTCGTCGAGGTCGAGAAGGGCATCGAGGGGCTCGTCCACATCTCCGATATCAGCTGGGAGAAGGTCAAGCATCCGTCCGAGAAGCTACAGCCCGGCCAGGAGGTCGAGACCCTCGTCCTCAACATCGACGTCGACAGGCAGAAGGTCTCTCTGGGGATGAAGCAGCTCGAGGGGGATATCTGGGAGGATTTCTTCAGCCGCCAGAAGGCCGGCGACATCGTCAAGGTCAAGATCGTCCGCCTGACGGACTTCGGCGCCTTCGTCGAGATCATTCCGGGCATCGAGGGGGTCATCTTCACCTCGGAGCTCGACGAGAAGAAGCTCGAGAAACCCTCCGACGGCTTCGCCGTCGGCGACGAACGGAACGCCAAGATCATCCGGCTGAACCCCAAGGCCAAGAAGATCTCCCTGAGCTTCAAGCAGGCTTTGTACGACATCGAGAAGCAGGATTTCCAACGCTTCATGGATTCGCAGAACGACCGGATGACCCTTGGCGACATCATGAAAGACCAGCTGAAAGGCATCAGAGCTCCGAAGAAGAGGACCAAAAAGGAGGACTCCCATGATTAAGGTCGATCTGATCAACAAGATCTCCCAGGAAATGAGCATCCCGAAGCAGGAAGCCGAAGAGGGCGTGAACCTGTTCTTCGAGACGATCCGCGAGGCCATCCTCCGGGGCGAGGAGATCGAGATCCGAGGTTTCGGAAGTTTCCGCTTCCGTAAACGGACCGCGCGCGCCGGGCGCAACCCCCGGACGGGCGAGCCGGTGAAGGTCCCGCCGAAAAAGGTCCTTTACTTCAAGCCGAGCAAGCTCCTCAAGGAGATGATCAACAAGTAATGCGCTATATCTCCGCGCCCTGGAGAGCCGACTACGTCCGCAAAGCCCTGAGCATGAAACGCTGCATTTTTTGCGAGGCTATGAAGAGCCGTGACGACCGCTCCGCGGCCGTCGTCTACCGGGGCCGCCGCAACTTCATCCTGCTGAACAGGTACCCTTACACGCCGGGCCACCTGCTGATCGCCCCCAAACGGCACGTGGCGGACTTCGCCGAGGCCCGCCCCGATGAGCGGGCCGAGCTGGCCGACCTGCTCCAGGTCGCCCTCCGCGTCCTCCGCGTCCATTGCGCTCCCCACGGGTTCAACACCGGAATGAATCTGGGCGCGAGCGCCGGGGCGGGGGTCGCCGGGCACTACCATCTCCATGTCGTCCCGCGCTGGACGGGAGACGCCAATTTCATGCCCCTCGTCGGGGCGACGCGGGTCTTCATCGAGGACCTGGACACGACCTACCAGAAACTCCGCCCTCTTTTCGATGTAGAACGGGCAAGACGGGAGCGCGCCGGGCGCATGAAAAGGTCGCCCGCAGTCCATTCGAGGTGAATCCATGCTTAAATCATTGAGACGCAACGTGAAGTCGCTCAAGCCCATCCTTTGGCTCATCGTCGCGACGTTTATCGTCGCCATCTTCGCCATCTGGGGCGGCGCGGGCCGGCTGGGCGAGTCCAACAGGTCTGACACGCTGGCCAACGTCGGCAGTGAGAAGATCTCCTCCGACGAATATTTCCAGGCCCTCCGCTCGCGGCTCGAGGCCATGCAGAAGCAGTTCGGCGACCTCAACGCCAACCTCATTCAGCAGCTCGGAGTCCCCCAGCAGACCCTGGAACAGCTCGTCCAACAAAGGCTCCTCCTCCAGATCGCCACGGATATGGGCCTGCGGGCGACCGATAAGGAAGTCCGGGCGAAGATCGTCGCTTATCCCGCCTTTCAAAGGGACGGGCAGTTCATCGGCTTCGAGGAATACAAGCGGGTCCTGGATTACAACCGCATCCCCCTCGGGGATTTCGAGAACGGCCTGCGGCAGGACGTCATCATCGGCAAGGTCGTCCGCGTCTTGACGGCCGGCATCATAGTCACCGACGAAGCGGTCTGGGAAAGCTACCGGAAGCAGAACGACTCGGCTAAGATCGAGTACCTCGTCGCCGAGACGGCCAAGGTCGAGGTCACCGAGAAGCCGACCGAGGCCGCACTCCGGGCCCACTTCGACAAGAATGCCGCAGCGTACAAGATCCCCGAGAAGCGGACCGCCGACTACCTCGTTGTGAAGACCGAAGATCTCAAGAAAGAGGTCGCGGTCAAGGACGCCGAGATCGACAAGTACTACAGGGACAACACGGCCCAATTCCAGGAGCCCGATAAGGTCCGGGCGAGCCGGATCTGGCTGCCCTTCATGGCCGCCGACCGGGAGTCCATCTTGGCCCGGGCGCGTGACGTCCAGAAGAGGGCCGCGGGCGGCGAGGACTTCGCCGGCTTGGCCAAAGCCTTTTCCAAGGATGACAAGGCCGCGAGCGGCGGCGACTGGGGGCTCTTCGATTGGAAATCCCTGACCGCCCCGGAAACCGCGGCCGTCGAGAAACTCGACAAGGACGGCGTGTCGGACGTCGTGGAGACCGAGGGCGGGGCGGCCGTCTTCAAGGTCACCGAGAAGGCGCCGGCCGTGGCCAAGCCGCTGGCCGAGGTGAGCGCCACGATCAAGGGCATCCTCGTGGACCAGAAGGCGCGGGCCCTTGTCGCCGAGAGGATCCAGCGCCTCGAGAAACTGGCCCGCAAAGATAAGAGCCTCGACGCCGCCGCTCAAAGGGAAGGGCTCAAGGTGAGTTCGACGGGCGCGCTCAAGAGGGGCGACGCTTTGGGCAATTTCGACAGCGCGGGAGCCGTGAGCGAAACGCTCTTCGGCCTCAAGAAGAAAGAGATCTCGTCGCCGGTCTTCACCTACGCCGGCGAAGCCCTGGCCGAGCTCCGGGCCATCGAGCCCGAACGGCCGGCGAAGTTCGAGGAAGTCCGCGACCAGGTCGAGAAGGAGGTCCTCGACGGCCTGAAAAAGGAGAAGGCCCTGGAAAAGCTCCGCGGGGTCCGGGCGTCCCTTAAGGACGACTGGAGCGCGGAGGCCTCCAAGCTCAAGCTCGAGTACCAGTTCGTCGAGGTCCATAAGAAAGAGCAGTACCTGACCCTTGTCGGCGAGAGCCCCGAGGTCGACCGTCTTGTCTTCGGCCTGCCCATCAAGCAGGCGAGCGAGCCGGTCGTCGTCGACGCGGGCTACGCCCTTTTCCGTGTCCTCGAGAGGAAGGAAGTCAGCCGCGAGGAATTCGACAAGGTCAAGGCGACCGAGCAGAAGACCCTGCTCGAGCAGGAAAAGAACAAGTTCCTTCAGTCCTACATGGCCAAGGCCCGCGGAGAGAAAAAGGTCCGGATCAATTACGACGCCTTCCTCCGCATCAACAACGACGTCATGTCGAGGTTTTCGAAGACATCCTGAGTCTCACCGCCTGAGTTTCGCCCGATACCAACGAACTTAGAAAGGAGACCCCAATGGAGGCGTCCACGAAATCCCTCCCGCCCGAGGCCGCCATCCCCGTGGCCATCCTGGCCGTCGGCATCGGCGCCATCTTCATGGCCGGCGTCCTGGGCATCATCAAGTCCATGCCGGTCATGATCAAGTCGTTCTCGCTCGGCTTCCGCGAGATCTTCAAGGGCAAGAAAGCGGGCGCGGCCGCGGAGCTGAGGACGAACCGCGACATCAAGATGAAGACGATCATCCTGGGGCTCCTGGCCACGGCCGCCGGCCTCTTCTTCTACTTCCTCTGGATCTCGAACCTCAAACTGGCCATCATCGGCGTCCTGATCTGCGTCCTCCTCTCGTTCCTGTTCACCACGGTCGCCGCCTACGCCATCGCCATCGTCGGGACGAACCCGGTCTCGGGCATGACCCTGATCACGATCATCCTGTCGAGCGTCGTCCTCCTCGGGGCGGGGCTGTCGGGGGAACAGGGGATGGCCGTCGCCCTTCTCATCGGCGCGGTCGTCTGCACGGCCCTGTCGATCTCCGGGAGCTTCGTCACCGACCTCAAGATCGGCTACTGGCTCGGGGCGACGCCGCGCCCGCGGCCTGGTTCACGGGCTACGGGCAGGTCATCAGTCTCGTCGCGTTCATCCTGCTCTGCACCTTCGTCTACGTGGACGCGCGGCGGACGAAATAACGGGAACGGAGGAAATCCATGAAAGCGAACAAGCTCTATGCGGCGGCCGACCGGGCCATCAATCAAGCCCTCAGGATCAAACCCGGGGAGAAGTTCCTGCTGGTCACGGACAAACAGAAATTGGAGATCGCCGAGGCCCTGGCCTACTACGCCAAGCAGGCCGGCGCCGAGACGACGACCTACCTCATGACCGAGACCCTGCGGCCCATCACGGAGCCGACGCGGCAGTTCAAAGAGCTGATCCGCACCGCCTCGGTCACGGTCTACATGCTCGAGGGCCGGTTCCCGGAAAAACCCTTCCGCGGCTTCATGGTCTCCGCGGGCGGCAAGAACGGCCGCATCTGCATGATGCCCGGCCTGACCCGGGACATGATGGAGCGGCTCGTCAACATCGATTTTTCGGAGATGGACAAATTTACGAAAAAGGTCATGCGGGCCATGAAGGACGCCGACGATGTCGTCGTCGAAAACCCGGCCGGCACGCGGATCGCGTTCAGCGTCAAGGGCCGGGTCTGGCACAACGATAACGGGAACATCAGCAAGAAGCACATGCACGGCAACCTGCCGGCCGGCGAATGCTACACGGCCCCGGTCGAGGAGACCTTCACGGGAAAGCTCGTCATCAGCCTCATCGACGACAAGCTCGGCCACGGGGAGATGACGTTCAAGCGGGGCAAGCTGGTCGATTTCAAGGGCAAGGGCATCGCCGAGGTCATCGCCACGATCGGCTCCGACAAGACCGGCAGGATCGTCGGCGAGTTCGGCATCGGCACCAACAAGGGCGCCCGGATATGCCCCAACATGCTCGAGGCCGAGAAAGCCTTCGGAACGGTCCACTTCGCCATCGGCGACTCCTACGGCATCGGCACGAACAAGAGTCAATACCACTTCGACGCCCTGGTCGACAAGGTGACCATCAAGGCCAAAGGCAAAACCATCGCCAAGAACGGCAAGTTCCTCATTTGAGATACGATTTCGACAAGATCATCGACCGGACGGGAACGGAATCCCTGAAGTGGATCTTCCCCCGCAAGGTCCTCAAGGCCGAGGACGCCATCCCGATGTGGGTGGCCGATATGGATTTCGAGGCGCCGCCCGCGGTCGTCGAGGCCCTCTCCCGCCGGGCCGCCCACGGCGTCTTCGGCTATCCCCTCGTGCCGGCCTCCTTCTGGCAAGCCGCGATCGGCTGGCTCGGACGCCGTCATGGCTGGGACGTCCGCAAGGAATGGATGGCCATGACCCCGGGCATCGTTCCCGCCCTCAACTACTGTGTCCGCGCCTTCACCAAGCCGAGCGCCGGCGTCATCATCCAGACGCCCGTGTACTTTCCCTTCTATCACGCGATCGAGAACAACGGCCGCCGCGTCATCCGGAACCCTCTCCGGTTCGATGGCCGGCGCTACACGATGGACCTCGACGACCTCGAAAAGAAGATCGACCAAGGCGGCCGGATGCTCATCCTCTGCAGTCCTCACAATCCGGTCGGCCGCGTCTGGACCCGCGACGAGCTCGAGGCCCTCGGCCGCCTCGTCGTGGCCCGCGACCTGGTCGTCCTCTCGGATGAGATCCACCACGACCTCGTCTATCGCGACCGCCGGCATCAGGTCTTCGCCGCGCTCTCCCCGGAACTGGCGAGTCGCACGGTCACCTGCATCGCTCCGAGCAAGACCTTCAACATCCCCGGCCTGTCCACGGCTGCCGTCATCGCTTCCAACCCCGACTTCCTCAAAGCCTTCGAGGACGAGAAGGAGCGGGCCGGATTCGAGCTCGGCCAGATCTTCGGCATCGTCGGTTTCGAAGCTGCCTACGCCCACGGCGGGGACTGGCTCGACGAGCTCCTGCCCTACCTCGAGGCCAATGTCGATTTCCTGGAAAAGTTCCTGGAGGAGCGGATCCCCGCGATCCGCCTCGTCCGGCCGGAGGGGACGTATCTCGCCCTCCTCGACTGCCGCGGTCTCGGCCTCGATCCCGCCGCGCTCACGGACTTTTTCCTCAAGAAGGCCGGCGTGTATCTCAACGACGGGGCGATGTTCGGGGAGGAGGCGGCCGGCTTCGTGCGCATCAACTTCGCCTGCCCCCGGGCCCTTCTCGTGGAGGCACTGGAGCGGATCAGGCAGGCCGTCGAGGGGCTCGGCTGACACGGCCGCTCCTTGACGGCCGCGGACGATTCTCCTATCATCCCGGGCGACGGCCGGAGTGAAGAGCGGAGGAGCGCAATGGACATCGGCACCCATCCTGAGACCCGCGCCGGCCTCGACGACGCGGCCCGGCTGGCCGCCGAGGTCTACGGTTACGACGCCCGACCCCGGCCCCTGCCGAGCGAGTACGACGACAACTTCCTCCTCGAGGTCGCCGGCGCTGGCGGCCGGGTCCTCAAGGTCATGCACCCGATGCGCGAATCCGGGTTCGTCGACATGCAGTGCGCCGCGCTCCGGGCCCTCGCCGAGAAGGACCCCGCCCTCCCGGTACCCCGCGTCATCCCCGACCGGTCCGGCCGGCCCTGGTCGATAACCCGGCTCGCCGACGGCGCGCCGCGCGTTGTCTGGATGCTCTCCTATCTCGAAGGACGTCCCCTCGCGAACGTCCGTCCGGTGACGTCCGGCCTTCTCAAGGAGCTCGGCACCGTTCTGGCCCGGCTCGATCTGGCTCTGGCCGGCTTCTCCCACCCTGCGGCCGCCCGGACGCTCAAATGGGACTTCGCCCGGGCCGGCTGGATCCGCGAACGGCTCGACGCCGTCCGTGAGCCGCGGCGGCGCGCCCTCGTCGAGAGGGTCCTGGCCCGCTACGACAAAGAGGTCACGCCGGTCCTACCCCGCCTGTGGCGGAGCGTCGTCTACGCGGACGCCAACGAGCATAACGTTTTGGTGCGCGTCGAGCGGGGGCTGCCGCCGCGCCTGGCCGGACTCATTGATTTCGGCGACATGCTGGAAACCGTGACCGTGGCCGAGGTCGCCGTGGCCGCGTCCTACGCCGCCTTCGGCGCGGCCGACCCGCTCGCCGCCGTCCATTCCCTCGTCGCCGGCTACCACAGTGCGCGTCCCCTCACCGAAGAGGAACTCGCCGTCCTCGACGCCCTCATCCGTACGCGCCTCGCGGTCAGCGTCGTCAATTCGGCCTGCCGGTCCGCGGCGGAACCGGACGACCCCTATCTCACCGTGAGCGAAGCGCCGGCCTGGGCTCTCCTGGAGGCGCTCGACAAGATCCCTCCCCGGCTGGCCCACTATGCCTATCGGGCCGCCTGCGGTCTCGCCCCCGTGCCGCACGGCCCGGCCGTCATCGGCTGGCTGAGCGGACGCCAGCGGCGGTTCGCCCCGGTCCTGGAGAACGACCTGGGCCGGGACCCGGTCGTCGTCCTGGACCTGTCCGTAGGCAGCCGCATGCTCGGGGCCGACCCGGCCGGCCTTGAAACCCCGCGCCTTTCGGCCCTCGTCGCCGAGGCCATGAAAGAGGCGGGGGCGGCCGTCGGCGTCGGGCGCTACGACGAGGCCCGGGCGATCTACGGCTCGACCGCCTTCGCCACGGACGGCGGCCCCTTGGCCGAGCGCCGGACGGTCCACCTCGGCCTGGATCTGAGCGTTCCTCCCGGATGCCCCGTACGCGCGCCACTCGATGGCACGGTCCACATGGTCGCGCACAACGCGGCTCCCAAGGACTACGGCCCGCTGGTCATCCTGCGCCACGAAATCCCTTCCGGCGAGGAGTTCTTCACGCTCTACGGCCATCTCGATCCCGGCTCCGTGGCCGGGCTGACGCCGGGACGCGCGCTCGCCGCGGGGGAGACTTTCGCGGCCGTCGGCGCCCCGCCGGCGAACGGCGACTGGTGGCCGCACGTTCACGTTCAGCTCATCCTGGACCTCCTTGGCCTCGGCCGGGATTTCCCGGGCGTGGCCCTGGCCAGCCGGCGCGCCCTTTGGACGGCGATCTCCCCGGACCCGAACGTCATCCTGGGCATTCCCGCCGAACGTTTCCCCCGCCCGGAGCCGGCCAAGCCGGAGACCCTGGCCGCCCGGCGGAAGCTCTTGGGCCGCAATCTCAGCCTGTCCTATCGCGAGCCCTTGAAGATCGTCCGCGGCTGGATGCAGTACCTCTACGACGAAACGGGCCGGGTCTACCTCGACGCCTACAACAACGTCCCTCTCGTCGGCCACAGCCATCCCCGGGTCGTCCGGGCGGTCCGGGAGCAGGCGTCCCTCCTGAACACGAATACGCGCTACCTCCACGACAACCTCGTCCGTTACGCGGCGCGCCTCACCTCCCTCATGCCCCCCGCGCTCCGCGTCTGCTATGTTCTCAACTCGGCCAGCGAGGCCAACGAGTTGGCCCTCCGCCTGGCCCGGGCTCACACCGGCCGCGAGGACATCGTCGTCCTGGAGTCCGCCTATCACGGCCACACGACGGGGCTCATCGACATCAGCCCCTACAAGTTCGCCGGCCCGGGCGGCAAGGGCCGCAAGCCCTGGGTCCACGTCGCCCCACTGCCTGACACCTACCGGGGCCCGTTCCGCCGCGACGACCCCGAGGCCGGGCGGAAGTATGCCGAGGCCGTCGGGTGCCTCTCCGAGGAGGCGGCGGCCCGGGGCGGCCTGGCCGCTTTCATCGCCGAGACCCTTCCCAGCGTGGCTGGCCAGATCGTCCTGCCCCCGGGGTACCTGGCCGAGGCGTACGCCCACGTCCGCAGGGCGGGCGGGGTCTGCATCGCCGACGAGGTCCAGGTGGGTTTCGGGCGCCTGGGCAGCCATTTCTGGGGCTTCGAGACACAGGATGTCATCCCCGACATCGTCGTCCTCGGCAAACCGATCGGGAACGGCTTCCCGCTGGCGGCCGTCGTGACGACCGAGGCGATCGCCGCCTCGTTCGACAACGGCATGGAGTTCTTCAGCACCTTCGGGGGCAACCCCGTGGCCTGCGCCGCCGGCTTGGCCGTGCTCGATATCGTCGAAGAGGAGGGACTCCAGGACCGAGCCCGGCGCGTCGGCGGCCGGCTGGCCGCGGGGCTGGAACGGCTGGCCGCCCGCTACCCGATCATCGGGGACGTCCGGGGCGCCGGGCTCTTCCTCGGCCTCGAGCTCGTGCGGGACCGCCGGACGCTCGAGCCGGCCGGCGACGAGGCCGCCTACGTCGTCGACCGCCTGCGCGAGCTCGGTGTCCTCGCCGGCACGGACGGCCCCTTCCACAACGTCATCAAGATCCGGCCGCCCCTCTGCTTCTCCGACGCCGACGCCGATCTTTTCCTGACCACGCTCGACCGAGTCCTGGCCGAGGACCCGGTCCGCTGCAACGGGGCCTGAGTGGCCGATCAAGGAGACCGCATGGCGATCAAAGCGAAACTGACCACATTCGACACAACGATGATCGTCGTCAGTCTGATCATCGGCATCGGTATCTTCCGGACTCCGGCCATGGTCGCCACGGCCGCCCGAACCCCCGCCCTCTTCTACATCGCCTGGTTGTTGGGCGGCTTGGCCGGCTTTCTCGGCGCCCTGACCTTCGCCGAGATCGGCAGCCGTTTCCCGAAGCCCGGCTCCTATTACAAGGTCGTCGCGGAAAGCTACAACTCGACGGTCGCTTTCATGCTCAACTGGGCCAACGTCATCGTCCTCAACGGCGCTGGGGCCGCGGCCGTCGCCCTGATCGGCGCCGAATACCTGACCCCGATCGTCTTCCCGGGGACGAAACCGGCCCCCCTCCAGGTCCAGCTCACGGCGGCCGTTCTGATGATCATCCTCCTCACGATCAACTATCTCGGCATCAAGACGGGCGCCTGGGCCCAAAATGTGCTGAGCCTTCTCAAGATCGGGATGATCGCCGTCATCGTGGCGGGCGCGTTCGTTTCGACCAAGGCACCGCTCACGTCGGGGTCCCTCCCCCCTGAGCGTTCCTGGTGGCTGGCCGTCGGCGCGGCCTTCATCTCTGTTTTCTACGCCTACGGCGGCTATCAGAACACGATCAACTTCGGCGCCGATGTCCGGAACGCCAAGCGCAACGTCCCCCGGGCCATTTTTTTCGGGATCCTCATCGTTCTCGCCTGCTATTTCGCCATCAACGTCGCCTACGTGAAGGCGCTCGGGATCCCCGGCGTCGCTTCCGCGAAGCTCGTCGCCGCCGAGACGGCCCGGGCCACTTTCGGCGGGGCCGGTTGGCTCGTCATTTCGCTGGCGATCTCCCTCTCGGCCATGGGTTTTCTCAATGTCACTCTGATGCAGATCCCCCGCGCTTACTACGCTATGGCCGAAGACCGGACGCTCCCGGCCGTCTTCCAGAAAGTCAATCCGAAGACGCAGGCCCAGGAGTTCGGGCTCGCATTCCTGGGCGGGCTCATTCTCCTCTCCCTGTTCCTCCTGAAGACCTTCGAGAACATCATCAACTATGTCATGTTCCTCGACACCATCACCGTGGCCCTCGTCGCCTCGACGATCTTCGTTCTCAGACGCAAGGCCCGCCGTTCCGGCGAAGCTTACGAGGGCTACCGGGTGCCGCTCTACCCTCTTGTTCCGGTCGTCTTCATCGCCTTCCAGCTGACGGTGTCCTTCAACGTCCTCTTGAACAAGCCCCGCGAGGCCCTCTACAGCGCGCTTTTCTTCGCCGCCGGTTTTCCGGTCTTCCTGCTGATGCGGCGGGTCAGCCGCCGCCAGACGCCGGTTGGCCAGGTCCCGGACGAACCGGCTCCCTGACGCGAGGTGTCCTGCGGCCTGATGAAAGACCATCATTGGCTTTAGGCCCTGGGAACAACTCTTTCATGGTTGCCAATAAGGGGCAAAATGGGTAATCTGGTGAGACCCTAGGAGGCCTGCCATGACGATGACAAGCCGGGAACGCCTGGATGCCGCCCTCAACCACCGCCAGCCCGACCGCATCCCCATCGACTTCAACGGCACGGCCGTCACCGGCATGCACGTCAAGTGCGTCATTGGCTTGCGCAAACACTACGGGCTCGAGGAGCGCCTGGTCAAGGTCCACGAGCCGTACCAGATGCTGGGGTGGATCGACGACGACCTCCAGACGGTTCTCGGCATCGACGTCGAAGGCGTCTACGGCCCCGAGACCATGTTCGGTTACCGCAACGAGAACTGGACGCCGTGGCGGATGGACGACGGGACCGAGGTCCTGATGTCCGGGAATTTCCGCACGACCAAGGACCAGAACGGCGATACGCTCGTCTTCCCCGGCGGCGACCGCTCCGCCCCGCCCTCCGGGCGCCTGCCCAAGAACGGCTTCTTCTTCGACACCATCATCCGGCAGAAGCCCATCGATGAAACCAAGCTCGACCCCGAGGACAACCTTCAGGAATTCGGTTCGATCGCGGAGGAGACCCTTGACCACTTCGAGACCGAAAGCCGCCGGGCCGGGGCGACCGGAAGGGGGATCATCGGGAGCTTCGGCGGCACCGCCCTCGGAGACATCGCCCTCGTTCCCGCTCCGGGCCTCAAGTACCCGAAAGGGATCCGGGACATCGAAGAGTGGTACGTCTCGACCCTGACCCGCCGCCCCTACGTCCACAAGGTCTTCGAGCGCCAGACGGAGATCGCCCTCGGGAACCTCGAAAAGATCCATTCCCGCGTCGGAAACCAAGTTCAGGCCGTCTTCCTCTGCGGCACGGACTTCGGCACGCAACAGTCGACGTTCTGCTCTGTCGCCGCTTTCCGCGAGCTCTACATGCCCTACTACAAGCGCATTAACGACTGGGTCCATCGCCACACGGCTTGGAAGGCCTTCAAGCATTCCTGCGGCGCCGTCGAAACGCTCATCCCGGCCTTCATCGAAAGCGGTTTCGACGTCCTCAACCCCGTACAAGTCTCGGCTGCCGGCATGGACGCCCGAAATCTCAAGGAAAAATACGGGCGGGACCTCGTTTTCTGGGGCGGCGGCGTCGACACCCAGAAGACACTCGCCTTCGGCACGCCGGAGGAGGTCCGGACCGAGGTCCTGGAGCGGTGCGAGGTCTTCGGCCGCGACGGCGGTTTCGTCTTCAACTCGGTCCACAACATCCAGGCCAACGTCCCCGTCGGCAATATCGTGGCCATGTTCGAGGCCGTGCGCGAATACAATGGCTAGAAAGGCCAGTCTTTACGTCATCGCCGTCACCATGGTCGCCGCCATCGGCGGCCTCATCTTCGGCTTCGACACGGCCATCGTCGCCGGCGCCACACGCTACATGAAGGAGCAGTTCTCGCTCAACTCGCTCCAGGAAGGCTGGGCCGTGGGCGTCGTCCTCATCGGCTGCATGTTCGGCGCCGGGCTGGCCGGCCCGTCGAGCGACCGGATCGGCCGGCGGCGCTTCATGCTCATCTCGGCCGTCCTCTTCCTCGTTTCGGCGGTCGGCTGCGCCGTCCCCCGGACGATCACCGAATTCGTCATCTTCCGATTCATCGGCGGCCTGGGCATCGGCTCGGCGGCCGTCCTCTCGCCGCTTTACATCGCCGAGATCGCGCCGGCCCGCATCCGGGGCGCGCTCGTCTCGGTCAACCAGATGGCCATCGTCACCGGCATCCTCCTGGCCTACTTCGTCAACTGGGTCTTTGCCGGTTCCGGCCCGTCGAACTGGCGCTGGATGTACGCCATGGGCGCCATCCCCTCGGTCCTCTTCTTCCTGCTGCTCTTGCGCGTCCCGGAAAGCCCGCGCTGGCTGGTCAAGAACGGCCGCGAGGACGAAGCGGACGCCGTCCTCACCCGGGTCGATACGGCCGAAGCCGCGGCCAGGGAGATCCGGGAGATCAAGGACACGCTGGCCCTCGAGGAGGGCTCCTTTCGCGAGATCTTCCGGCCGGCCTTCCGGCGGCCCCTTCTCATCGCCGTCGTACTGGCCGTCTTCCAGCAGATCACGGGCATCAACGCCATCCTCTACTACGCCCCGCGCATCTTCGAGGGCGCCGGTTTCGCCCGGATGTCGGCCATCGGCCAGTCGACGATCGTCGGCCTGGTCAACATGCTTTTCACGGTCGTGGCCATCGTCCTGGCCGACCGGGTCGGCCGCCGGCCGCTCCTGCTCGTCGCCACGGGCGGCATGGGCGTCTCTCTCGTCCTGCTCGGGGCCGCGTTCAGGTTCCCGGTCCTGCCGGCCTCGGCCCTGCTCTTCATCATCCTCCTCTACGTCGCCTTCTTCGCCTCGGCCATGGGGCCGCTCGTCTGGGTCGTCATGGCCGAGATCTTTCCCATCAAGGTCCGGGGCAGCGCCATGGGCCTGGCCACCCTCGTCCTCTGGCTGGCCGACTTCGCTGTGACGCTGACCTTTCCGGTGATCTCCGATAGGTTCCACCCCTCGACAGCCTTTTGGCTCTACGCGGTGATGTGCGCCCTGGACCTCGTGTTCATGTGGTTTGTCCTGCCCGAAACGAAGGGGAAATCGCTCGAGGAGATCGAGCGCAGCTGGCTGAAAGCCGCCTGAAGCTTATTTCGTTTCCGCGGCCTCGGCCAGCTTGCGGACGGCGACGTCCAGTTCCTCCATCAGGATCTTCGAGAGGATGGCCGGGAACTGGGGGACCTTGCGGACCGGGAAAGGCAGTCGTCTGTCGAACGAGTGCCGGAGGAGGCTCTTCCCCGACTTGAACTCCAGGAACTCGAGGTCCATGGCCAGCCTGGCAAACCAGACCTTGGGATTGTCGATCTCTTCGACGAGGCGGATGTTCGAGCGCAGGACGATATCCGGGTCGCCTTGGAGGACGTCGAGCGTCACCCGGGTGAAGCCTTCCTTCTCTTTGAGGTAATCCCCCATCGCATCGCGGAAGAGGGCATCCGGCTTCTTCGCCCAGAACACGTAGGAGTAATATTGAAGCTCGAACATCGAGACGCGGTAGATGACGCGGAAATCGTCGTAGAGGGGGTCGATGCGGACCGGCTCGATGTAGAGGGCCTTATTGAACTTGGGGTGGAGTTGGGCATCCTTGCCGACGGCCACGATCTCGAAGTACCGTTTAGTCGGGACGGAAAGACAGGCAGCTAAAAGGAGGACGAGAAGACTGCAGCGCGCGACTTTCCTCATTTTTTCTTCTCCTTTCGTGTCCGGAGGAGGGTCGAAGGTTCGTCGGCGATCTCGCGGGAGAAGCGGGCCAGGTTTTCGACGGCGACGCCGAGGCTCGAGAACGTCCGCGTCAACTCCGACTGCTGTTCGAGCAGGACGCTCTCGACCTTTTTCAGGCTGACCGAGGCCGTGTCGAGGAAGGCCCGGACGTCCTTGATGGCCTGGCCGAGCTCCTCGCTCGAAAAACGTTTGGAGATGTTGCCGAGGGTTTCCTGGGAGCTCGTCTCCAGCGTCCGGATCATGCGGCTCATATCCTCGGTCATGGGCACGAACTTCTCCGTCGCCCGGGCGAATTCGAGGGACGCCTTTTCGAAATTGGCCAGGGTGTTCTCGAGGGACGCCCGGCGGGATTCGATGACGCCGGAGAGGGTGGCTGAGCCTTTCTCGGCGTTCTCGAGGAAGGAAGAAAACCTCTTGATATTCTCCGGGGCGAGGAGCTCGGTGATCTGCTTGACTGTCGTGTCGAGGTTGGCGACGATGTCCCCGGCCTTTTCCCCGAGGCCCCGGCCCATGGGGATCTCGCCGTGGGCTTTCAGGTTCTCCGAGGCCAGGTCTCCGCCGCTGATCTCGACGTACTTCTGCCCGGTCAGACCGATGTAGGTCAGGACGGCGCTCATGTCCGTCTTCATGGCCAGCCCCTCGCGGATCCTGATGTCGACGAGGACGGAACCGAGGTCCGCGGGATTGACCCGGATCCTCGTGACCCGGCCGATCTCGACGCCCTGATACTTGACGAGGGAGCCAATAATGAGCCCTTGGACCGAAGTGTCCCGGAAGTTGATCGTGTAGATCTCTCCGGGGTCGCGGAGCTTGGGGACGATGAAGAAACCGGCGACGGCAATGAAGATGACCGTGGCCAGGGACAGGAAAATGCCCAGGCGGATCTTTTGTTCATGCGTCATCATGGCTGTCCTTCCTGAGAAAGAATGTCCGGATGAAAGGGTCGTCCGCGGCGGCCAGGTCGGCATAGTCTCCCGAGAAACGGAGGCCCCCGTCGTTGATGAGGAGGACCCTGTCGGCCACGCGCTCGATCGAGCGGAGCTCGTGGGTGACGACGACGAGGGTCATCCCGAACGTTTCTCTCAGCCGGATCAAGAGATCGTCGAGGCGGGCCGACGTGATCGGGTCGAGGCCCGACGAAGGCTCGTCGCAGAAGACGACATCCGGGTCGAGGACGAGGGCCCGGGCCAAAGCCCCGCGCTTCGTCATGCCGCCGGAGAGCTGGGCCGGATACTTGTCGGCGCTCCCATCGAGTTCGACCTGGGCCAGGCTGGCGTAGACCATGTCCCAGACCATGTCTTCGGGCATCCTCGGATGCTGCATGCGGATGGGCAGGGCGACGTTCTCGAAGAGGCTCAAGCCGTTGAGAAGCGCCCCGCCCTGGTAGAGGACGCCGATCTTCTCGTAGAGCAGGCGCAGGGAGGCCTCGGAGCGGTAATCCACGGCGCGCCCGGCGAAATCGAAACCGCCGGAAAGCGGGGGCAGGAGGCCGGCGAGCGTCTTGAGCAGGGTGGATTTCCCCGACCCGCTCACACCCACGACCGCCGTGATCCGTCCCCCGGGCACGGCGAAGTCCAGACCGCGGAGGATCTCGGTCCCGCCGTACCCGACGGTCAGATTGTGCGCGCTGATGATATCCATGGTCAATACAAGATGAACGAGAATACGCAATCGATGAGGATGATGAGGGTGATCGACAGGACCACGGATTCCGTGGTGGCCCGGCCGACCTCCTCGGCGCTGCGGCCGACGGTCAGACCTTTGAAGCCCGCCCCGACGACGACCGCCCAGCCGAAGACGACCGTTTTGACGAGCCCCCAGCCGAAGTCGGTCCAGTCGACGGCGGTGACCATCTCGGTGATGAAGGCCGACGGGGGTGTCCCGAACTTGGCCTGGGCGACGACGATACCGCCGAAGATGCCGACGACGTCGGCCATGGCCACGAGAAGCGGGACGACCAGGGTAATGGCCAGGAGGCGGGGGACCATGAGGAACTTCTCCGGGACGACGCCCATCGTCCGCAGGGCGTCGACCTCCTCGAGGACGGTCATGCTGGCCAGCTCAGCGGTTACCGCGGCGCCGACCTTGCCGGCCAGAATGACGCCGGTCATCAGGGGCACGAGCTCCCGGAGCATGGCGATGCCGACAAGGTCGGCGAGGTAGATATCGGCGCCGAAGAGCGCCAGCTGATTGGCCGAGGTGATCGAGATGGTCACGCCGACGAGGAAGATGAGCAGGCAGACAATGGGAAAAGAGCGGTAGCCCATGAAGAACATCTGGTTCCAGGTCTCGCCCGGGTAGACGCCCTTGCGTTCCTTGAGATAGACGCCGATGTGGTAGACCTCGTCGCCGAGCATGGCCAGGAACCGCCCCAGGCTCCTCATCTGGAAAATGAAGTGATCGGCGATGGCGACGAGCGCCCGGACAACCACGTTCCCCGACGCCGGAAGCTCGGTCTCCGCGGCCGGGGGACGGCTGACGAAGCTTTCTGCGGCCCGGGCCAGGGCCCCGCCGATATTGACCGTAGTCACGTTCGTCAGACATTTCCGGGCGTAGTTCAGCAAGGCCAGGGTAGAGCTGTCGAACTCCTCGACATCCCGGAAATCGACGGTCACGGGACCGGATTCAACCCGGAGCCCGATGTCCTTGAGAGCGACGACGACCTCGGCGGCCCGGAGGCGCTTCGGCAGGAGGATGGTCTCGCTCATTTCACCACCGGGAGAACGATGACGGTCTGGTTCAGGGTCGGAGCCGTGGCCGGGAAGTGGACGACCTGCCCGTCGGCATTCGCTTCGAGATAGTATTCGATACCGGCAGCGGGAGCGGGCAGCGTCAGGCGATAGACACCGCGGGCGACGTTCTCTAGAGGGACGGCCCGGAAAGCGCCCCGGCCCATCTCCCGCCAATAGATCGCAACGGACTCCGGCCGGCCCTGGGCCAGGACGAGGACCTTGAGCGAAAGGGCTTCGCCGGCCTCGAGAGACGTGCGCACCGCGGGGACGGCGATCCGCGGCGGCCCGGCATACTCCCGGGTCAGAAAGACTTCCGGCGGCAATTCCCCGCCCAGCATCTTTACGAGCTCGGCCTCCGGCCGCTCCCAGGCGCCGGGGAGGAGGTGCTGTTCCCAACTGGCGATCGTCCCAAGCTCACCCGTGTTGCTCACGGTGGCGAGAAGGTCGTCGAAGATTTCACGTAAGGCCGCGGCCATTCCGGCCCGGACCGGCAAGGCTTCGGCTTTGAGGATGGCGATTTTCGCCGGTTCCCCCACGGCCGCTTTCGCCTTCTCCACGGCCTTGTTGTAGACGGCCCAGAGGCAGTTGAAGCGGGCGACCTCGCGCATATAGCGGAAGTTCTGAAGCCAGTAATCAAAGCGCTCTCTATTCCCTATCCCCTCGACGCGCGGCCCGAGCACGGCCAGGTCGTCGACGAAAGCGTAGGCTGGCACGACCTCGTCCCACGGCCGGGGATCGGGCTGGATGTTGCCGGGTCCGCCGATCCAGGTGACAGGGACGGGATGCCGGCCGTCGATGCGGGCGAATATCGCGGCGATCTCGGCGGCCGCCCCGGAGCCGAACTGCGCCCGGCTCCAGTCCAGATAGAGGTCGAGCGCGGGCAGATACCGCTCCGTCTCGGGTCCGTCCGCTTCATAATCGAGGACGGCCGGGCCGCCGCAATTGATCTTCTTGACGAAACCCTTCCCCGCGACGACGATGGCGGCGACCGAGGGGTAATGGATGCGGTCGGCGAAATCGATGACCAGCCGCCCGTCGGCGACCTCGATATTCTCGAAAGTGAAGTCCAAGGCTTTGAACATTCCGGCCAGGGCGAAGATATCGAGGTTTTCGAGGACCTTCCGGCCCTGGATAAGAACATCGAACACGCGGCCCCGCGGCCTGTCGATCTCGCCTTCGACGAACTGGAGCGTCACGGAGTAGGTGCCGTTCGGGACGGGCAGATGATAGCCGAAGACGCGGTCGCGAACGTCCCTGTAGACGGCCGCACGGCCCCGGCCGGCGCCGGTGATCTCGTGGTCCTTGAACGCCACGTACTGGCCCGTGATCGGTCCGATGTCGTCGGCGACGCGTCCGGGCAGGGTGTTCCAGTTCTGGTCCCACGCGGCCCGGGCCAGTGACAGGACGTTCGCCGAGAGGATGCGCGTCCGCCAGTGGATGCCGAGGAGGCCGTCGCAGCCGTAGCGGAGGGCGTCGGCCGCGTCGCGGCGCATCCGGCCGGCCCAGAGCTGGGGCGAGGTGAGCGCGGGGTCGTCCTCCATCCAGGGGATGGCCCATAAGGACCGGCCCGAGATCCTCGCAAAGCCGGGGTCGACGGGCGCCTTGCCGACCTCGCGATTGATACAGCTCATGGCCACGTCCTTCGGCAGGACCTGGTCGAAGAGCGTCCGGCTGGACGGCGGGCCAAGGACCCAGCCGCAAGTCGCCAGGCGGAACGACGGGGCCACGTCCCGCCAGGCTTCGATGCCCATGGCCAGGTCCGTGGTCACGGCGTCGATCGCTTCGGGGGAGGCGTCGTCCCAGGTCCAGCCTTCGTTCGTCCAGAACCAGAAATAATCGACGGGATAGGCCGCGGCGATCCGCTCGAACATCCCTTTGTAGAGGTCCTTGACGACGGCCGGGTCCTTGGGGTCCCGGCCGGAGTCGGCCAATCGCTTTTTGACCATGTCGGGGACCGTCAGAGCCGTCTCCGTTCCGACGCAGATCTTGACGCCGAGGCGCCGGGCCAGGGTGAAGGCGTTCCGGAAGACGGCGGCGGCCCGATCGAAAACTTCGTTCGAGGCTTCGGGCGTCGCCGGACCGGGACTGAAGCCGTCCATCACGTCGTTTCCGAAATCGTCGCGCTCGAAGAGAAGGCCCGCACCGAAGTGAAAATCGCCGGTCTTCCTGGCCTCGTAGCCCCAATTGCCGCGGGCCGTGTTCTGGTAGCTCGCGGGGTAGCTCGCAAGGACTTTTCCGTCCGCGCCGATATCGCCCTCCCGGCCGATCCAGACCGTGGGCTCGGCGTTTGGGGTGGCGCCTTTTTCCTTGCTGGGATTCTCGGGGTAGGTGTGGAGGCCGAAGAAATTCATCCGCAGTTTCGGGAGCTGGCCCAGGATGGCCTTGTAGTTCTCGAGCGTCCACCAATCCGGACCCTCGGCGAAATCGTGGAAAGGCTGAATGCCGCGGACGGCGAAGAGCGGGTGGCCCGTTTCGTCGAGGTCAAGGCTGGGGTTTTCGACGATTCCGTCCGGGACGACGTCGCCCTCGAGGAAGAAACGGACGCCCAGCTTCTCAGCCAGCTGGTAGGCGCCGTAGAGGACGGCCGGGCCGCTGCCGCCGGCGACGAGGACGAGCTGCCCGGACCGGCGCGGGACCGTCTTCAGCCAGTAATCCTCGGGCCCGAGGGCGGCAAGCTTCGATGCGGCGACGGCGTCCTCCAGGCCTCGGGCGAACGTCCCCCCCTTTTCCAGGATGGCCACGGCGCCCGGCGGGATGCGGGAGAACGACGCCACTTCCCGGAGGGCCGGGAGATCGCCCGTTCTCAGGTAAAAATAGCGACGGATCTCGGCCGCCGCCGCGCGCTCGTGCCAGGAAGCGTCCTTGGCGATGACAACGTCGGGGCTCGGGCCCTTCCGGGCGCAGCCGGGCGAGGAGAGAATGGCGAGGGCGCTGGCCAAAAGGGCAAAGAGGACTCTGCCGTTCGATCGGTGTTTCATCCCAGGCACCTCGGTCCTTACTCCCCTCATTCTAATACAGGCGCGGCCGCATTTCAACGCGTGCTTAGGGCCGAGAATTTCCGCCGATCCTGACCGTCTATGTCAAGGAATGAAGATCCGTGATATTATAAAGCTGCTCAAGGAAGAACAAATAATCCATGGCCAGATATCTCATCATCATCGAAAAAGCCGAGAAGAACTATTCGGCCTATTCTCCAGACCTTCCGGGATGCGTCGCTGCCGGGAAAACGCGGGCGACCGCCGAGAGCAACATGAAGAAGGCTATCGAAATGCATATAAGGGGCCTTCGGCGTGACAATCAGCCGCTTCCGGAACCCCGGTCGATCGCCGAGTATGTCCAGGTCGGCTAGGCCCCTTCAGACTGATGACCACCCGGGAGCGATTCAACAGGGTCTTTCGCTGGGAGAAACCGGACCGCGTCCCGGACATGGAGTTCGGTTACTGGGACAAGACGATCGCCGTCTGGCACGAGCAGGGCTTGCCCCTCGACTGCCGGACGAACGAGGACGTCGAGCGTCACCTGGAACTCGAAGGGATCTCCATCATCCCGGAAGTGCCCATCCACAAGGGACTTTTTCCGGCCTTTGAGGAAAAAACAATCGAGCAGAGGGGCGAGCGGCGCGTCGTCCAGACCAAAGACGGGGCGCTCACCGAGATGCTCGACTACGATTCGTCCATGCCCAAGTTCCTCAAGTTCGCCGTCGAGACCCGGGCCGATTGGGAGAGGCTCCGCGACGAGCGGCTCGACCCCCGGCATCCCGGCCGAGTCGGCGACGTCCCAACGGCAATCGTCGCGGCCCACGCCGCCGGCATGCCCATCCTCTTCCACTGCGGCTCTCTCTACGGCTGGCTCCGGGACTGGATGGGCCTCGAGAACCTGTCCATCGCCCTCATGACCGAACGGGACTGGGTCGAGGAGATGATGGAGCACGTCACCTTGATGGACCTCGAGTTCATCGAGGAGCACATCCCGGCGAACGGGGTCGACGTCGCCTGGTGGTGGGAGGACATGTGCTACAACCACGGCCCGCTCATGTCGCCCAGACTTTTCGAGGAACTTATGGTACCCCGCTATAAGCGGATCACCGACGCCCTCCGGACGCGCGGCGTCGCCGTCAACGTCCTCGACTGCGACGGCCGGATCTACGACCTCGTCCCGGGCTGGCTCAGGGGCGGCATCAACTGCATGTTCCCCATCGAAGCCCTGCATACCGATCCCCTGCGGCTCCGGCGGGAATATGGCGATAGCGTGCTGTTGCTCGGCGGGGTCGACAAGATGGCCCTGATCGCCGGCAAGGACGCCATCGACCGGGAACTCGAGAAGCTCCACTCCCTCGTCGAACACGGCGGCTACCTCCCCTGCGTCGACCACCGCGTCCCGCCGGACGTCACTTACGAGAACTACCTCTATTACCTGGAAAAGAAAAAGGCGATCCTCTGACGTCTATTTGAATTTTGCTTCGCGCGGCCAGACCTCGGCCGCGGGGCTGTCAAACTGCAGCAACTCGACGGGTGCTCCATTATCCACGATGAAGGCGACCATGATCCCTTCGGCCGGGCTGTTGGGCGCGATGAGGATCTCCTTGCCCGCGATGGCCGCCTGGAGATCGTCGACGACGAAGGCGACGTGCGGGACCGTCTTGACGAGTTCCGGAAGGGGGCAGTCCGGGTCGAATTTCATCCATTCGATGCCATAGGGACTTTGCTCATAGCCCGAGGCGTATGTTTTGTACTCCGCGATATAGTCGGCCTCGGGAAGGGTCCGGTCCGTGGGGATGCCGACATGGTGATAGCGAAGTCGGGGCATGTTCAATCCTCCGCGCTCGATTAAGGGCTGGGCCAGGCCTGATGACCTGCAAATTTCGGGCCACGTGGGTATTATTGCGGCAATCGCCGGAGAATTGTCAATCCGGCGTCGATGTTTTGGAACACATTTTTATTCAATAAGATAGAGACACCCCAGGGACGCCTTCCCGGTCCGGGCAGGGCATTCCATCGCGTCGCTTCATAGGTCGAGCGGATTTCGCCGGGCGAGGGAATCCGGCTCGGCAAAAATATGTAAAGAATTTTTGCGCCCGCGAACTTCTCGGGCGCTCATTCCGTCTTTGATATTAGAAGGTTTCACCGGGAGTGATGCCATGTTCAAAAATTACCTGACGATCGCCCTGAGAAACATCAAAAGGCATAAGGGATACTCCTTCATCAACATCGCCGGGCTGGCCGCCGGGATGGCCTGCTCCATCCTCATCCTCGCATGGGTCAGGGACGAGACGGGGACGAACCGGTTTCACGAAAAAGCGGATTCCCTGTACCTCGTCCGGACGACCCAGCACTACGGGAGCGACACAAGGACCGGGGATGGATCGGTTCCCGCCCTCGGCCCGGCCTTGAAGGCCGAATTCCCGGAGGTCCGCAATGCGGCCCGGGTCAACAATGGGCAGAGGCAATTCCTCGTCGAATACGGCGGAAAGCAGTTCAGGGAGCTCGTCCAGCCGGCCGACCCCCAGATCTTCGAGCTTTTTACGTTCCCGTTCGTGAAGGGGAACCTGGGGGATGTCCTTTCCGGCCCGGACGTCATCGTCCTCTCGGAAACCGCGGCGGGGCGGCTTTTCGGCCGCGAGGACCCCGTGGGGAAGATCCTGACGGTCGACAAGAAATACGATCTCCGCGTCGCCGCCGTCATGAAGGACATCCCCGGGAATTCGACCATCCGGTTCGAGATCTGGGTGCCCCTCGAGCTGACCCGGAAGATCAACTCGCGCCCGAACTACCTCGACACCTGGTACAACATGGCCTTCCGGACCTACCTGGAGATGGCCCCGGACACCGACATCCCCGCGTTCAACAAAAAGATCTTCAACCGCATCCGCCAATCCCACGCCGCGACCATCCTCGAGCCCAGCGTTTACCCATTCAAGGACGTCTACCTGAAGGTCTGGGGCCGGGAGAAGGACGTCCGCGTTTTCTCTGCGATCGGGTTCCTCATCCTGATTATCGCCTGCATCAATTTCATGAACCTGACCACGGCCCGGGCGGCCCGCCGTTCCCGTGAGGTCGGCCTGCGAAAGGTCGTCGGCGCCGAGCGCGGCCAGGTCATGAGACAATTCTTCGGGGAGTCGACGATCATCACCGGAGTATCCCTTGTCCTGGCCGTCGGCCTCGTCGGGCTCGTCCTGCCGGCATTCCGCGGCCTCACCGCCAAATCCCTCCTCTGGAAGGACCTCTTTAGGCCATCCCTCCTGGCCGGGATCTGCGGCATCGGCCTCCTTGCCGGACTCCTAGCCGGGGTCTATCCGGCGGTCGTCCTGTCGTCTTTCCGGCCGGCGACCGTCCTGAAGGGGAACAAGGGTTCGGGTTCCAGTGGATCCTTCTTCCGCAAGAGCCTGGTCGTTCTCCAATTCGCCCTGACGAGCATGCTCATCGTCGGCACGGCCGTCATCTTCAGCCAGGTCCGGTTCATGAAGGCCAAGGGCCTGGGCTTCGACCGCGAACACCTGCTCTACCTGCCGGTCGAGGGCGCCATCGCCGCGAACATCGACGGCTTCAAGCAGGAACTGCTGCGCGTCCCCGGAGTCCGCAGCGCGTCGGCGACGACCCATTCGCCGACGGGGATCTACTCCAACGGCCAGGGTTTGAAATGGGAGGGCCGGAACTCGAACGTCGATCCGCTGGTGACCTTTTTCGGCGTGGACTTCGACTTCCTCGAGACGTTCCAAATGACGCTCGCCCGGGGGGAGACGTTCAGGCCGAGCGCCGCGGCCAGGGCCTTCAACATCATCATCAATGAACGCTTCGCCTCGATCATCGGCGCGCCCGACGTCATCGGCATGGGCCTGACCGGCAACGGGCTGAATACGCGGATCATCGGCGTCGTCAAGGACTTCCACTTCAAGCCCGTCGACACCGCGATCGAGCCCATCATGATTTTCTGCGACCCGACCTATCGCGCGTTCCAGGCCTACCGATACATGTTCGTCCGGCTCCATCCCGGCGACGTCCGCGCGACTATCGCCGAGATCGAGAAAACGTTCCACAGCCGAAATCCGGGGTTTCCGTTCGAATACCATTTCCTCGACGACGACTACGACCGCCTCTACCGGGCGGTCGAACGGGAGATGGGCATCGTCCGCACTTTCGCCGGGCTGGCTATATTCATCTCCTGCCTGGGCCTCTTCGGCCTGGCGGCCTATACGGCCGAGCAGAGGACGAAGGAGATCGGCATCCGCAAGGTCCTGGGGGCCACGCTCTCCGGCATCGTCGTCCTCCTGTCGGGGGAATACGCCAAGTGGGTTCTCATCGCCAACGCCGTCGGTGGGCCCTTAGCGTATTTCCTGATGAGAAGCTGGCTGAGGGATTATGCCTACCGGGTCCCCCTGGGCTGGGGGATCTTCGCCCTATCGGCGGCGTCGACGCTCCTCATCGCCCAGGTCACCGTGAGTTGGCAGGCCGTCAGGGCGGCCCGGACGAAGTCCGTCGACACGCTGCGCTACGAATAGCTAGGCCCGGCAGCTTCTCCGCTAGGCCTTGGCGACCCGCTCCAGCCGCTTCATGATCGAGAAAATGAAGGCGGCCGAGAGGAGGCAGGCCACGACCAGGATCGTCCAAACCGACCAGAGCGGCACCCGCATCCAGAACCAGGCCACGACCCCGACCAGGTTGCTGCCGATGGCCGTGGCCGCGAACCAGCCGCCCTGCATCAGGCCCTTGTACTTGGGCGGGGCGACGCGCGAGACGAACGAGATGCCGATCGGGCTGAGGAAGAGCTCGGCGATCGTCACCAGGAAGTAGGTCGACATCAGCCAGTAGACGGAGACCTGGGACCCGGCCGGGGCGACGAGGCCACCGAGGGCCCGGGGGCTAGGCAGGTTGAGCGAGGCGATGACGAGAATGGAGTAGGCCGCCGCCGTGATGAGCATGCCGATGCCGATCTTGCGCGGCGCCGACGGCTCCTTGCCCTTGCGGTTCAGCCAGCCGAAGATGCCAACGACGATGGGCGTCAGGGCGACGATGAAGAACGGATTGAAATGCTGGAAGCGCTGGGGCATGAAGGGATTGACGGCGTCGTAGCCGCTGTAGCGGAGAAAGGCCAGGACGCCGAAGCCGACGAACGAAAACGCACCGAGGATGCGGGCCAGACGCCCCGACGCTTTTCTGAGCAGGACGACCAGGCCGACGAGGGCTAGGAAGACGGGAAGCAGTCCCGTCAGGTCAAACCACAGGTTGGTCGCTTTGCTGACGCTCGGAACGGTGTAGTCCCGGGCGAAAAACGTCATGGTCACGGCGCTCTGGTTAAAGGCCATCCAGAAAAAGATGACGACGAAGAAGACGAGGCCGAGGGCGACAAGCCGCTCGCGCGTTTGTTCCCGGGTCAACTCGACGACCTGGGACTTGAGGGCCTCGGACTTGGCCTTCTGGCGTTCGGTCAGATCGGCCAGCTTGTAGTGCTTGCGAAAGGCCCAGAAAACGGTCATGGACAGGATGAGGCTGAGGCAGGCCACCCCGAACGCGAAGTGATAGGATTTGCTCAGGGTGTTGACGTAGGTTTCGGAGAATCCGCGCAGGGTGTCCGTGGTCACGGACGGGTCCTGGCCTTGGGCGATCGTCAGATAGGAGGCGATGTCGGCCAGCTTGCCCTTGAGGAAATCGTTGGCCATGGCCGGGATACGGGCGTCGTAGACGAGATGGGCCTTGCGCAGGATTAAATTGGACACGGCTTCGGAGGCCGAGGGCGCGAACATGGCACCGACGTTGATGCCCATGTAGAAGATGTTGAAGGCCCGGTCGCGCATGGCCGAATACTTGGGGTCGTCGTAGAGGTTGCCGACGAGCACCTGGAGGTTGCCTTTGAACAGGCCCGTACCCAGGGCGATGACGGCCAGGGCGGCGACGATGAGGGGGAAACCGGTGTTCATCGCCGTCGGCAGGACCAGCATGACGTAGCCGATGAACATGACGATGATGCCCAGGCTGATCGTCCGGCCGTAGCCGAGGAAGCGGTCGGCCAGGAAGCCGCCGAGCAAAGGGAAAATGTAGACGCCGACCATGAAACTCGCGTACATGAAACCGGCCGCGGCGGCAGACATTCCGTACTTCGCCTGCATGAACAGGACGAAGATGCTGATCATCGTGTAAAAGCCGAAGCGCTCGCCCATGTTGGCGAAAAAGGCGACGAACAGGCCCTTGGGATGTCCTTTAAACATGGCTCACCGTCCTGGGGAGGGATTTCGAGAATGCCCGGTCGCGTTCAAGGCGCGGGGATTATAACAAAAATAAGGAAGGGGTCAAACTGACCCCTTCTTAGCGGCGGCCGCCGAGGATGGAGCCGAGGACGCCGCGCAGGATGGAACGGCCGAGCTGGCTGCCGACCGAACGGGCGGCGCTCTTGGCCATGGCCTCCATCAAGGTGTCCCGGGGACGGCCGGCGCGACGGCGCGGCGCCTGGGGATGATCGGGATAAGGCCGGGAGGTTCTCGCCTGGCCCGGCTGTGGCCCGGGCGGAGGCGGATAGCCGTAGGACGACGGCTGAGTTTGGGCCTGGGCCGCTGCCGCCGCTTCCCTCTCGGCCCGGGCCTTGAGCATTTCATAGGCCGATTCCCGGTCGACGGCCTGCTCATAGTGGCCATAAACGAGGGAACCGCGGATGACCGCCTGGCGCTCGTCCGGCGTGATCAGTCCGATCCGGCTGTGCGGCGGAAGGACAAAGGCCCGTTCCACGATCCCCGGCCGTCCTTTCTCGTCGAGGAAGGATATCAGGGCCTCGCCGACGCCGAGCTGGCTAATGGCCGTCTCGACGTCGACCTTGGGGTTCTGCCGGAAGGTCTCGGCCGCGGACTTGACCGCCTTCTGGTCCCTGGGGGTGAAGGCCCTGAGGGCGTGCTGGACGCGGTTGCCGAGCTGGCCGAGGATGACGTCCGGAACATCGAGCGGGTTCTGGGTGACGAAGTAGATACCGACGCCCTTCGAGCGGACGAGGCGGACGACCTGCTCGATCTTCTCCAGCAGGGCGGGCGGCGTGTCCGTGAACAAGAGGTGGGCTTCATCGAAGAAGAAGACGAGCCGCGGCTTGTCCACGTCACCGACTTCGGGCAGGCGTTCGAAGAGCTCGGCCATCAGCCAGAGGAGGAACGTCGAATACGCCCGGGGCGTCAGCATGAGCTTATCGGCGGCCAGGATGTTGATGATGCCGCGGCCGTTGCCGTCCGTCTGCATGAGATCTTCGAGCTCGAGGCCGGGCTCGCCGAAGAACTTGTCGGCCCCCTGATCTTCGAGCGTCAACAGGCCGCGCTGGATGGCTCCTATGCTGGCTGGCGAGACCCGGCCGTATTCCGTCTCGAACTCGGCGGCGTGGTCGCCGGCGAACTGGGCCATGGCCCGGAGGTCCTTGAAGTCGAGGAGGTGGAGCCCGTTGTCGTCGGCGATGCGGAAGGCGATGCTCAGGACCCCGCTCTGAACATCGTTGAGGTTGAGGAGGCGCGAGAGGAGCAGAGGGCCCATATCGGAAACGGTCGTCCGCACGGGGTGGCCCTGCTGGCCGAAGATGTCTCAGAAGGTCGCCGGCGAACCTTCGAAGGCGTGATCGACGAGCCTGAGGAAACCGATCCGTTCCTGGATCTTCGGCGTGGCCGTCCCCGGCCGGCTGACGCCGGCCAGGTCGCCCTTGACGTCGGCCATGAAGACGGGGACGCCGATGCGGCTGAAGTTCTCAGCCATGACCTGGAGGGAAACCGTCTTCCCCGTACCCGTAGCCCCGGCGACGAGGCCGTGACGGCTGGCCATCTTCGGAAGCAGGTACAGGTCTCTCTCGCCCTTGGCGATCAGAAGTCCTTCGGGTGCCATGGTTCCCTCCCTAGAGCTGCCGAACTCACCAACTCAGGCTTTCGCGAAAGAGGCCGGAGACGGTCTGTTCCAGGGCCGCCCGGAACTTCTCGACGGTCGAGATCTCCTCCCCGGTCCAATAATCCCGGATGAAAAGGGGCCGGCCGACATTGACCTTGATCGTCGCCGGAACTCCCCACATGATGTGAGTCCCGAAGATCGACATGGGCGTGACGGGGACGGATAAGCCGTCCTGCTTGAAAAGGTTGTAGGCCATGATGGAGACGCCCCGCCGGAAGCTCTTGACGTAGGGGTTCGGGTCCTTGGGGTGGACGCGACCGCGGCCCTGCAGGGCAATGACGGCCCTCCCCTTCCTCAGATAGTCCTGGCACTTGAGGATCGACTCGCGTTTGCTGCCGTAGATGTCGACGGGAATGGAGCCGACCTTGGCCGCGTTCCCGGAGACGAAGTGCACGACAAGGGTATAGATCGGGTTGAGGATGAGGTGGACGAACCCGCCGAACTTGCCCATATGCCTGTGGAGGTGACGGAGCACGAGCTCGCTCGCCTCCTTTTTATCGAAGATCATCTTGTTGGCCGTGAAGTAGATCATCCGCGGCACGGTCCGGAGCAGGATGGCCACGTCCTTGTAGCTCCCGGTGTGGTTCCCGACGATGATGTTCGGACCTTCCCGGACGAAGTTCTCGCCGCCACGGAGATCGATCTTCTTGGGGATAATGAAGAGCCGCGTCACGAGATTGACGGACTTCTGGATGCGTTTGAATTCTTCTTCGAACGTGGCCACGGGCATGGGACTATTCTACAAAATCCGCCCGGGAAACACAAAGAGCGCCCGGGCCGGCTCGGCCGCTTGCGAACGCCCGTCAGGCGTGTTAATTTAGGCCAGTCACCAGGTCAAGGAGGCGCCCATGGTCACACTGATTCGCGGCGGAGACGTCTTCGCCCCCGAGTCCCTCGGCCGGAAAGACATCTTGCTCGCCGGAGGCGCGATCGAGGCCGTGGCCGAGCCGGGCCGCATCCGGGTCGACGGCCTCGAGGCCAAAACCGTGGACGCGGCCGGGAAGCGCGTCTTCCCCGGGCTCATCGACCCCCACGTCCACATCCTGGGAGGCGGAGGGGAAGGCGGCCCGGCGACGCGCGCCCCCGAGATCAGGGTCGAGGATATCATCTCGAACGGCGTCACGACCGTCATCGGCTGTCTGGGGACCGACGGCGTCACCCGTCACATGACCTCCCTCCTGGCCAAGGCCCGGGCGGTCGAGCTCGAGGGCGTTTCGACGTTCATCTATACGGGGTCCTACGAGATCCCCGTCCGGACCCTGACCGGGAGCGTCCGGTCCGACCTCATCGTCGTCGACAAGGTCGTCGGCGCGGGCGAGATCGCCGTGAGCGACCACCGTTCCTCGCAGCCGACGTTCGACGAGGTCGCGAGGCTCGCGGCCGAATGCCGCGTCGGGGGGATGCTCGGCGGGAAGGCCGGCGTCCTCCACCTCCATCTCGGAGACGGCAAGCGCCGGCTCGAGTTCCTCTTCCGGCTCGTTCGCGAAACGGAGATCCCGGTGAGACAGGTCGTCCCGACCCACATCACCCGCAACCCGGAGCTTTTCGAAGAGGGCCTCGAATGGGTCGCCGGCGGCGGTTCCGTCGATATCACCGTCGGGCCTGAGCCCGTCCCGCCCGATCCGGAAGTGAGTCTCGAAGACGGCATCGCCCGCTTCCGGGAAAAAGGCCTCCCGTTCGACCGGATGATGCTCAGTTCGGACAGCAACGGCAGTATGCCCGTATTCGACGAGAGTGGCCGGCTCGTCCGGCTGACGATCGCCACGGAGAAGGATCTCTTCCGCAAGTTCGGGGACATTCTCCGCAAGGGCCTCCTGCCGCCCGAAACGGCCGTCCGGCTTTTTTCGACCAATGCGGCCGAGTTCTACAAGCTTGGGAAAAAGGGGCGTATCGAGCCGGGCCGGGACGGCGACCTCATCGTCGTCAACGGCGATCTCGGCCTGAGCGACGTCTTCGCCCGGGGGAAAAGGATGATGGCCGGCGGGCGGCTCCTCGTCCGCGGCACGTTCAGTAATTAGAAGATGGACAAGACGACCTCCAACGAACCGATGATCGAGACCGCGACCCCGATGTCCGGCCGACCGCCGAAATTCGGCCTCGCCCTCATTCCACTCGTCGCCATGGCCCTCCTCCTCGGCGTCGGCTACGGCGTATACAAGATCAAGGCGCAAGTTCTTCTCGTGGCCGCCGCCTCGATCACCGCGACGATGGGCCTCGCCCTCGGCTTCAAGTGGAAGGACATGGAGCGGGGCATCGTCGACAGCATCCACAAGGCCATGCCGGCCATCCTGATCATGCTCTCGGTCGGCATCCTCGTCGGGTCCTGGATGGCCAGCGGTACCATCCCCATGGTCATCTATTACGGCCTGAAGCTCATCTCGCCCAAGTTTTTCCTGGCCACGGCCTGCCTCGTCTCTTCGGTCGTCGCCGTCGCCTCGGGGACCTCGTGGGGGACGATCGGAACGGTCGGCGTGGCCTTCATCGGCATCTCTATGGGCCTCGGCATCCCCCTCGGCCCGGCGGCCGGGGCGGTCGTCGCCGGCGCCTACTTCGGCGACAAGCTGTCGCCTCTCTCCGACATCCCCAACCTGGCCACGGTCATCTCCGGGTCGAACCTCTTCGACCACATCAAGCACATGATGTGGTCAGCGGTACCGGCCTGGCTGGCCGGCCTCATCATCTACTTTTTCGTCGGCCTGAAGTACGGGGCGTCGGCGGTCCAGTCGGACACGCTCGACCTCATCCTCCGCACGCTCAAGTCGAACTTCCGGTTCAGCGTCCTCCTGCTCCTGCCCATGGTCGTCATCTTCTATTTCGCCGTGGCCAAGAAACCGACCATCCCGGCCATGATCCTGTCCTCCCTCGTCGCCGCGGCCCTGGCCGTGCTCGTCCAAAAAATCCCGCTCACGGTCGTGGCCACGGCCATGAATTCAGGCTTGCCCGCCCGGACGGGCGTCGGGGTCGTCGACAGCCTTCTCGCCAAAGGCGGGATGATGAGCATGATGGAGACCCAGCTCATCGCTTTCACCGCCTTCGCCTTCGGCGGCATCATGCAGAGGACGGGCTGCCTGGCGGTCATCCTGGAACGGGTGATGAAGTTCACACGGCAGGTTTGGAGCCTCGTCCTGACGACGATCGGCGCGGCCGTCCTCTCGGCCATGATCACCGGCAGTTCTTATCTATCGATGATCCTGCCGGCCGACCTGCTCGCCCCCATATTCAAAAAGAAGGGCCTGGCCGCCAAGAATTTGTCGCGGATCATCGAAGAGAGCGGGGCCATCATCGTGCCGCTCATTCCCTGGAGCATGGCCGGGGTCTACATCACCGGGACCCTGGGCGTCTCGACCTTCGCCTACCTGCCCTGGGCTTTCATGAATTATCTCTCGGTCGCGATGCTGGCCCTTTTCGGCTTTACCAAGTGGACGATGGCCCCCCGCGTCCGCGACGACGAAACCCAGCCCGGGAGCTAGCTCCGCACATTTCAGCTCGGATGTACGTAAGGGACCTCTTTGACGCCACCCGGGCTATGACGGGGGCCATCCAGAGACCCCGTAGCGGAGGGGGACCCATCGGGAACCGATGGGGGAACCGCCGGGACTGGTTCCCGGGGGTCCGGGGGATATGGATGGCCCCCGTCATAGCCCGGGTGGCGTCATCCCTCCTGGCAGTGAAACGTCTTAGGCCGCGGGCTCTTCGTCCTCACCCTTCTCGGCCTTCTCCAGCGCCTTCTTGAACAGCTCGTCGGCCTTGGAGTGCTTTTCCTTCTGGAGCTCGAACGTGGCGTCGAACTTGCGGTCGAACCCGCTCCGACGCTCATGCTCCTTGACGAGGAGGTCGTCGAGCGAGCCTTTTTTGCGCTTGGCTTTTTCGGACCGCAGGACGGCCCGTGTTTTGCCATCGACCCACAGGGTCGCCTCACAGCAGGGGCAGATGAGCGAAAAAACGTGGGCTTCATCTTTCGTATCGGCCATGGGGCGAATGTAGCATAACCCGCCCCCGTTCTTCAATAAGGAGGGACAGTCCCCCCCAGAGGGGACAGTCCCTCTTTGACAATCCCTCTTTGACTGATCAGGCTACGGCCCGGCTTGAGCGGTTTTCGCTTCTATCCCGTGTTTTTTCAGCAGCTTGAAAAGCCCCTGGCGGGTCAGCCCGACCTCGGCCGCCGTCCGGGTCCGGTGATAGCGGCAGCGGACCAGGGCCTCCCTGAGGAACCGCTTTTCGAAATCTGCCTTGGCCTCGGAGAACCGGTGGGAGGCGTGCGAATAGGTCTCCCCGGCCGGGTTGATCTTGGGCGAGAGGTACTCCTCGAGGATGAGTGGAGCGCCGTCGGCCATGATCAGGCATCTCTGGACCTCGTTCTGGAGCTCCCGGACGTTCCCGGGCCAGGGGTAGCGCAGGAGCATCTCCAACGCGACGGGCGAGAGGAAAGGCCGCGGCCGGCCCATGGACCGGGAGAATTCGTCGAGGAAATGATTGAGGAGGAGCAGAGCGTCGTCAGGCCTCTCCCGTAGGGGCGGCAGGTCGATGGCGATGATCTTCAGACGGTAATAGAGGTCCTGGCGGAAACGGCCACGCTCGACCTCATGGTCGAGGTCCTTGTTCGTCGCGCTGACGAAGCGGGGGTCGACGGCCCGGGGGCGCGTCTCGCCGACCCGGCGGATCTTCTTCTCTTCGAGCACGCGAAGGAGCTTAGACTGAAGGGCGAGCGGCAGGTCGCCGATCTCGTCGAGGAAAAAAGTCCCGCCCGAGGCCTCCTCGATGAGGCCCACCTTGTCCCTCACGGCGCCGGTAAAAGCCCCCCGGGCGTGGCCGAAGAGCTCGCTCTCGATGAGGGCTTCCGGGATGGCGGCACAGTTGACGGCGACGAAGGGCCCGGCCCGGCGCCGGCCCGTTTCGTGGATGATCCTGGCGGCGAGTTCCTTTCCCGTCCCGCTCTCCCCGGAGATGAAGACAGGAGCGTCCGTGTCCCGGACCTTTTCGATCATGGCCCGGACGCGCCGGACGGGAAGCGCCGTCCCCATGAACGGGCAGCCGGCCGGCGCGTCGACGGGAACCGGCACGCTTCCCTCCGGGCCGGGGCTTCCGCTTCCCCTTAAAAGGTAGAGAACGGGCGACATGGCCAAGGTCAGGAACTCCATGTTTTCCCGGGTGAAAGGGCGTCCTGGGCCGTTTCGGGCCAGATAGGCGACGCCGGCGGGAAGACCCCGGAGCGTCCAGGGATAGGCCAGGAGGCTCCGCGGATGGCCGTTCCCCTCGAGCTCTAGGTCGGCGAAGAGCGGCTCCGCGGCGAGGTCCTTGACAAGGACCGGCCGGCTCATCTCGAGGACACGGCGGACGATCGTTTCGTCCGTGTCCCGGATTGGGCCCCCCCCGCCGTTCGGCCCATCCATCCCCTTGGAGGTTTCGAAGACCCTGTTCCCTTTTCCGTCAAGTGTCCGGAAAAGGGCCTGGTCTGAGGGGACTTGGTCGAAGATGGCCTCGGCCAACCGGGAGAAGAATCGATGCGCCATGGGACCTCGGTGAAGCTCTTTCTATTGCCTTCATTAATACAACGCTCGCCGCGGCCGAATTTTCTCAGGGACTTCACCGCTTGCGTCCGTTCCCCCGAATCCCCTAAAATAGGCGGACGACAGTTCCATCGTGACTCCAGGCTAGGAGGCGTCCATGGTCAAATTCGTTGCCCTCCTGGGGGCCCTTACCCTGTTGGGATTCGATTTCGCCGCGGAACGCAGGCCGACGGTCGCCGACTCCCTGAAGAACGTCCGTGTCCTGGCCGTCCCCGTGAACGCCCGACCCGTCGACAGGACCGTGGCCGAGGAAATCCGCCGCGACCTGGCGCCCCAAGCGGATATCAAGGCCGCCGGGCCGGACGGGGGATCCAGCAAGGGCGTCTTCCGCATCGCCATCGCCGACGAAAAATTCCTCGTCGGCCCGTCGCCCGACACCCTCCAAAAAACGGGCGGGAAAAGCTGGATGTTCTTCAAGCTCGCCCCGGACGGAAGCGGCGAGCTCACGACGTCTGCGCCCCACCTCCTTTACGCGCTCTACACCCTGCTCAAGGAGGACTGGCTCGGCCTGGACGCCGGCGGGTTCGAGAACGGGAAAGTCGTCGTCCCCCGGTTCTCCCGGCTCGAGGGCGGCGACAATTATCTGGCCAATCCGAAGCGGGTCGCCGCCGGCTACGACGCCGAGCGCTCCGTCCGCGAGCTGGCCCGTCTCGGTTTCAGTCACGTGCCGGTGAACGCCCTGGCCAAGGACATGCCGGCCGAGCAGGGGCCGCCCGGCGAGATCTACTATCGCTTTTATTATTTCAGCCCCGACCTCGATCAGTTCGTCGAGACGCCCCTCAACGCCGGGGCCTACTCGCCCGAATATCTCGAGGCCAACCTGACGCTCCTCAAGGAGAACGCCCGCCTGGCCGTCAAGTACGGCCTGACGCCCGGCCTCAACATCAGTTCGCCCCGCTCCGTTCCCGACGTCGTGCTCGAAAAGTACCCCTACCTCCGCGGGGCCCGAGTCGACCACCCCTTCAGGAGCTATCGCCCGCGTTACACGCTGACCCTCTCCCATCCCGCCGTCCGCTGGCACTATGCCGAGCTCATGCGGCGGCTGATGCGCGAGGTCCCCGAGCTCGGCTACATCTATCTCTGGACGAACGACAGCGGCTCGGGTTTCGAGTACACGGCCAGCCTCTACGCCGGCCGCAACGGCGGCGCCTACCTCGTCCGCGAGTGGAAGTCCCACGAAGCCATCGCCAAGGCCGCGGCCGAAAACGTCCTTCGCTATTTCCGGACCCTGCGCGACGCGGCCGCAGAGACGCGGCCCGACTTCCGTCTCCTCTTCAACCTCTTCTCTTTCTCGAACGAGGAGGAGTTCATCCTCGACGGCCTGTCCGAAGGGCTCGACCTCTGGATCGCGCCGAAAGAGCTCGACGACTCGCCGCGCGGCCGGCGGCTCAAGTCCCTGCCGGCGAAAGGCAGCCAGATATTCACGACGACGCGCCTCCAGAACAACTTCCTGCTCGGCATCCCTTCGCCCTGGCTCGCGGCCGATGAGGTCCGGGGACTCACCGCGGCCGGATTCGACAAGGCCCAGGTCACGGTCGACCCGGCGCCGCTCGCCCCCTACGACATCAACCGGGACGTGCTGAGGGCCCTCAACTTCGACCCGGCCGCGGACGTCGACGCCATCGTATCCGCCGCGGCGGCCCGGCTCGTCGGAAGGAGCGGGGCCCCGGCCCTGGTCAAGGCCTGGCGGCTCTGCGACACGGCCGTTCGCGGCTTTCCGCCGATCGGGCTCTACGGGGACAACAACTGGGGCTTCCCCTGGTACCGCCTCCTCGTCCGGCCCTTCGCCCCGGATATCGAGAGGATCCCGGAGGCCGAGCGCGCCTATTACGAGAAGTATATGACCGTGACCTTCAACAACCCCAACCTCGTCGACCTGGGCACGGACATCCTCTGGACCCTCATGACCCGCGACCAGGCGGACGCGGTCGTGGCCCAGGCCGACCAGCGGACGTGGAAGCCCCTGGATGAGGCGATCGGGGTCCTGAAGGACTCGGTTCAATCGGCCAAGGGAGACGCACGGGAGGTTTTCGTTGACCAACTCGACCGGCTCCGGGCCCTGCGCTGCTATTTCCGGACGCTTCGCAACACGGCGGCCTGGGTGGCCGGCGTCCACGGCTATATCGAGACCAAGGATCCGGCCGAGAGGGACAGACGCCTGACCTTAGTCCGGGCCATGGTCGACGACGAGGTCGGGAACGCCCGCGCTCTGGCCGCGCTCTTTGAAGCGTCGAAAACCCGGTTCATGCCCATCGACCCGACGGGCGAGACCTTCAACATGTACGGGACGAACCTGCCCGAGCTCATACGGAGAAAAGTCGCCCTGATGGAAAAACACCGGAACGACGAGCCCCGCATCGACCCGAATTTCATGTGGCGTCTGCCGCCGGACTCCGGGCTCGACCCGAAAGCGTACATTAAATACTGACTAGGAAGCCATCCCGCGGCTGAAATATCTGCGCGCCGCGGCGTTGACACTCGCCCCGTCCGGAGATAATCTTGATTCTTCTCCCAAAATTGGGGAAGTCCGTCGTGAGGTGGCGATGGATATCGCCCTGAAGACCCCCGTAGCGGAGGGGGACCCGCCGAAGGCGGGGGAACCGTCGGGACAGGTTCCCAGGGGTCCGGGGGGCTAAGGGCGATATCCTTCGCCAAGCCGAATAGAGGACTTCCCCGAAATCGGAAGAAGAACCATGATCTCGGGGCATTCGTCGGGAAGGAGAGGTCGCAACATGAAAACCCGGACGATCGCCTTTTTCTCCGCCTACCTCGACCCTTTCTACAGGACGACGATGCTGGCCAACTGGCAGAACGTCAACGACTACCCGGAGTGGATGTTCACGACGGACAAACCCGGGGCCTTTGAGATCCGGGCCTCATACGCCAGTATGTGGGGCGGCCAGGCGGGGTACGAGGTCGAGGTCGACGGACAGGAGCTCGCCGCCAAGCTGGAGGCACCATGAAACTCGGAGGGCTGACAGCAATCCTGTTCGTCATCTTGACAGCCGCAGGCGCCGGGCTTAAGGCGACGGTCCAGAAGCCGGCGAAATCCGGCTGGGCGGATACCTTCGCCGTCGAGAAAAAGGATTTCGTCTCCGCCGGCGCGAACACGTATTTCCGTCTGGAGCCGGGCTTCACCCTGGTGCTCGCGGACGGGAACGAGCGGCTGGTCATCACGGTTCTGGACGAAACAAAGATCGTCGACGGCGTCGAAACGCGGATCGTCGAGGAGCGTGAATCCAAGAACGGCAAGCTCGTCGAGGTCTCCCGGAACTTTTTCGCCTTCAACACGGCCGACCGGGGCGTCTATTATTTCGGCGAAGAGGTCGATATTTACAAGAACGAAAAGATCGTCGATCACGAGGGAGCGTGGGAGTCCGGGAAAAACGGGGCCCGTTTCGGATTGATGATCCCGGGCCAAGCCGTTTTAGGGGCCCGGTACTATCAGGAAGTCGCGCCCGGCGTGGCCATGGACCGGGCTGAAATTACCGGCCTCCACGAAACCCTGAAGACGCCCGCGGGGACGTTCAAGGACTGCCTCAAGGTCGTCGAATCGACGCCGTTGGAGCCCTTCGCCCGGGAGTCCAAGTTCTACGCCCCGGGCATCGGGATCATCAAAGACGCCTCGCTCCGCCTCGTCGAATACGGTCACCAGGAGAAAAAATGAGAACACGAATCTGCATCATCCTTGTCGCCGTCGCGCTGGCTGCGGGAATGGCCGGGAGTTCCGCCGCCGAACGGACGTTTTCCCTGGCCGATGTCCTGTCGCCGGCCTATCCGTCGGGTCTGGTCGCGGCCAAGTCGGTCGACCGCATCGCCTGGATCTTCAACGACCGGGGCGCGCGAAACGTCTGGACCGCGGCGGCCCCGGATTTCCGGCCGGTGAACCTGACCGGCTTCGGCCGGGACGAGGTCTTCGAGATCGACGAGGTCTTCCTATCGGACGACGGCAAGACCGCCGTCTTCATCAAGGGCGGGGCGCCCGACAGGGCCGGCTGGGTGACCAACTCCGACAGCGACCCGGACGGGCGGGAGCAGGCCATCTGGGCCGTCCGGACCGACGGAGGAAGGCCCTGGAAAGTCGCCGTCGGAAGCCGCCCGGTCCTCGCGCCCGACGGGCTCTCCGCCGTCATACCGAAAGACGGCCTTCTCTATCGGGTCCCGCTCACCCCCCGCCGGGACTCGGGTCCGGTTCCTGAACCCGAGATGCTGTTCCGAGCGGCCGGCCGGAACGGGTCGCCCCGCTGGTCTCCCGACGGCACCCGGATCGCCTTCGTCAGCGACCGGCAGGACCACAGCCTGATCGGGATTTTCGACCTGGCTCGCCGCAAGATCACCTGGATCGCCCCGAGCGTCGACCGCGATAGCGACCCCAGCTGGTCGGCGGACGGGGCCAGGATCGCCTTCGTGCGCCGTCCCGGTCGCGCCTACGACGCCGGTGTCGCGAACGAATTCCGCGAGCGGGAGCCCGCCGACCTGGCCGTCTGGGTGGCGGAGGCGGCGACCGGACGCGCCCGGGAATTATGGCGGACGGCCAAGGAGTCTCCCCGGTTCCATACGTTCAGGAATTTTGACCTCGCGGCGAACGACCGGATCCTTTTCACCGCCGAGCGCGAGGAATGGAACCACGTCTTTTCGATGCCCCTCGCCGGCGGCTCGCCCGAGGACATCACGTCCGGAGAGGCCTTCGTCGAGCACCTCGGGCTCTCGGGCGACGGGGCGACCCTCTATTTCTCGAGCAACCTGGGCGACCTCCACGGACGGCAGATCTGGAAGGTAGGCACGGCCGCGGGGAAACCGCGCCAACTGACCAAAGGGAAAGTCATCGGGACCTTGCCGGTCGCCCTGTCTTCGGGCCGGGGGGCGGCTTTCCTCTACGCCACGGCGGTTCATCCGACTTCCGTCGCCATCGTCCCGGCCGTCGGAGGGGAGGTCGAGGTCGTCGCGCCGCGCGAGCTTCCGGCCGCGTTTCCGCTCCAAGAGCTCGTTACGCCCCAGCTCGTTATCGTCAAAGCCGCCGACGGGCTCGAAGTCCCCTGCCAGCTCTTCCTGCCCAAGGGCGCCAAGGCCGGCGACAAGAGGCCGGCCGTCGTCTACACGCACGGCGGCCCCATCCGGCAGATGCTCTTCGGCTGGCACTACATGGAATTTTACTCCGAGGCCTACGGCATCAACCAGTATTTCGCCGACCGCGGCTACGTCGTCATCTCCATCAACTACCGCAGCGGTATCGGCTACGGCCGGTCCTTCCGGGAAGCGCCGAAATGCGGATACGAGGGCGCGGCCGAGTACCAGGACGTCCTGGCCGGCGTCAACTACCTCCGGACCCGGTCCGAGGTCGACCCGGAGCGCATCGGCGCTTGGGGGCTGTCCTACGGCGGACTGCTCACGGCGATGTCGCTCGCCCGCAACTCCGACATCTTCAAGGTGGGCGTGGACATGGCCGGGGTCCACGACTGGTCGCAGTTGGGCTGGGCCCGGCTCGACGAGCCGCGGCGGAAGATCGCCCGCGACTCCTCGCCCGTCTCCGCCGTCGCCACCTGGAAGTCGCCTGTGCTTTTCATCCATGGTGACGACGACCGCAACGTCCCCTTCCAGCAGACGACGGACATCGTCCAGAAACTCAGGGCCAAGGGGGACGTTCCTATCGAGTTGATGATCGCCCCCGACGAACCGCATGAATTCCTTCTTCACGCGAACCGGATGGAGGCGTACGAGCGCACCTTCGAATTCATCGACCGTTTCATCGGAAAAAAGAAATAGCCCGATGATGAACCGCCTGGCCCGCGAAAAGAGCCCGTACCTCCTCCAGCACGCGGACAATCCCGTGGATTGGCACGCCTGGGGGGACGAGGCCTTCGAACGGGCCCGGCGCGAGGACAAGCCCGTCTTCCTGTCCATCGGCTACTCGACCTGCCACTGGTGCCACGTCATGGAGCGGGAGTCGTTCGCCGACGAAGAGGCCGCCCGCGTCCTTAACGCGGCCTTCATCTGTGTCAAGGTCGACAGGGAAGAACGGCCCGACCTCGACCAGCACTACATGGCCGTCTGCCAGATGTTGACCGGTTCGGGCGGCTGGCCGCTGACGATCGTGATGACGCCGGATAAGCGGCCATTTTTCGCCGGAACGTATTTTCCCAAGTCGCGGCGCTGGGGCCGGCCAGGCCTTCTCGAGCTCGTTCCCGCGCTCGGCGAGGCCTGGCGGACGCGGCGGGAGGAGGTCCTCCGCTCGGCTGCCGAGATCATCGCCGCCGTCGACGGGGGCCGCCGAGAAAGGCGCGCAGCGCGGGGGGTGTTGACCGGAGCGACCCTGGACCGAGCATTCCACGAGCTGGCGGCGGATTTCGACGAAAGTCGGGGTGGTTTCGGCGGCGCGCCCAAATTCCCCATCCCTCACCACGTCGGCTTTCTCATGCGCTACTGGAAACGGACGGGAAAGGACAAGGCCCTGGCTATGGCCGAAAAAACTCTCGCCGCCATGCGGCTTGGCGGGATCTACGATCACCTCGGCTTCGGCTTCCACCGCTACTCGACCGACGCCGATTGGCTCGTCCCGCACTTCGAGAAGATGCTCTACGACCAGGCCCTTCTGGCCGAGGTCTATGCCGAAGCATTCGCGGCGACCGGGAAGAGGGAATACAAGCAGACAGCGGGGGAAATCGCGGATTACGTCCTCAGAGACCTGGCCTCCCCCGAGGGCGGATTCTCGACGGCCGAGGATGCTGACAGCGAGGGCGAGGAGGGGAAGTTCTATTTGTGGACGATGGATGAGCTCGACGCCGTCCTCGATCTGAAGGAAGCGAATCGCGCGGCCCAGATCTACGGTCTCGAAGCCGGTGGCAATTTCTCCGAACCCGGAAGATCGAGGGACGGGCGGAACATCCTTCACGGGAGCCGGACGGCCGAGGAGCCGGCCGGCCCGGTTGAAAAGATCAGGAAAAAGCTCTTCCTCGCCCGCAAGGAGCGGGTCCGACCGTTCAAGGACACCAAGGTCCTCGCCGATGGAAACGGCCTGATGATCGCGGCCCTGGCGTCCGTCTTCCGGGTGACGGGCGAGGACCGGTACCTTCGCGCCGCCGAGAGGGCGGCGGACTTCGTCCTCGAAAGGATGCGCGCCCCCGGCGGCCGGCTCCTGCACGTGTTCGCGGACGGCGAGGCCCGCGTCCCGGCCTTCCTCGACGATTACGCCTTTATGGTCAAAGGTCTCCTCGGGCTTTATGAGGGAGGGTTCGACCCGGGCCATCTCGAGAAGGCCCTCGAGCTCGCGCGACGGGCCATCGAGCTTCTCTTGGACGAAAAGGAGGGCGGATTCTTCTCCGCCGCCGCCGATCCGGAGGTAGGCGCCCGGCGCAAGGAGATCTACGACGGTGCCGTGCCATCAGGCAATTCCGTCATGCTGATGAATCTCCTTCGCCTGGCCCGAATGACGGGGCGTCCGGACCTCGAAGAGAAAGCATCGCGTCTGGTGGAGGCTTTCTCGCCGGACGTCGGCGGTCACCCGCGCATGTATACGGAATTCCTCCGCGGACTGGATTTCGCTCTGGGGCCGTCGCGGGAGGTTGTCGTCGTCGGGCCATGGGAAGCTCCGGACACCCGGGAACTTCTTAATGCGCTGAGTGGTATCTACCTTCCCAACACGGTCACCCTCTTCAAGCCGTCGGATGAGCCCGGGACCGCCGGGAAGCTCGGGCACCTCGCGCCTTTCACGAAGGACATGGGCGTAGGCGGCGGTCGAGCCGCCGCCTACGTTTGCTCGGGGGGCACGTGCCATCGCCCCGTCTCGTCCGCCGCCGAACTCCTCGATTCCCTGAGTTAGCCAACGGCCGTCAGTCGAGGACGACCTCACACTCTCCGGCGAGACCAGGGTTCTTCTTGTCTCTGACCTTGATGGTCAGCGTGTCTCCCTTGGCGAAGCCGGGGTTCTTGAAATAGAGGGGGGTCAGGAATCCCCAATAGCCGACCATGTGCCCTTCGTCAGCGGGCAGTCTCGCGGCCAGCGTAAGCGGGGGAAAGAAATTCGAGCTCTCGGGGAACTGGTACATCCGTACCCAAGAACCGGCGACGGCTTCCTTGCCCAGGCGCCGATAGAAATCGAGGTCCCGGATCTCGCCGCTGTAATTCGCCCTGAGCTCCTTGACCGAGGGCATGGGATATTCCTGTCCCTTGTAAACCATGACCACGTCTTTGGCCGCGACGGTGATGGCCTGGCCCTGGTCCTTGGAGCCCAGGTAGACGACGAACATGACGTAGGGACTGCCGACGGTCCGGTTGACAAGGCTGGCGTCGACGGTCATGAGGATGGCACCTTTATCGCTGGAAAAGGCGCCCATTCCCAGGTCGGCCGTCTGCGGATAGACCGCTGCCGAAAGGACAAGCGCGATAAGCGCGATTCTTAAGAGTTTCATCGAATTCTCCATTCTGTCGAATCTTTTTGGCTTGCTCCATGCTTGCCACTCAAGGAGAACCGCAAGCTTCATGCCAAGGCGCATGGCGGCTGGGGGCGGAGGCGGGATTGGGAACGGGAACCGTCAGATGTCCGAAAAGGGGGACACCCCTGTCCTATTTCCTACTGTTTTAGTAGGATTTTAGGAGGGCTGGAGGGTTTTCTTGATCTTGCTCAGGTCGTAGCCCTTGGCCGCGATCCGTTTGAGAAGCTCATCGTAGACCGCCCCGTCCATCTGCGGCGTCCGGCTCAAGATCCAGAGGTAGTTCCGGTTGGGGTGGCCGACGACGGCCCACTGGTAGTCCTTGTCGAGCTCGATGATCCAGTAAGCTCCCGAGAACGGCCAGAAGAAGCGGACCTTGAGCTTGGCGTTGGTCGTCTTGTCGACGATCCAAGCTTTGCCGCGGACCGAGCGCTGCTTGCCGTCGAGCGTCTCCTTGCGGCAGACGTTGACGACGTCGATATCCCCGTCGGCCCGGAGCGAATAGTGGGCCGTGACGCCGACGCAGCCCTTCTGGAAGCGCTGAGGGATGGTCGCGATCTCATACCAGGTCCCGAGGTACCGCTGGACGTCGACGAAGGGCACGACCTCGAGCGGTTTCACTTGGGTGCCGGCTTTCCTGGCCGCGCCCGCGGCGATGACAAATATCAAGATCACTATCCAAGGTTTCATGGGGGCCTCTCTTCTCTCCAGTGTAGGTCATACCCCGACTTGGGTCAAATCCCCCCATTGGTTCATCGCGGTTAAAGCTCCACGGACTTGCGTCCGTGGAATCCCGCCAAGGGGATTGAATTCACCCTCTCCTTTTAATAGAATCTCCCTATCGTGGGCGCGCAAAGAACCCTCGGAGTCCGTCCGTTCGCCGCCCCGGAATCCCGGTGAGGAGGGTGTCCATGGGGGATCGAGACAACCGTTCAACACGGCGAGGTTTCCTCAAGACCGCGGCACTCGGGGCGGCGGCCGTATCCCTATCGCCGCTTCGCGGTTCCGGCCAGGCCAAAGCCGCGGCGGCCTCAGGCGCCGGCTTCAAACTCAAGTACGCGCCAGGGCTGGGGACGTTCGAAGCCCACGCCGGGAAAGCTCCCGCCGACCAGCTCAAGTTCATCGCCGACCAGGGCTTCAAGGCCTGGTTCAACAACGGATTGATGGGCCGGACTCCCGCCGATCAGGAGGCCTTGGCCAAAGAATCGACCCGGCTCGGCCTGACGATCGGCCCGTTCGTCGTCTACGCCGACTTCAAGGTCAAGTCCTTCGTCACCCGCGACGCGGCCGTCCTCGACATGCTCGCCGGGCGTTTCAAGACGGCCATCGAAACGGGCCGGCGGACCGGCTGCAGGTGGGCCCTGGCCGTCCCCGGCCGCTACGACGAGAGCCTCGACTGGGACTACCAGACGGCCAACGTCGTCGAGAACCTCAAGCGGTTGGCCGGGCTGTGCGAGCCGGCGGGACTCATCATCGTCCTCGAACCGCTCAACCCCAAGGACCACCCCGGCCTCTTCCTGACCAAGATGGCCCAATGTTACCAGATCTGCCGGGCCGTCGGGAGCCCGTCCGTCAAGATCCTCGACGACATGTACCATCAACAGATCACCGAGGGCAACATCATCCCCAACATCGACGCCTGTTGGGACGAGATCGCGGCCTTCCACGTCGGCGACTCGCCGGGACGGAACGAGCCGGGCACGGGCGAGATGAACTACCGGAATATCTTCAAGCACATCCACGGCAAGGGCTACCAGGGTGTGCTCTGTCTCGAACACGGCAAGAGCAAGGCCGGCCTGGAAGGCGAAAAAGCGTTCATCGCAGCCTACCGCGCCGCCGACGCATTCTAAATCAAAGGGAGGAGAGCACATGACCAACGAAAAGAAAGACGGGATCCTGGGCATGACCAGGCGGGACTTCATCAAGACGACCTCGGTGGCCTCCATGGCGACACTCGCGGCGGCCGTCTCAGGCTCCAGCGGGCGCTGCGCCGGCGGGTCGGACTCGATCCGCATCGGAGTCATAGGCTGCGGCGGCCGGGGTACGGGCGCGGCCATCGACGCCGTGAACTCCTCGCCCGGAGTGGAGATCCTGGCCCTCTTCGATCCGTTCCAGGACCGCATCGACAAATCCCTCAAGACGCTCCGCGAAAAGGTCCCGGCCGCGGTCAAAGTCACGCCGGAAACCTGCTTCACCGGTTTAGAGGGCTACAAGAAACTGCTCGCGATCAAAAATATCAACTATATCGTCACGGCCGCGCCGCCCGGCTTCCGGCCCATCCACCTCAAGGCCTCCATCGAAGCGGGAAAGAACGTCTTCATGGAAAAACCGGTGGCCGTCGACCCGGTCGGGGTCCGGTCGGTCATCGCCAGCTCGGAGCTCGCCGCGAAGAAAGGCCTGGCCATCGTCGCCGGTACCCAGCGCCGCCATCAGCAGAAATATCTCGAGGTCATGAAACGCATCCAGGACGGGGCCATCGGCGAGGTCGTCGGCGGCCAGTGCTACTGGAACCAGGGCGAGCTCTGGGTCATCAAGCAAACGCCCGAGATGAGCGACATGGAATGGCAGTGCCGGAACTGGCTCTATTTCTCCTGGACGTCGGGCGACCACATCGTCGAGCAGCACGTCCACAACATCGACGTCATGAACTGGGCCTTCGGCGCGACGCCGGTCAAGGTCATGGGCATGGGCGGCCGGCAGGTCCGGACGGCCCCCGAATACGGCAACATCTTCGACCACTTCGCCGTCGAGTTCGAGTACCCGAACGGCGCACGCGTCATGAGCATGTGCCGCCAGACCCCGGGCTGCGCCGACCGTGTCGAGGAAAAGATCGTGGGGACGAAGGGCCACGCCTTCGGCTACGGCGAGATCTCCGGCCCGAGCGCCTGGAAATTCGAGGGGGACGAGCTCAACCCCTATGTCGTCGAGCACACCGACCTCATCGCCAGTATCCGGGCCGGAAAGCCCCTCAACGAGGGCAAGAGGGTCGCCGAAAGCACGCTCTGCGCCATCATGGGCCGCATGAGCGCCTACACAGGCCGGGCCCTGAGCTGGGACTGGGCCATGAACGCCTCCAAGCTGGAATTAGCGCCGGCGAAGTACGAGTTCGGCCCGAACCCGGTCGATCCGGTCGCCGTTCCGGGGCAAACGCCGCTCGTCTGAAGCATCGGCGGATTGGGCACGATGGAGGAAGCCATATGAGCGAAAAACGCACGAAAATGGACCGCAGGCAATTCATCAAAACGGCCGCCCTGGCCGGGGGCGCGGCCGTCGCCGGCTTCCCGACGATCGTCAAGGCCGCGGCCCTGGGCAAGGACGGGGCCGTCGCGCCGTCGAACCGCATCGTCATGGCCGGCATCGGCTTCGGCATGCAGGGCCCGGGGAACATGGCCAACTTCCTCGAAAAGCCCGAGGTCCAGTGGGTCGCCGTTTGCGACATCGACAAAGAGCCGCTGGCCAGGGCCAAGGGCATGGCCGACAAGAAGTACGGCAATAAGGCCTGTGCCACCTACCACGATTTCCGCGAGCTCTTTCTGCGCAAGGACCTCGACGCCGTCTCCATCGCCGTTCCCGACCACTGGCATGCCATCCTGGCCATCTCCGCGCTCCGGTCCGGTCTCGACGTCTTCGGCGAAAAGCCGCTGACGCACAAACTTCGCGAGGGCCGGGCCCTTTGCGACGCCGTGGAGCGCTACGGCCGGGTCTGGCAGACCGGCTCCTGGCAGCGCTCCGTCGAGAACTTCCACCAGGCCGCGGAGCTCGTCCGCAACGGCCGCATCGGCAAGGTCAAGCGGATAGAGGTCGGACTCCCCTCGGGACATTACGACTTCGCCGGGACTTTCGGCCAGGAGGCGCTCGTCGCCCCGCCACCGAATCTCGATTACGGTTTCTGGGTCGGGCCCGCGCCCTGGTGGCCCTACTGCAAGGCCCGCGTCCACATGAACTGGCGCTGGAACATGGACTTCGGCGGCGGCCAATATATGGATTGGATCGGTCATCACCTCGACATCGCCCATTGGGGCATGGGCTGGGACGAGACCGGCCCGGTCGAGATCGAGGCCACGGGCGAGTTCCCGACGTCGGGCATCTACAACAGCCCGACCCGTTATTATGTCCAGGCCAGGTACGCCGACGGGACACCCATGGTCCTAGCCGGCGGGCACGACGAGATCTGGAGCGGCGCGAAGTGGATCGGCGAATACGGCTGGGTCTGGGTCGACCGGGGCGAGTTCATGACCGAGCCCGAAAGCCTGAAACGCGAGGGCATCGGGCCCGAGGAGACGCGGCTGTACAAGAGCCGCGACCACCACCAGAATTTCCTGGACTGCGTCCGCAGCCGGGCCAAGACGGTCGCCCCGGCCGAGACGGCCCACCGCTCGGCGAGTGTCGGCCATCTCGGCGTCATCGCCATGGAGGTCGGGCGAAAGATCAAATGGGACCCGGCCACCGAAACCATCATCGGCGACCCCGAGGCGGAGCGGCTCCTCGGCCACTCGTACCGCAAACCCTGGCAGCTGCCGGAGTGAGGAGCATACCCATGAAAGACCAGCAAACGAACCATGGCAGCTTCGGTAAGAGCATCACCGGGATCGCTCTGGCCGCTACGTTGGGCCTTAGCATGCTCGCTCCTGTGGGAACGGCCCAACAACTGCCCCAGGCAGAATTCGCCCTGATCTATGATTCGTTGGACGCTATCCTCAGGGACCTCGCGAACTACAAGTTCGACCTGGGAGTGGGCGCTCCTCTCGGGCTTCGGGCCTACGTCTTCTCGCACAAGGACGATCCGCGGGCCCGCCGGGAGACCGAGACCGCCCTCCTGAAGTTCATCCAGGGCTCGCCCGCGCCCGGCGGTCTGATGGCCGCCTGCCGGGCGCTCCGGCTCATCGGCGGCCCGGATTCCGTGCCCGTTCTGGCGGCGCTCGTCCTCAAGCCGGAGACGACGGACGCGGCCCGCTATGCCTTGGAGAGGATCCCGGGCGGCGAGGCCGATCAGGCGCTTTTGACGGCTTTAGACAAGGCCCAGGGCGATATGAAACGCGGCATCATCTTCTCGATCGGGGAACGGAAGTCGGCCGCGGCCATGCCGGCCTTCGAAAAACTGGCCGGCGGCAAGGACCTCCCGTTGGCCGCGGACGCCGTCAAGGCCCTGGGCAAGGTCGGCGGCCCGGATGCCGTCCGGGCCCTCACCGCGGTGCTGGGCAAGGCCGGCCCTCAGCTCAAGCTCGAAGCAGCATCGGCCCTTCTGCTAGCGGCCGAAGATAATCCGGAGGCCGCGGCCATCTACGACAAGCTCTTCGCCTCAAAACTTCCCCCCGTCATGCGGCAGGCCGCGTTCAAGGGGAAGATCGAAGCGGCTGGCGGCGGCGGGAAAGAGCTCATCCTGAAGACCCTTGCCGGCAAGGACGCCGTCCTCTACGCGCCGGCGATCGCCCTGGTCCCGGAATTTTTCAAAGCGCAAGAGATCGGGCAGGCCGCCGATCTCCTCGCCCGGCTTCCCGAGGACTCCAGGATCCCGCTCGCGGCCGTCCTGGGCGGCTACCCCGCCGACGTCGTCGGCCCCTATCTCCTTACGGCCGCGGAGGATCCGTCCCTCGTTGTGAGACTGGCCGCGCTCCGCTCCATCGGCAAGACCGGCGGCGCGAAATCGGTCGCCTTCCTGGCGACCAAGGCGGCCCGGACCTCCGGCGCCGAACAGGACGCCGCTCGGGAATCGCTGGCCCTGCTCCGAGGCTCGGACGTCGATCCGGTGATCCTGGCCCATTTTGGCCAGGTGTCCGACGACGCGGTCAAGGCCGAGCTCGTCCGGGCGGCGGGCGCGCGCCGCGTCACAGGCGCCAAGCCCGCGCTCATGGACATGGTCAAGTCCGCTTCGCCCTTGCTCAAGGCCAAGGCGGCAGTCGCGCTCCGCGATATCACCGGGACGGCCGACCTCCCGGACCTCATCGGGCTCCTTCTCGGTCTTGAAGACGAAACGGCGCGGGAGTCGATGCAGGACACCGTCGCCGCGATCGCCCGCACCAACCCGAGGGAACTCAGCCGCGCGGCGACCGTCAAGGCCTTCCTGGCCGCGGAAAAAGACCCCAAGAAAAAGGTCGACCTCCTGCGCGTCCTGGGGAAGATCGGCGACGACAGCAGCTTGGCCCTCATCCGGGCCGCTCTTTCGGACAAGGACGAAGGCGTGGTCGACGCGGCCGTTCGCGCCCTGGCCGACTGGCCGACCGGCATGGCCCGGGATGATGTTTACGAAGTTGCCCGGTCGTCGTTCGCCCTCAATCACCGCGTGCTTTCCGTCCGGGCCTTCGTCCGGATGATCGGCCTCGAACCCGACCGGGCTCCCGATGGGGCGGTCGCGGACCTCCTGCGCGCCCTGGCCGTCGCCCCTCGGCCGGAAGAGAAGAAGCTCATCCTGGGCATGCTCGTTCGTTTTCCCTGCATCTCGGGGCTGAAGACGGCGGAGTCGCTCCAGGCCGACACGGCCGTCGTTAAGGAAGCCAGGCTGGCCGCCGACCGGATCCGCCAAGCCCTCGGCCGCCGCACGCCCTAGGCGTGAGCCGAAGATGGGGAAGAAGGGGTCAAACCTACCTCCGGGAGCGGATTCTGAGGAGCGACCAACAGAAATGCGGCGGAGCGGCTCGGAGCCGCATTTCTGGGAAATATCTGAACGGTGTTGATATGGGCGCAAAAAGCAGGCTTGAGCCTTTTTAATCGGAGGTACACGATGATCGAAGGACAGGCTTCGGCGACAAAGGCGCCGAAGCTCCGCTACGGCATGGTCGGCGGCGGGCCCGGCGCCTTCATCGACGACGTCCACCGTAAGGCCATCGCCATGGACGGCAAAGCGGAGATCGTCTGCGGCACCTTCTCACAAAATTACGAGAATACGTTGGCCCACGGCGACGGCCTCGGCCTCCCCCGGGAACGCCTTTATAAGACTTTTTCAGACATGATCCGGGCTGAAGCCGCGCGCCCCGACCGGCCCCACTTCATCAGCATCGTCACTCCGAACAGCACCCATTACGCCGCCGCCAAGCTGGCCCTCGAGCACGGCTTCGCCGTCGTCTGCGAAAAGCCGTTGGCGACGAACTCCCGCGACGCCGCGGACCTCGTCTGCCTCGTTCGCGAGACGGGCCTTCTCTTCTGCGTCGCCTACGCCTACTCGGGCTATCCCATGGTCAAGCACATCCGGGACATCGTCGCCCGGGGCGAGCTCGGCGACATCCGCTTCGTCAACGGCGAATATCCGCAGGAATGGCTGACAACGAAGCTCGAGGATACCGGGCAAAAACAGGCTGCCTGGCGGACAGACCCTAAGCTCGCCGGGATCTCCAACTGCGTCGGCGACATCGGCAGTCACATCGAGTTCATGGTTGGCCACATGACCGGCCTGAGAATCAAATCGCTCTGCGCTCGCCTCGACCGGTTCGGCCCCGGCCGCCCCCTCGACGACAACGCCACGATCATGATCAACTACAAGGGAGGAGCGACGGGTGTCACCTGGAGCTCCCAGATCGCCCTCGGCCACGACAACGCTCTTCGCCTGCGCATCTATGGGACGAAGGGCGCCGTCGAGTGGTTCCAGGAGACGCCGAACACGGCCCGGGTCTCGTTCCTCGACCGGCCGACCGGGACGATCTCCCGCGGCCGCGACCCGATGTCGCCGCGGGCCCAAGGCCTGTCGCGTCTGCCGTCGGGCCATCCAGAGGGTTATTTCGAAGGATTCGCCAACATCTACTCGACGTTCATCACGGCCCTGGGCAAGAAGCTCCGGGGCGAGGCGCTCGCGGCGGACGACCTCGATTTCCCAGGGATCGACGACGGGGTTCGCGGCGTCCGCTACATCGAGAAATGCGTCGAAAGCTCGGCCAAGGGCTCGGTCTGGGTGGACATGGGGACATGAACTTGGGAAGCCGGGGACACGTACCGAATTCCAGAGAATTCGGAACATGTCCCCATTCGGTGCGTGTCCCTCTTGGATATGCGAGATCCCGCCGATCGCAACCTGATGTTGTTTAACAAGGAGAGAACCATGCCCAGACCCGTAACGCTATTCACCGGCCAGTGGGCCGACCTGCCCTTCGAAGAAGTCTGTAAAAAAGCGGGCGGCTGGGGCTATGACGGCCTGGAAGTCGCCTGCTGGGGCGACCACATGGACGTCCGCAAGGCCGCGGTCGACCCGGCCTACGTCCGCGAGAAAAAGCGCGTCCTCGAAAAGCACGGCCTCAAGTGTTGGGCCCTCGGCGCGCATCTGGCAGGCCAGTGCGTCGGCGACGAATACGACCCGCGCCTCGACGGCTTCGCGCCCGATCTCGTCAAAGGCAAACCGGAAGCCCTTCGCAAGTGGGCCATCGAAGAGATGAAGGCCACGGCCAGGGCCGCGCGCAACATGGGCTGTTACGTCGTCAACGGGTTCATGGGCTCGCCCATCTGGAAGGCCTGGTATTCCTTCCCGTCGACGACCGAGGAGATGGTCGAGGCGGGATTCCAGAAGATCCTGGGCCTGTGGACGCCCGTCTTCGACGAGTTCGACGAGCAGGGCGTCAAGTTCGCCCTCGAGGTCCATCCGACCGAGATCGCCTTCGACGTCTACACGACGAGGCGCCTCCTCGACGTCTTCAACTGCCGGCTGACCCTCGGCCTCAACTTCGACCCCAGCCACCTCGTCTGGCAGGGCGTCGAGCCCCACCTCTTCATCCGCGAGTTCGCCGACCGCGTCTACCACGTCCACATGAAGGACGTGGCCGTGACCCTCGACGGCAAGGCCGGCATCCTCGGCTCGTTCCTGCCCTTCGGCGACGTCCGCCGCGGCTGGAACTTCCGCTCGCTCGGCCACGGCGACGTCGATTTCGAGGCCATCATCCGCGAGCTCAACGCCGTCAATTACGACGGTCCCCTCTCGGTCGAGTGGGAGGACAACGCCATGGACCGCGATCTCGGCGCCCAGGAAGCCCTCGACTTCGTCCGCGCGACGAACTTCTCGCCGTCCAAGGTGGCTTTCGACAAGGACATGAAGAAGTAATATGATACGGATCAACGCGTAAAGGAGGCACGGATGAAAAAGCCCGCTCGGTTGACGTTCCTCATCACGGCGGTGCTCGCCGTCTTCGTCTTTCTCCTGGCCGAGACCATCGTCGTCAAGATCAAGACGACGAGCGTCAGGCGCGATCCCAAGTTCACGTCTCCCGCGGTCGCCGCCATCAAGGCCGGGGATACCGTGGAGAAGCTCGAGGCCCGCGACGGCTGGGTCAAGGTCAAGACCAAGGCCGGGGTCGTCGGATGGCTCCACTCGACGGCCGTGGAGGTGAAGAAGCTCGACCTCCTGGCCATGGACAAAAACATGAAAACGCAGGCCTCCTCGAGCGAGGTCGCTCTGGCCGCCAAGGGCTTCAACCAACAGGTCGAGGACAAGTACCGGGCCGGGAACGCCGCCGCCAACTTCGCGGCCGTCGACGCCATGGAAAAGGTCAAGCCCACGGCGGCCGAAGTGGAGGCCTTCATGAAAGAAGGGAAGCTCGGCGAATTCGGAGGCTCCCGATGACCGCCCGCGCCAAAGCCCTGGTATCGATCGCCGTCGCCGTCTCCCTCTCGTTTTCGGGCTGCCAGGCCGTCAAGCAGGGCGCGGCCGACATCATCGCCTCGACGGGCAAGGTCAGCCGGGAGGACGCCCAGGCCATCGTCAAGACGGCGGAGGTCCTGCGTTCGACGTTCGCCGAGATCACCGAGGAAGAGGAATATTACATCGGCCGGGCGACGGCCGCCCTCATCCTCTCCAAATACAAACCCTATGGCGACAAAGCGTTGAACGGCTATATCAATGTCATGGGAACGGCCATCGCCTACAATTCCGACCGACCCGAGACTTACGGGGGCTATCATTTCCTCGTCCTCGACACCGACGAGGTCAACGCCATGGCCGCTCCGGGGGGCTTCATTTTCGTCACCAAAGGCCTGATCAGACGCTGCGGCGACGAGGAAACGCTGGCGGCCATCCTGGCCCACGAGATCGGCCACGTCGCCGAGCGGCACGGGCTCCAGTCGATCAAGAAGTCGCGTCTCATCGACGCCTTCAAGGTCCTCGGCAGCGAGGCCTCCCGGCAATTCAATTCCGAGGAGCTGGCCAAGGTCACCGGCATCTTCGAGGGCGTCCTCGGCGACGTCGTCGAGACCCTGGTCGAGCGGGGCTATGACCGCAAGTTCGAGTACGAGGCCGACAAGCTCGGGATCACGTTCGCCTTCCGGACGGGCTACTCGCCCAACGGGCTGGCGGAATTCCTCAAGAACATGGAAGAGAACCAGCCCTCCGGCCCGGCTGCGGGCTGGTTCAAGACGCATCCCAGCCCGGCCGACCGGCTGGCCCGGGTGAAGCCCGAGATCGCGGCCCTGGGCGCCGCGCCGGCGAAGCTCGGCGTCCGGACGGCCCGGTTCGCCCAAGCCGTCAAGAACCTGCATTGACCGCGCCCCGGGCTCGGCGGGCTTCGGCGCTTTCGCGCCCGGAGGTGATATGAAGGGACCATGCCGAACCTAAAAATGAGATCTCCGGCCCGAAAGAAAGCGCTTCGGGGCCTCGCCGTCGGCCTGGCCGTTTTCGCCCTCACCTTGTTCCTCGGGCTCCTGAAAATCTTCCAGCCCCTGGAGTGGAAGTCCTGGGACGCGCGCATGCAGCTTCTCGCCGATCCCCAGCAGGCCTCCGAGGACATCGTCCTGCTGGCCGTCGACCAGTACAGTCTGGACGTCTTCGCGAAGGAGCAAGGCCTCGGCTGGCCCTGGCCGCGGCAGATCTACGCCGGCGTCCTCGACTTCCTGAAGGCGGGCGGGGCCAAGGCGGTCTTCTTCGACCTCATTTTCAGCGAGGCCTCGACCTTCGGCGTCGACGACGACCGGCTCTTCGCCGAAGCCATGACCCGCTCCGGAAACGTCGTGCTCCCCTTCTTCCTGAGCGCCGACGAAGGAGAAGCGGATCCCGCCGAGGAAGACGTCCTCGCCCGTTCCGCCTGGCCCAGAGGGACAGTCCCCTCCCCGGGAGAGACGGGGGCAGTCCCTCTGGCAAGATCCGTGTCCCTGCCGGTCGACGTCCTGGCCGCGGCCGCCGCTAAATTGGGCAACGTCCAGTTCGTCCCGGACGGCGATTCTGTTTACAGGCGGCTGCCGCTCGTCTTTCGCTACCGGGGTCGGCTCCTTCCGGCCCTGCCCCTGGCCATGGCCGAATTCACTTCTGAAGGGGTGGACCTCCGCAAAATCCCCTTGGACCGTTCGGGAAACATGATCCTCCGTTTTTTCGGCCCGAGCAGGACGTATAAAACCATCTTGATCGGCGCGATCATCAACTCCCAGGCCCACATCGAAGAGGGCCTCGAACCCCAGGTTCCGCCCCGGGAATTCGCCGGCAAGACCGTCATCGTCGGGACGACGGCGGCCGGACTGTACGACCTCCGCCCGACGCCGTTCGGTGGCGTCTATCCGGGGATGGAGATCCTGGCCACGGCCCTCGACAACATCGTCCACGGGGGCGCCGTCCGCGAGGCCTCCGCCGCCGTCACCTGGGTTTCGGTCCTCTTTTTCGCCCTCCTGGCCGGGATCGGGACGACGATGCTGAAAAAGATCTGGCACCTGGCGGCCCTCGGCGTGTCCCTGCCGGCCCTGGCGGCCGCGGGTTCCCTCCTTGCCGTCCGGACCGGCGTTTGGGTCGAGTTCGTCGCCCCGGCCTTCGCCGGCGTCACGGCCTTCATCAGTGCGTCGCTCCTCAACTATGGCATCGAGGGACGCCAGCGACGCTTCATCAAGAGCGCCTTTCGCTTTTATTTGAGCCCGCAGGTCATCGACCGCGTCCTGGAGAATCCCACCCTTCTCCGGCTCGGCGGCGAGAGGCGGGAGATCACCGCCTTTTTCTCCGATGTCGCCGGCTTCACCTCGATCTCCGAGGCCCTCTCGCCCGAAGACCTGGTCGGTCTCCTCAACGCCTACCTTTCGGAGATGACGGACATCATCCTCGACCTCGGCGGCACCCTCGACAAGTACGAGGGCGACGCCATCATCGCTTTCTGGAATGCGCCGATCGACCTTCCCGACCACGCTCTGCGGGCCTGCCGGGCGGCCCTCCGCTGCCAAAGGCGCCTCTCCGAACGCCGCGAGGACTTCCGCCGCCGGTTCGGCCACGAGGTGCGCATGAGGGTCGGGATCAACTCCGGCCCGGCCGTCGTCGGCAACATGGGTTCGGAGCGGCGCTTCGACTACACGGCCATGGGCGACACGATGAACCTGGCCTCGCGGCTCGAAGGGGCCGGCAAGGTCTACGGGGTTTCGACCCTCGTCGGCGAGGAGACGGAGCGGCGCGTGCGGGACGAGATCCTGGCCCGGGAAGTGGACGTCATCCGTGTCGTCGGAAAAAAACAGCCCATCCGCGTTTTCGAGCTTCTCGGGGAAAAGGGGGCCGTGCCGGCGGAGGAATCCGAGAAGGCGGCCGCGTTCGGCCGGGCCCTCGAAACCTACCGGGCACGGCGTTTCTCCGAGGCCGCGGCCATGTTCGAAGCCCTAGCCGGTGACCCCGTGGCCGCGGTCTACGCCGGCCGGGCGCGGCGGTCGGCCGCCTCGCCCCCGCCCGCCGGCTGGGACGGCGTCTTCGAGCTCGATAAAAAATAGGATAGGTCCATGGAACTTGAATTCTGGGGAGTCCGCGGAACGGCGCCGGCGCCGGGAGCCGCCTGGGCCCGCTATGGCGGGCACACGATGTGTTCATCGGTCCGGGTCGGGCCCGGCGAGCACATCGTCATCGACGCGGGAACGGGCTTCCGCGAGCTGGGCGACCGGATCATGGCCGAGGGGGGGGATGGGGACATCCGGATCGACCTCTTGTTGACCCATTTCCACCTCGACCACATCATAGGGTTCCCTGTGTTCGCGCCCCTTTTCTCGCCCCGGACGTCGCTCGTCGTCCATTCCCCGGCCGGGGCCCGGGAGACGGAAAAGGCCCTGGCCGGGCTGATGGCCTACCCCTATTTTCCCCTCGGGCTCGGACGGACGGCGTCCCGAAAAGAATTTCGGGACTTCGCGCCGGGGTCTTTCGCCGGGGGCATCGCCATCTCCGCCTGCCCTCTCCACCATCCCCAGGGGAGCGTAGCCTACCGGCTCGATGCCGGTCCGACGAGTTTCGTTCTGGCCACGGACACGGAGCACCCGGAGGCGGGCATCGACGAGCGCCTGGCCGTTTTCGTCCGCGGCGCGGAATACCTCGTCTATGACGCCACGTTCACGCCCGCGGAATACGAAGCCGAAAAAAAGGGCTGGGGCCATTCGACCTGGCTAGCTGGGACTCGGCTCGCCTCCGCCGCCCGGGTCGGGTCGCTTGTGCTCGCCCATCTCAACCCCGCCCACACCGACGACACGGTGGACCTTATCCTCGGAGAGGCACGCGGGCGGTTCCCGGCGACGCTCGCGGCGGCCAAGGGCCTCAAGCTCGGAAAGGAATGAGCCATGGAGAAAAGCTTCTCTCCGGAGTTGACGCTATACGGGCAGATCCTCTTCGCTCTCCTCTTCATCGCGCTGGCGGGCCTGGTCATGGCCTTGCTCCGCCGAGTGTTCGTCCGGCCCGCGACCGCCGGCACAAGAGGCGCGACCGGCTTGCCGTCCCGGCTCCTCCTTCCGGTTTCTCTCCTGGCCGCCGCCGGCCTGGCCAAGCTGCCGGTTCTCCGGACCGCGCTTCCGCTGGGGGCGGAGTTTTTCAGGTTCGTCGACGCCGCCTTCGTCTTTTTCGTCATCTTCTTCCTCGTCCGGCTCCTCGACGGCCTCGTCCGCGTGCGTTACGAGAAGAAAGGGCGGCCGTTTCCCCTGCCCCGCGTCCTCCACGGATTTTTCCTGATCATCGTCTATATCGCGGCCGCTCTAGCCATCCTCCGCGAATTCCTCGGCTTCAACATCACACCCCTGCTGGCCGGCTCGGCCATCCTGACCGCGGTCCTCGGCCTGGCCCTCCAAGGTGTGCTCGGCAACGTCTTCTCCGGAATGTCGCTCCACTACACGAAATCCTTCGGCCGCGGCGATTGGGTCAAGATCGGGGAGACGGAAGGCCAAGTCGTGGACACGAACTGGCGAGAGACGCGGCTCCGGGACCGGACCTCCAATATCGTCGTCATCCCCAACACTGTCGTCGCCTCGCAGACGATCGTCAATTTCTCCCTTCCAGACAGGGCCTCGGCCATCGTCCTGCCGATCAAGGTCGATTTCCTTGCCCCGCCGGCTGTGGTGGTCGAGCTTCTTCTTGAGGCGGCGAAAGAAGCTCCGAACGTCCTGGCCGCCCCCGCCCCGGCCTCCTACATCCTCAACTACGACGAGTTCGGGATAACCTACGCCCTCAAGTTCTGGATCTCCGATTTCGGGCGAAGACCCGACATCACCGGAGAGGTCGGCCGGCTCGTCTGGCACAAGCTGCGGCGGCGCGGTGTCGAGATCCCCCTCCCCGTCGAGAGCAAGCTGAGGGGCGTCCTCCGCGCCCTCCGGCCGTCGGAGGACCAAGTGGCTGAGATCGCCACGGAAAAGGAACGGAACTACCGTGACTTTTCGAAGTCGTCGTTCCTCAGCATCCAGGAGGGGGAAAAGACCGGCCAGCCGCTCCTCTCAGAATCCGAGATCCGGGAGCTCGCCTCGACGACCGAGCGCCGCCGCTTCGGCGCCGGCGAGGTTCTCTTCCGGCAGGGCGAACCGGGGGAGGTCTGCTATCTCGTCGCCGCCGGACGGGTCAAGGGCGAGATCGCCTACGAGGAGAACGGAAAGGCCTACACGACGGAGTTCACGGTCGGGCCGGGCGGGATCGTCGGCGAGATGTCGCTCTTCACGGGCATGCCGCGGACGGCCACCGTGGTCGTCGCCGACGAAGCCGAGCTCTTCGAGATCCGGGCCGGGGCCTTCGCCGCACTGCTCGCCCGCAACCCCCAGCTGGCCGAGGCGGTGGCCGAGGTCGTCAGCGGCCGGAACCGGGCGAACCTGGAGACCCTGCGGAAGGTCAAGGACCTGGCCGCCCGGGACATCGAGGCCGGCACGAACAAGACGTCCATCCTCGAATATCTGAAGAAGCTCGTCCATCTCTTCAAGCGCTGAGCGCCGCCTTGCGGAAGCGCCGCCGCTTTCGTATAATCGGGGCGACGGACGCCGGAACACGATGGACAGCCGCAAGCGTATCTTCATTTCCCTCGGGCTGTTCGTCGCCGTCTTCCTCATCGGCGTCGGCGGCTTCAAGATGATCGGCGGGCCCGAATGGTCCCTCCTCGACGCGGTCTACATGACCGTCATCACCGTCGGCACCGTCGGCTACGGCGAAACCCACGACCTCGGCGGGAACCCGGCCGCCCGCGTCTTCGCCGCGGCCTACATCATCCTCTCCCTGGGGACGATCGCCTTCGCCGTGACCTCGATCACCGCGTTCGTCGTCGAGGGGGAGTTCAAACGCATCCTGGGGAGGCGCAAGATGGAGAAGGACATCAGTCGGCTCAAAGGCCACGACATCGTCTGCGGCGCGGACGAGACGGCCCAGACCATCATCCATGAGCTCCTGACGACAAAGCGCGACTTCGTCGTCGTCGAACCCGACCGGGCCAAGATCGACAAAGCCTCGGCCGCGGCGCCCTTTCTCTTCGTCGAAGGCGACCCGGCCGACGACGAGATGCTGAAAAAGGCCGGGATCGAACGGGCTCGTGGCATCCTCCTCTCCCTGCCCACCGACGAGGCCAACCTCTTCGTCACGGTCACGGCCCGCCAGCTCAACCCCCGGATCCGGATCGTGGCCAAGGGGATCGACGTCAAGTCCCACGACAAGATGGTCCGGGCCGGGGCCGACTACGCCGTATCGCCGGCCTTCATCGGCGGTATGCGCATGGTCTCCCAGCTGGTCCGGCCGGCCGCCGTGACCTTTCTCGATATGATGCTCCGGGAGAGGGATAAGGCCTTCCGCGTCGACGAGGTTTCGGTCGGGCCCGGCTCGCCCCTGGCCGGAAAAACGCTCGCCGAGACGACGATCCGGGAGAAGCGCGAAGCGCTCCTCGTCGCCGTCAAGCGCGAGGGCGGCCCCGGCTACGTCTTCAATCCTCCGGCCGACACCGTTCTCCGGGAGAAGGACGTCCTCGTCTTCATCACGACCCCGGAGAGCCGGAAAGAGCTCGAGGGACTGGCCGGCCGCGGCTGATCGAGCCGGTTTTCCGCCTTCATCTCCTCCCCCGTTTTATAGTATGATGAGTCCGCCTCGACCGAGGCAGGAGTGGTTTTATGGGCATATCCAAAAAAGCGCCGGCGACAGACCGGATCACGCGTCGCGATTTCCTCAGATCCTCGGCGACGGCCGGCCTCGGCGTCGCCCTGGCCGGGACGGCCTTCGGCCAGTCCTCTCCTCAGGCCGCGGCCGCGAAAAGCGCCGACGAGCTCCGCGTCGCCGTCATCGGCTGCGGCGCCCAGGGCCGCGTCCTCATCGAGTCGATGCTGCGCATCCCGTCAGTCCGCATCACGGCCATCTGTGACATCTGGTCCTACAGCCGGCAGTACGCCGGGAACTACCTCAAGAAGTATGGTCACGTCGCCACCGTCTACGAGGACTATCGCGAGCTCCTTTCCGCGGAAAAGGACCTCCAGGCGGCCGTCGTCGCCTCACCCGACTGGCTCCACGCCGAACACGCCAACGCCTGCCTCCGGGCCGGGCTTCACGTCTACTGCGAAAAAGAGATGTCCAACTCGCTCGACAAGGCCCGGTCCATGGTTCGGACCGCCCGCGAAACGGGTAAGCTTCTCCAGATCGGCCACCAGCGACGCTCCAACCCGCGCTACAAGCATGCCATCGACCGCCTCATCCGCGAGCGCAGCCTCCTCGGCCGGGTGACCGCCTCCTTCGCCCAATGGAACCGGGCCAAGGCCGACCTTCTCGGCTGGCCGGAAAAGTACGTCATCGACCAGGCCACGCTCGACAAGTACGGCTACGGATCGATGACGGAGTTCCGCAACTGGCGCTTGTTCAAGAAGTTCGGCGGCGGCCCCATGGTCGACCTAGGCTCCCATCAGATCGACCTCTTCAGCTGGGTGCATGGTGTGCCCCCGAAGTCGGTCGTGGCCAGCGGCGGCCTCGACTACTACAAGAGCTGGGAATGGTACGACAACGTCATGGCCATCTACGAATTCGAGACGAAGGAAGGGACGACCCGGGCTTTTTACCAGGTCCAGACGACGACCCAGCACGGCGGCTTCTACGAAACGTTCATGGGCGAGAACGGCTCGCTCGTCCTGTCCGAGATCCCCCAGCGCGGCAACTGGGCCATGCGCGAGCCCCACGCCCCGGAATGGGATTCCCTGGCCAAGGCCGGCCTCCTCGAGTCCGAGAGCGTGCCCATCCAGAAGTCGACGACGAAGAACGTCTATGTCGACGTCCGGGTGACGGCCGAGGCCGGACGCTGGCCGCTTCCCGTGGAGCTGGCCAAGCCGGCCCACCAGCCGCATCTCGAGAACTTCTTCGACGCCGTGCGGCACGGGACGCCGCTCAACTGTCCGGCCGAACTGGCCTACGAATCCTGCGTCGCCGTGCTCAAGGCCAACGAGGCCGTCAAGGCCCGCCGGATCGTGGAGTTCCGCCCGGAGCAGTTCAAAGCATGAGCCGCGCCGGACGATACGCCGTCGGAGCTTTGGGCTTGGCGCTCGCCGTCTCGGCCCTCGCCTCGGCCGGCCCCGACGCGGCCGCGGGCCAGGATGCCAAACACGCCGTCTGGGACGGCAATCGGACGACGCCGGCCCACCTCATCCCGCTTCGCGACGAGAACGACGAGCCCATCATCCCGACCGAAACGGACCCCCTGCCGTTTTCGGTCCGCTTCACCTGCGGCCCGTGCCACGATTACAAGACGATCCAGGGCGGGTGGCATTTCAACGCCATGACCGCGACGAAGAGCGGCCGGTCCGGCGAACCCTGGCTGCAAGTCGACCCGAAGACGGGGACGATCCTGCCCCTCTCGTACAGGAAGTGGGCGGGAACCTTCGACCCCATGGCTCTCGGCCTCACGACCTGGGATTTCACACTGCTCTTCGGCCGGCATTTCCCCGGCGGAGGCCCGGCCGAGCCCCCGGACGAGGAAGTCCTGGCCGAGCCCGCGTCCCGCTGGAGCGTTTCCGGAAAGGCCGAAATGAACTGCCTGGCCTGCCACAACAAATCGGGACGACAGGACCCCAGCGAGTGGGCCAAACAGGTTCTCCGCGAAAACCTGCGCTGGGCGGCCACGGCGGCCGGCGGCGTCGGCGAGGTCGGCGGCATGGCCTCCCGTCTCAAGGGAACTTGGGACATCTACGACGGGCCCAACCTCGACGACCACGAATGGGCCGTCGTTCCGTCCGTCAAGTACAGGACCGTCGACTTCGACTCCAAGCACCGGATCTTCTTCGACCTCAATTATCCGCCGTCGGACGACCGCTGCCTGGCCTGCCACTCGGTCTCGCCCGTGGACGCCGCCCAGTGGAGCGCGGACGCCGACGTCCACTCGACGGCCGGCCTGAAGTGCACCGATTGCCACAGGAACAACCTCGGCCACGCCATCGTCCGCGGCTACGAGGGCGAGGCGGCCGAGACCGGGAACACGACGGCGGAATCCTTCACCTGCCGGGGCTGTCATCTCGGCGAGAACGCGGCGGGCGAGAAGTCGGTCGTACCGGGCCGGCTCGGCGCGCCCTTCCCCAAGCACACCGGCCTGCCGCTCGTCCACTTCAAACGGCTCGCTTGCACGGTCTGCCACTCGGGGCCGAAACCGACGGACGGCTTCACGCGGGTCAGGACGTCGCGGGCCAACCGGCTCGGCATCTACGGAGTGGCGAAATGGTCGACGGACCTGCCCGCGGTCATCGAACCTGTTTATGCCAAGGACGCCCGTCATAAGATCTCTCCGCACCGGCTCGTCTGGCCGGCCTTTTGGGCGAAGATAAGCGGGGAAGAGGCCGTCCCGCTCAAGCCGGAGGACGTCGAGGCCGCCGCGGGCGACATCCTCAAGCCCGAGGAACGGATCGCCGGGATCCTCATCGCCCTCAGCCAGGTCATGGCCGAGGACGAAACGCCGGTGCTCGTCTCGGGCCGGTTCGTATTCGCCCCGAACGTGGACGGCGGGATCGACGCGTCGGAACGGGCGGGGGCCAAGGCGGACACGCCGGCCCTTTGGGGCATCGGGAAAGGCGGGGACGTTCTGCCGCTCGTTCCGAAGTTCGACCCGGACGCGGCCGACAAGGATCCTGCGGTCGAGACGAGGCTCCTGGAGTTCCTCCAGGCGCTGGGCACGGTCCCAGGCGCCCCGGGCCAACCCGTCATCATCGTCAAGAAGACGCTCTACCGGCTCGTCGACGGGTTTCTCGACATGTCGGAGGCGCCGCCCGAGTTCGCCGGGGCGGCCGGGCCCGGCTGGCTGGCCGAAGGGACATTGGCCCCGCTCGCCTCGGACTTCGACATCCGAACGGTGACAGCCAAAGCCGGGACCGAACAGACGCTGACCGAGGAGCAGGTCCGTCTCGTTCTCGAGGCGCTCGCCCGATCGGGAGAGAGATCCGATCTCGTCTACATCTCGGGCGGCCGGATGTTCCGGCTCGGCAAGGACGGCAAGCTGACCGCCAAGCGCGACGCCGCTGCCGAGCCCGTGACCTGGCCCCTGGCCCACAACGTCCGCCCGGCCCAGCAATCGCTCGGCTGGAACGGCTGCACGGACTGTCACAGCGGCGGGTCGGACTTCTTCTTCACCACACTGCGGGGAACGGGTCCCCTGCTGACGGCCAATGTGGAGAAGCGATCGGCCGCCTCTTTCATGGGCCTGGGCGGGCTTTTCCAGAGGTTCTTCGGGCTGTCCTTCATCACCCGGCCGCTGTTCAAGGTCGTCCTGGCCGTCTGCGCCTTCGTCATCGGAGCGCTCGTTTTCCTGGCCGGCCTGCTCTTCCTCGGGCGTCTGGCCGGCTTCCTCGAGAAAAGGTCCGAACCATGATGTTCACGATCATCGTTTTTCTCTCCTTCATCGGCGTTGTCGCCGGCCTCGCCTTCCACCGCTTCCGGACGACCCGCGAAGAGGCCCGAGCGACCATCCTCTACTCCGAACTCTTCAAGAAGTACGCCGCCTGGCTCGCCCTCAGGACGCTCCAATCGGCCCACAAGGCCTCGCCCAAGGCCTGGTGGGAATATATCAAGGCGCTTCCCCTGTGGCGCCTCCCCGTCCTCGAAAAGTGGCTTTTTGTCGGCCTTTACGGAAGCTTCGCCTATCTTGCGGCGAGCGGCTTTTTCTTCGCGATCTTCGTCCCGCGCGGACTCTACGGCTTTCCTCTCGTCGGACACGTCTGTGCCGGCGGCCTCTTCGCGGCCTGTCTTGCCGTCATCGTCATTATAAAGGGCCGGAATTTCATTTCCGTCCCCAAGCCGGTCAGCCTGAGCCCGGCCCTTTTCGACCCCCGGAAGATGGGCATCACGGCGGCCCGGGTCAAGCTCGCGGCCTTCTGGCTGTTCGCCTTGACCGGATTCCTGCTGGCCCTCACCGCACTCCTGCCCATGATGCCGCTCCTCCGGACCTCAGGGCAAAAGTTCATGTTCGAATTCCACAGGTACTGCGCGCTGGCCTCTCTCCTGGCCGCCATGGTCTTCGCCGGCCTGGAGCTGTTCAGTCCCCCCAAGGGTTGAGGACGTAAGCAAAATGGCTTTGCTCCGAAACCTGTTTCTTTTGTTACCCCCTCTATAAGAAAAGACCCTTTACCAACATTTGGCTCCGCTTGGCGCCTTCCGGCCAACATACCCAGCTTATCTTTTAGCTATAGCCGGACGGAAGACGTCGATTTTATTTTCCGGCGCTATTTCCATGAAGAAGACTTCGATCCCATCCGTTTCCTTCACGAGAAAATCAGACACGGAGTAATCATACGACCTGGCGACGCAATAGTCATTGATCATCTTGCCATCTCCATCAAACTCCAATGCTTCGGTATATGGATAGTTGTACAAGAGGAAGAAGCCGTTCTCTGTAGCGCGGATAGCATAGATGGCTTGCCAAGACCTCCTGTTTTCGGGATCCTTCATCGCTTTTAAGTTAAGCTGTTCTGCCCTGCTCATCCCTTTATGAACGATTCTGTAAACGGCGCGCAGTTCCCCTTCAGCGGAATACTTGCAGACGGTCGGAAAATGCCAAAACGCCAGGAATACTTCCCCCTTCCTGTTGACGTCGATCTTAACGAAATTCGGTATTTGCCAGTCCTGATCGTCACCGAACATCCGCTTTCCAAATGAAAAAAGGACTTCCCCGTCCTTACTGAGGACATCGACCAAAGACATATCCTTGGCCATTCGAAAAGGAGTGCCCACCATAAGTCCATCATCTCTAACCGCCAATTCCGTGTAAGCTCGGGCAACTTTCATGGACTTAACGAAATTTAGATCTAG
>CAZZCH010000003.1:0-70749 GCA_964652895.1 uncultured Eubacteriales bacterium
CGATTCCTCTCAATTTTGGCACCGTCATGAATGTTTATGAATAGGTCAGGTTAGCGGGGGAGGGGAAAAACTTTGACCCTCTTGAGGAAGCCGTCGCCGATGCTCTCGCTGCTGACGCCCCGGACCTCGTTGGCGACGATGTGGATGATCCGTCGCTCATAGGGGTTCATCAGGTCGAGGATCTCTTCCCGCCCCGTGTCCGAAACCTGCTGGGCGACGTGATGGGCGTATTCCCTGAGCTTCTTTTCTTTCCGCTTGCGGTAGAATTCGCAGTCGACCTGGACCTTGATCGGCGAGACCTTGTTCAAGACGTGCTGGATCGCGAGGAGCAATGACCCGTCGTTCCTGAGGAGGATCGTCTTGTCCGGGCCTTCGAAGACGATGAAGATGATGTCCGGGCGCTTCTTGACCTGGTAGCTAAGCTCCAAGGGAAAATGGGTCATGAACCGGGCCAGAAAGCGCTCGGCCGCGTTTTCCGTGTCCTCGTCCTTGGCCCAGGCGCGGATGACGATCTCCTTGCACTTCAAGCCGAAAAGCCGGGTCTTCTCGGTGACGATCTCGTAGTTGAATTTTTCCCGGGGAAGCTTGAGCCGGTGCTCTGCCAAGCTGATGGCTTCTTCGAGGTCCCGGCCGTTGAATTCCGGCTTTTCGTCAGCCGGCTGTCCGTTTTCGGGCTTGATTTCATTTTCCATGGCAGCTCACTTTTTACGGTGCATCATGCGGTTCATGATGGCCTGCTGGCCGATCTGAAGGACGTTCGTCGTCAGCCAGTAGAGGACCAGGCCGCTCTGGAAGTTCATGAAAAATATGGTCATTACGAACGGCATGATGAGCATCATCTTGGCTTGGGAGGGGTCGGCCGAGGTCGGGGTCATCTTCTGCGAGATGAACTGGGTGATGCCCATGAGGACGGGCGTCACATAAAAGGGGTCCCTCACGGAGAGGTCCGTGATCCACAATGCGAAGGGCGCGTGGCGGAACTCGACGGAGACGACAAGCATCCGGAAAACACCCCAAAAGACCGGGAGCTGGATGAGCATGGGCAGGCAGCCACCGGCCGGGTTGACGCCGTGCTCCTTGTAGAGCTTCATCATCTCTTCGTTCATCAGCCGCCGCTGGGCGATATCGGACTTGGCCTTCTTGTACTTGGCCCGTATGGCCTTGACCTTGGGCTGCAGGTCGGCCATTTTAACCATCGACTTCGTCGAGCTGTAGGTCAGCGGGAAGAAGATGATCTTGATGACGACGGTCAGAAGGATGATAGCGACTCCCCAATTGGGGAAGAGCTTGTGGAAGAAGCGGACGACGACGAGGAGGATCTCGGCGATACTGCCGAACATGCCGAAGCTGATGACCTTCTTGGCCTCGCTTCCGAAGGCCTTGAGCGCTTCGGTTTCCTTGGGCCCGATGTAGGCCCGCCGGGGTCCCGTCATGTAGACGAAGTAGGCCGGGACCTGGCCGGCCGTTTCCTTGAGGAAGGCCGCTTGCCCTTTTTGGGGCTGAAGGACGAACAGGGCGACAAAATAGTTGTCCTCGTAGGCGGCCCAGTCCACGAAATTGTAGGCGCTCTGTTCGGCCTTGTACTTCCTTTCGAGCATCCGGACGACCTTGCCACCGGTGTATACGGCCGAACCCGTGATGGCGCTAAAGCTCTTCTTCAGCTCGGCGGGGGGGGGGGGGTTGCCTATTCCCGGGCCCCATAGGACGGAGGGAGAAACCGGCTGGCCGTCCTTCCAGACCCGGATCTCGGTTTCCAAGGCGTACTCGCCACCGGTGAAGCGGAAGGTTTTCTCAGCCTGGACCGCGGTTCCGTCGGAGAAAACGAAGCGAAGCTCGCCGCTCGCCCCGTCCCGGAGGTCGAGAACGGTCTGCGAGGCCTCGAAGAGAGAAGAGTTGAGGAGGGCGGCCAAGGCCGTATCATCGAGGTCCAGGGAGAAGGGAAAACGGCCGATCTCTCCGGCCAAGGCCGGGACAAGGTCGAGATCTTCTTTCTGGCTGTTCTTGTAATTCTTGAGCTTCCAGCTCTTTAGAACACCGCCCTTGTTCGTCCAAACGGCCCGGTAGAGCGACGTCTCGACGACGACCTCCGTCTCGGCCTGTCCGGCCACGGCCCCGAGGTCCGGAGCGGGAACGGCCTCGGCCGGGGCCGGCTTGGCCTCGGCCGGCGCATCGGTCCTGCTTTGCTGGACCGCTCCGGCCGTCCCCGGCAGGGGAGCGGCGGGGGTCGCGGACAAGTCTTCTACGGGGGGGACGACGGACTTGTTCGTCTTGGAGGTAATGTACTGGTAGCCCATCAGCACCAAGAAGGAAAGCACGATGGCCAGGATGAGTCGTTTTTCCATACTCTCTCACTCTCAGGGCACAGGGTCGATTCCGCCCTCATGAAAAGGATGGCAACGTAAAAGCCGCTTAACGCCCAGCAGGGCTCCCCTGAAGACGCCGTATTTCGCGATGGCCTCCTGGGCATAGGCCGAGCAGGTCGGATGGTACCGGCAACGGGCGCCTAGGAGCGGTGAAAGGATCAACTGGTACAACCTGATCAAGAAAAGCGCGGCGGCCTTCACGATGATATCCGTTTTCGAAAAATCGTAGTCAATGACGAGAAATAAGCTTCCCGGAACTCGGTCCAAGGGGCGTCTCCCGACTCCGGACGGGCTATAACAATCAGGTCCGTCGGTTCTCTCAGGAGATCCTTGTGCCGCCGAAAAAGCTCCCGGAGGCGCCTCTTGACCCTGTTCCTGACGACCGCGGAGCCGACCTTCCGGCTGGCGACGACCGCCAGCCGGGAATAGCCTAACTCGCTCCTTCGGAAGACCAGGTGGAAATATCTTCCCCGGAGGTGGCCGCCATCCCGATAAAGACTGGTAAAATCGCTTTTTCTGCGGATTCTCTCGAGAGGCGTCAGGCGCTCATTCATCCGACAGAAACGCGTTTTCGACCCTTGCGCCTTCTGCTCTTGATGACCGCTTGTCCGCCCTTGGTCTTCATGCGGACCCGGAAACCGTGCGTTTTCTTGCGTCTTCTGTTGTTCGGCTGAAACGTTCTCTTCATGCTTGTCCAACACCTTTGAAGGGTGTATGTTACCCGAAGGTCGCCGGCCTGTCAAGGCCGCTCTCCCAGGGGGGGAAATGCGTTGACTCTCATCCCCCCTTCCGGTATAATGGGGGGGCATGAAATCACTTAAAATTGGCGATAAAGTCATTTATCCCAATCAAGGTCTTGGGGTCGTCGAAGACATCGGCGAGGACACCTACGACGGGGAACTGTTCACGGTCTTCCACCTGAGGATCATCTGCAACAACACGCTGGTCACGGTCCCGAGCACAACCGCCCTGGAGATCGGGATCCGCCGGCCGATGACCGAGGGTTCCATCAGGAAGATCTACCATTTCATGGGGAACGGGGACGTGGACGTTACCACAGACTGGAAGGGGCGCTACAAGGAGCACCTCAACCTGATGAAGTCGGGGACGCTTTCCGACATGGCCACCGTCCTGAAGAGCCTCTACTACCTCAGTCTCCTCAAGCCGCTCTCCTTCCGCGAGAAAAAGATGATGGAGAAGGCCAAGGATCTCATGGTCTCGGAGATCTCCGAAGCGGTCGACTCGCCGTCGTCCAAGGTGGAAGAAAAGCTCCTCGGCACCCTGTCCCGCTGTTTCAAGGCCGCCAAGTCCCGCATCGCGGCCTGAACGGAGGCCCATGCTCCTCACCGGGATCCTGCTGTTCCTCCTGTGCGTCCTGATCAGCGCCTTTTTCTCCTCGTCGGAGACGGCCTTCATCGCGGTCAACCCTTTCTCCCTCGAATACCATGAGAAGAAAGGCTCGAAGCGGGCCGGCCTGGCCCGGAAGATCCTCGGCCGGACGAACGATCTCCTGGCCACGATCCTGATCGGGAACACCTTGGCCAACGCGGCCGCGGCCTCCATCGCGACGTCCATTTTCGTCGGCCTCCTGCCGGACCGCAACCAGGCCATCCTTTACGCGACGATCACCACGACCCTCTTCCTCCTCATCTTCGCGGAGGTCAACCCCAAGACGTTCGCCGCCCACAACTCCCTCAGAACGGTGTCCCTCGTCAGCTACCCGATCAGGGGAGTCATGATCCTCTTCGCGCCCCTCGTCAAGCTCTTCTCGATCATGACCGGGCTGATCATGCCCTCGTCCAGGCCCAAGCCGGCCGGCTCGTCACGGCCTCTCAACGAAGAGGAGATCAAGATCGCCCTCCGCGCCGGCGCGCGCGGCCTGTCCGCGCTCCTCCGGAAGATCGTCGCCGGCGCCCTCGACATGGGTTCCCGCCCCGTCAAGGAGGTCATGGTCCCCCGGCCCGAGGTCAAGGCCATCGAAGTCGATTCCACGCCGAACGACGTCCTGGCCACGGTCCGCGCGGCCGGCTATTCGCGATACCCGGTCTACAGGGGCCGGCTGGACAACATCGAGGGCATCCTCCACAGCAAGGACATTATCGGCTATCTTATTGATAATAAAGCTATTGTAATCAAGAACATGCTGCGCAAACCGTTTTTCGTCCCGGAGTTCGCCTCGCTCGAAAAAGTCCTCCTCCAGATGCAGGAGAAGGCCGTCCACATGGCCCTCGTCGTCGACGAATACGGGAACGTCGACGGCCTGGTGACGCTCGAGGACATCATCGAGGAGATCGTCGGCGAGATCCAGGACGAACACGATGGCCAGACCGAGGATTGGTTCTCCCGGCTCGACGGCGGGCGCTTGCTCATCACGGGGGCCGCTCCGGTCAAGAACGTCAACGCGCTCGTCGCCCTGGGCATCCCGGAGAAGGGCGGTTACACGACGATCGCCGGCTTCTTCCTGTCCGAGTTCGGCCGGCTGCCGCGCGAAAAAGATTCGCTCGAATTCAACGGTTTCCGGGTAACGGTCGAAAAAATGAACAAGCGCCACATCAGCCTAATCGAAGTCGCGCCAGCGGGCGCGGCCCCCCGCTCCAAGCCATGAAGAATGTCGCCGTCAACAAGACCGTCTCTCACGACTATCTCATCCTCGAGACCTTCGAAGCGGGCCTAGCTCTCGTCGGGAGCGAGGTCAAGTCCGTCCGCGGCGGCCGGGTCAGCCTCAAGGAGAGCTACGCCGAGGTCCGGAACGGCGAGGTTTTTCTCGTCAAATGCCACATCAGCCCCTACGAGGCCGCGAATATTTTCAACCACGACCCCCTCAGGGACCGCAAGCTCCTGCTCCACCGCCGGGAGATCAAGCGCCTGACCGGGAAGACCCAGGAAAGGGGCCTGACCATGGTCCCGACCAAGGTCCTGATCAACGATAAGGGTAGGATCAAGCTCGAACTGGCCCTAGTCCGGGGGAAAAGGGAACACGAAAAGCGCGAGACGATCAAGAAAAGGGATACGGACCGGGAGATCCGGGCCGCGCTTAAGAACCGCTCGCGCTGAAAACCCCGGCCAACCGGAGCGCCTCCTCCATGCTGCGGGGATCGGCGACACCCTTGCCGGCGATATCGAAGGCCGTTCCGTGGTCGGGGGAAGTCCGAACGAAGGGCAGGCCGAGCGTCGCGTTGACGCCCTCGGCGAACGCTTCGAGCTTGAAAGCGATGAGCCCCTGGTCATGCGTCAGGGCGACGACGACGGCCTCCTTTTTTCCCAGGGCCCGAAGAAAAACGGTGTCCGGGGGGAAGGGCCCGGCGATCGGGATACCGTCCCGCCTGACCGCGTCGATGGCCGGCCTGATCTCCTCCTCCTCCTCGCGCCCGAGGCTGCCGTCCTCGCCCGCGTGCGGATTCAGCCCGGCCACGAGAAGCGTGAACGGCCCGCCGGGAATTTTTTCGAGCGCCCGGTGAAGCCTCACGAAGAAATCGACCAGGGCGTCCTTGCGGACGGCGACGACCGCTTCGCGCAGAGACCGGTGATGGCTGAACAGGGCGACCTTGAGCCGTTCCGACCAGAAGGACATTATCGCGCCCGGGCAGAATTGGTCCAGATAATCCGTGTGTCCTCGCCAGGGGAGCCCGGCGAGAGCCCAAGCGGCCTTCGAAATCGGGGCGGTCACTACGGCTTCGAGGACGCCGTTTCGGGCCCCGGCCACGGCCGTTTCGAAAAACCGGAAAGACGATTCTCCGTTCTCGGCCGAAACCCGGCCGTGGACGGCCGCCCAGCCCGGAGCCGGAACGTCCACGATGTACACCCCCGGCTCCCGCGGACATTCGGGACGCCACTCGCGGGCGGCGAGCCGGAGACCGAGCCGCTTCTCCTCGGCCGCGACGATCCGGGAGTCGGTGAAGAGGATATAGGCGGCCGGCGGAAGAACGGACGGGCGCGAAAGTGTTTTAACGACGATCTCGGGACCGATGCCGCCCGGGTCGCCGGGGGTCACCCCGATCCTGGGAACGGTCATTTCTTGCCGAGCTCGTTTCCTTCGGCCTCGCCCACCTTGTAGAGGCAACGGATGCTCGACTTGTAGATGAGGAGGTTCGGAGCGTTATCGCGGTTGAGCTTGATGCAGTTGCGGTCATACCATTCGACGTACCCCTCGACGATCTCGCCGTCCGAGTAGACGACGGCCATGGGGGTTTTCTTGTTCATCTGCTTGAGGTAGTAATAGCTCTCGGCGAAGGTGTCGGTCGGCGGGTGCATTCTCTTGTGGACCGCTTCCTTTTCCCGTTCCTTGTCCTGGCTCATGCGTTCCTTGATCTCGGTGAGATTGGGCCGGATCAGCTTTCTGTTCATAGAAGCTTCTCCAATCGATAGGTTGGGTCGGAAAGGACACTCGTTGCTAAAGAGGATAGCACAATCATCCTACGATTGCAAGTTAAATTGTTGACAACCAAGGGGGAAAGGGGAGGATCCGAAGGCCGGCGGGGGGCCTCCAACGGCCCTCCGCCGGCAGGGGAATTCCGCTCAATCCAGGCCGGGGACGATCTCCGAGAGCTTGATATCCTTCGACTTCAGGTTGGTGCCCATCGATCTTTCGAGCGAAGCCAGCGAGACATTGTAGGAAACGATGGCATTGAGCTCGGAGATGCGGGCGTTGGCCAGGTCCCGCTGGAATTGAAGGACAAAGTAGTTGGTGCTCAGCCCGACCCGGCGCTTCTCTTCCTCGGCCGCGAGCTTCTGTTCGGCCAGCTCGCGGGCCGTCGTGTAGGCCAGGATCCTCTTGTAGTTGGCCTCGACGGACCGGACGGCGTTCTTGATCTCGAGATAGATCTGCTCCTTCTGGTTCTCGAGCTCGAGCATGGCCTGCCGCATGTTGAGCCGGGCCTGGGCCAGGTTCGCCTTGGAGAAGATGTTGGCCAGGGGGATGCTGAGCGTCAAACCCAGGTTCCAGTTCGGGTACTTGAAGTTGTAGGTCTGATTTAGGGCGCCGCCAATCCCGCCGGGGATGGTGCTGATGACGTTGCCCCCGAGCGGGCCGAGCTCGTCATAGAAGAGCTGTGTCCCGTCGATGCCGGGGGCATATAACGCCGCCGTGAGGTTGAGGTCGGGCATGTTCTGGTTCTTGGCGTAGCTGAGGTTGAGTTTTTCCGTTTCGAGTCCGATCCGGGAGATCTCGAGGTCGTTCCTGTTCTGGATGGCCGTGGCCAGGGCTTCATCGAGGTCGACCGTTTTCTGGACGTACGTGGGCTTGTCCTTGGGCACGACGGCCGTGATCCTCTTGTCCTCGTCGCCGGTGATGTTGAGGAGGAGCCGGAGCTGGTCCTCGTTGCTCTGGATCTGGGTTTCCGCCTGGATGAGGTCGGCCTCGCGGGTGGCCACCTCGGCCCGGGCGCTCAGGACTTCCATGGGGGCCAGAGTGCCGACCTCGACCGACCGCTGGTTCTTCTCGAGGAGGTCCTTGGCGAGCTCGAGGGACTGGCGGCGCACATCGAGGTTCTCGATGCTGTAGACGAGATTCCAGTAGGCGCTCTCGACGTTGTAGACGGTGTCCGACAGCGTCTTCTTGAGACTCTCCTCCGAGACCCCGAGGTTGTTCATGGCCACCAGGATCTCCCGGCGGGCCATTTTGAAGCCGAAGTTCCGAAGGAGGGGTTGGCTGAAATTGAATCGGACCGTCGTCCCGTAACGGGGGTTGATAGTCTGGCCGATACGGTTGGTCGCCGTTTTGTAGCCCGTGAAGTCGAGGCTGAACGTGCCTCCGGTCGGCAGGGTTTGGCTAGCATTGAGGAACGTGAAATTCTGGGTCTTGTCGACGAGGCTATCGGCCGCGTCGAGGTAGGAATAGGAGGCGTTCTCCGTGCTTCGGCTGCTAGCGCTCATGCTCAACGTCGGGATGTATTTTTCCTGGGCTCGGGTGACACCTTCTCTCGAGATATCAGGGCCGAGGACCTGGATGGCGACACCCAGGTTGTCCTTGAGAGCCTTGATGATGCATTCATCGAGGGACAACGACAGAGTGCCGTTGGCGTCCTGGCCGAAGCCGGGGGCCGCCAGGACGAGGGCGAGAACCATCAGGGGGAATAGGGCTTTTTTTCTCATGTTCATTCTCCTTGTCTTCAACCGGCGGCTCTCCGAGGAGAGGGCCGGAGTTTATTCGTACCTCAGGGCTTCGATCGGGTCGAGCCGGGAGGCCTTCCGGGCCGGGTAGAACCCGAAGAAAATGCCGATCGTCGCGGCGAAGAAGAAGGCCATCAGGACCGACTGGAGGGAGACGACGGTATTGAACGAGGCGAACATCGGGATCTTCTTGATGAGCTTGGACGCACCGACGCCGAAGGCGATGCCGATGAGCCCGCCCATCATGCTGAGGACGATCGCCTCGGTCAGGAACTGGAGGAGGATGTCCCGCTCGCGGGCGCCGACGGCCATGCGCAGGCCGATCTCCCGGATCCTCTCCGTCACGGAGACCAGCATGATGTTCATGATCCCGATCCCGCCCACGAGGAGCGAGATGGAGGCGATGCTCCCGAGAAGGACGGTCATCATCTGGGTCGCCTGGGCGGCCGACTCCGCGATCTCGGACATGTTGCGGACGGTGAAATCGTCCTCCGCGCCGGGGGCAATCCTGTGCCGGACCCGGAGGAGCTCCTCGATCTGGGCCTGGGCCTGCGGCATTTGGTCCGACGAAACCGCCCGGACATCGATCGACTGGATATAGTCGATCCCCTGCAGCCGCCGCATGGCCGTCGTGTAGGGGATGGCGATCATGTCGTCCCGGCTGCCGAACCCGCCCGACTCGCCACGTTTTTTCAGGACGCCAAGGACCTTGAACGGGATCTTCTTGAGCCGGATGACCTTGCCGACCGGGTCGTCGTCCTCGAACAGGTTCGTCTTGACGTCGGCTCCGAGGACACAGACCTTGGCCGCGGACCTGACCTGGTTCTCATCGAAATAGCTGCCAAACTCGACGTCCCAGTTGCGGACTTCCGGATAGCGCTCCCCCGTGCCCGATATCGAGGTGTTCCAGTTCTTGTTGCCGTAGACCGTCTGGGCCCGGGCGCTGACGGAGGGCGAGACGTACATGACGGACGGGCACTGCTGCTCGATAGCCTGAGCATCTTCTGCCTTGAGCGTCGTTCGGCTGCCCCACCCGCCTTGGACACCCCTCGAGCTCGCGCTGCCCGGCGAAACGAAGAGAAGATTCGTGCCCATGGAGGCGAACCGGTCTTCGATGCCGCGCTTGGCCCCTTCGCCGATGCTGACCATGGCGATCACGGCGCCGACGCCGATGATGATCCCCAGGGCCGTGAGGAACGACCTCATCTTGTTGCGGGCCAGGGCCCGGAAGGCCACCCGGCACGTTCTGATACCGTGCATGAGGGCTCGTTTGATCATGATGAATTCTCCTTCGCGGACCTTCCCTCCCGGGTCAAGACCGCTCTTCCCGCGTGATGAGGCCGTCCAAGAGGTAGATCCGTTTCCGGGCGAAGGCAGCGATGTCGGGTTCGTGGGTGACCATGACCATCGTCATGCCTTTCTCTTCGTTGAGCGACTTGAAGATGTTCATGATGTCCGAACTCGTCTTGCTGTCGAGATTGCCCGTCGGCTCGTCGGCCAGGATCAGGGTCGGGTTGTTGAGGAGCGCCCGGGCGATGGCCACCCGCTGCTGCTCGCCGCCGGAAAGCTGGTTCGTCTTGTGATGGGCCCTGTCCTTGAGACCGACGGCGGCGAGCGAGGCCATGGCCCGCTCCGCCATGTCTTTGCCGTTCGTCGCCGAGTAGAGAAGAGGCAACTCGGTGTTTTCCAGGGCCGTCGTCCGGGAGAGGAGGTTGAAGCTCTGGAAGACGAAACCGATCTTCTGGTTCCGGATGCGGGCCAGCTTGTTCTTATCGAACTTGGAGACCTCTTCTCCATCGAGGATGTATTCGCCCGAGGTCGGTTTGTCCAAGCAGCCGAGGATGTTCATCAGGGTCGACTTGCCGGACCCCGAAGATCCCATGACGGCCAGGAAGTCCCCTTTCTCGATCGTGTAGGACACGCCCCGCAGGGCGTCGACGTGGGTCTCGCCAATATAGTAGGTTTTGGCCAAATTCCGAAGCTCGATAATATTTCCAGCCATTATCGTTATCCTTTAGGCGCGGCGCTTACCGGCGGCCGCCGCCCATGAACATCATCTGGTTCATCTGGGGCTGGTTCCCACCGGCCTTCGCGTTCGGCAATTCCGTCCCGATGACGACTACATCGCCTTCCTTGAGATCGCTGCGGAGGATTTCCGAGTAGCTCGTGTCGGAAACGCCCGTCCGGAGGAATGCCATACTCAGCTTGCCGTCCTTCCCCAGAAGCCAAACGCGCGGTGCCTGCTGGCGCGTCCGGCCGGTCTGGCCGTCGCCGCCGCCCGGCGCTCCCTGGCCTGCTCCTGCGGGCCTGGCCTGACCGCCGTTCCTGGACGGAGCGGCGCCCGCGCCCGGTGCTTCGGCCGCGCCCGGCTGTCCGCCCGGTGCCGAGCGCTGGGCCGTCATCCGGTCCCTCAGCTCCTGGGCCATCTTGGCGAGCTCTTCGGGGCTCAGGTTGGGGGTGAAGCGCAGGGCCGCGTTCGAAACCCGAAGGACGTCCTTGGCCTCGCCGACAATGATGGACACGGTCGCCGTCATGCCGGGAAGGAGCTTTTTCCCCGGATTCTCGACGTTGACGATGGTCGTGTAGGTGACGACGTTCTGGACGGTCTCGGGCGAGAATCGGACCTGCTGGACGACGCCGTTGAACGTCTCGTTCGGATAGGCCTCGACCGTGAACCGGGCCTTCTGCCCTTCTTTGACCTTGCCGATGTCGGACTCGTCGACGCTGCATTCGACCTTCATCTTGGTCAGGTCGGTCGCCACCTGGAACAGGAGGGGGGCCGTCATGCTCGACTGGAGGGTCTGGCCGACATTGACTTTCCGGACGATGACGATACCGTCGACCGGGGCCCGGATGACCGCGTAGGACAGATCGACCTTGCTCAGGTCGAGCGTGCTCTTGGCCTGGGATAGGGTGGCCTCGGCCGAAATAAGGTCGCTTTTAGAGCCTAAATACGAGGCCTCGGCCGCCTCCATCTCCTCGATAGAGACGAGCTCCTTGGCGAACAGGGACTTGGCCCGCTCGTAGCCTTTTTCGGCCTGGGATAGGGTCACCTTGGCCCGATCGAGGGAGGCCACGCGGCTCCTGTAGTTGGCCTCGTTCTGGTCGATCTTCATCTTCAGGGGTTCCTGGTCGAGTTCGGCTACGATTTGCCCCTTGGTGACGGGCGTATTGAAGTCAGCGTAGAGCTTTTCGATCTTGCCCGAGACCTGGGCGCCGACGTCGACGATCTCGATCGGGTTCAAGGTCCCCGAGGTGACGACGAGGGCCTCGACGTCGCCGCGGGCGAGCGTCTCGGTTCTGTACCTAATCTCGCCGTTCTTACCGCTACTGAACACCGTCAGGCCGAGAATGGCCCCGGCTACGACGACCAGGACTACGATGATCCAAATGGTTTTTTTCTTCATGGCTTATCTCCTTTAGCACTCGCGGTCCGGCGGCTGCTTATCCGGCTCCCGCCGTTCGCGCGAATCGTTTCGGTTGGGACTCTTTCGATTGGGATCGTTCTTCCGCCGCTCATCCTGCTGGCGGATGATCTCTTCGTTTTTCTTCTTCTGTTCGGGAGTGAAGACCGCGTCCATCTCGGCCCTGAGCATCTTGCGGATCTCGCCGAGTTTGGCCAGCCCATCGGTCCGGTACTGTTTCATCCGCACTTCGTTCTTCTTGAAGATCTCGCGGATCTTCTCCTGCTGGTCCGGCGTCAGTTGGAGCTCCCGGGCCCAGCTCTCGAAAGTCGGATGGGACGACCGGTCCGGCTGGGGGCGGCGGGACGTCTTGTGGACGAAGTATCTCTCCCCCAGCACGCCGGCGGTGACACCAAGGCCGAAGACGACGAGGAGCGTCAGGGCGATAAGGATCTTGTATTTCGTCTTCATGGTGTCGGCCTCCGGACCGGTGCCTTGTCATCGAGCGCGGCGAAAAGGAGCATCATGTTCCTTTCGTCCGGCTTTTCGACATTGAAAATCTGTTCGGCCACGGTGATGGGGTTGGTGTTATTGATGAGCAGGGCCTCCGACGCGGTCAGCTCGCTGGCCGGCGGGGTGAAAAAGAGGGCCGCGCCGGCCACGAACACGATAGCCAGAAATGCCGGGATGGCCCGCAGGTTCCATCTTTCCCAGAAAAGAAAGGGCGCAATCTCTCGCTCCTCCCGAAGCCGGGGCTGGAGGCGCTCCCAAAAACGGGGCAGCGGGGCGGAGTCCTTTCCGTCCCGCAGAAGGGCGAGCATGGACCGGTATTCCGCCTCCGCCTTCCGGCAGGACGGACAGGCCTCGAGGTGTTTCCCGAGGAGGCCCGCCGAGCGCTCATCGAGCCGCTCGTCGAGGGACCGCAGGATCCGTTTTTCCGCCGTTTTACAGTCCATTTGCCCCTCCCTCTCTCAACAGATAAGGAGCCAGCTTTTTGCGGAGCATCCTCCGCGCCCGGTGGAGTCTGGAGTCCACGGTCCCCGGCGAAAGTTTGAGGGTCTGGGAGATCTGTTCGTAGGCCAGACCCTGGATGTCCCGGAGCGTCACGATGACCCGGTATTTTTCCGGCAGCCCCTGGACGAATCTCTGGACGAGCGTCCGCCGGGCTTCTGTCTCCTGTTCCTGCTCGGCCCGTTCCATCTGCTCCCTGTTGGAGGCCGAAACTTCGGCGACATCCTCCAGCGAGACTTCCTTGACCCGGCTCTTTTTCCGGAGATAGTCCTTGATATGGTTGATGGAGATCCGGTAGAGCCATGTCCCGAACTCCGATTTTCCATGGAACCGGGGCAGGGCCAGGTAGGCTTTCAGGAAAATTTCCTGGGCCAGGTCGTCGGCCGCCTCACGGTTCCGGGTGAAACTCAAAGCCATGCTGAACACCTTGGACTGGTATTTCGCGACCAGCTCCTCGAAGGCCGCCGGGCTTCCTTCTTGGGCCAGCTGGACAAGTTGTCGTTCTTCCATTCAGATATGCTCACTTGTCCTCCGCACCCTATTAGACGGGGGGAGGGGCCAATTCTTCCCGGAGCCGGATCCTTTTCTTCAACGCCCGCCCTTCGGTTCCGGTTTCAACAGGGATAAAAGGGGGCTGACCTCATCGCAGGGGGCCCGAAACGGGGGTGCCGCATCCCGGCCGGCCCTGGCCGACGGTTCCTATTATACAGGAAATCGACGGTCCCGAAAAATGCTCCTTCAGACCATGTCTTCCCAGCCCCCCCCCTAAGACCCCCGGCGACCGGGCCGGTCAAAGAGCCGCCGCAGGCTGGGATCCGGCAATAATGTCGGTTAGTCCAACAAAATTGTCTGTTTTCCCCGAGGTGTATTTATATATCTTGTTTATTTTCTTATAGATAAGACTTGGCACGTAGCTCGCATTAGAGTTTGGCCTAAATGACTTAGGAGGTCATAAGATGAAAAAAGCATTCGCACTCGCAGTCGGGATTCTTCTCGTCGGCTTCGCCTTCGCGGCGGCCCAGGAGAAGACCCAGGAACAGACCCAGGCCCAAGCCCAGGTCAAGGCTCAGGTCAAGGCTCAGGTCAAGGCCCAGAACAAAGTCCTGACGAAGCCCGCTTATCAGCACAGATTCGGGACCCTTTTCATCGACGAGAACGGGGACGGCATCAACGACGCCGCCCGTGACGCCGATGGCGACGGCATCCCCAACGGCCAGGACGCCGATTGGACCCGGCCGCTCGACGGATCCGGCTACAAGGACCAGAATCGCGTCGGCCGCCCGGACGATACGGAAATGACCCAGGGCCAGAAGGCCGGACAGCTCACCAAGGCCAACTTCGGCAAGGGCTCCTTCCGGCAGGGCACGATGGCCGCCGGACGGACGGCCGGGATCGGAGTGTGCGATGGCACCGGCCCCAAGGGCGCTGTACAGAGAAAGGGCCGCCGCTAAGATTGCGAAGAGCCTCCTCTCCGCCCTCGCGAAGAGGAGGCTTTTTTTCTTGAAAGATCGGGGGTTTTACATCATGATAATACGGAAGATGCGCTTCATCGTTCCCGTTCTCCTGCTCCTGGCCATCTCGGCCGAGGGAGGCGTCGTTTACCTCTCTTTCAACCAGCACTCCACCCAGAACCTGTTCCAAACGAGAAACGCCGTAGCGGACCAGATCTCGGCGTTTTCGCTCTCCATCAACCAGGACTTTTCGGCGGTCTCGTTGCTCGCCGGCCTGCAGTACTCCGCCTTTCGCGAAATGTCCGGATTGAGCTCCTTCGGAGCGGACATCGGCCTGGATTATCTCAAACCCACCGGGGCGAAGAGTGCTTTTTACTTCGCCGCGGGCGGTTCCGGATTGTTCTATCGGCAGACCTATGAAGCCTTCAGCGCCCTGGGAGCCAACCTTCTGGCAGCCTTCAAGACCTACCTGGCGCCCTCTTCCATCTTGAAGCTCCAGGGACAGGGCGCTTACGCGGCCTACAAGGACTCCCTGTTCGATTTCGTGAGCACGACGGCCTCCCTTTCAATCGATAAATATTTCGCAACCAGAACCACTTTTAAGGCGGACGCGGAATGGGGATACAAATATTTCCTCCATCCCTTCCTGCCGGAGCCGGTCGCGATAATCGCCGCGCCAGCCGGCATGGGAGCGGGAACGGGGAGCGGTTCCGGCCAGGGCTGGGGAGGCGCTGATTACCAGGGCGGCAACGGCTTCATTCCGCGCACTAACAGCGAGGGCGGCGGCGCAGGAATCGGCCATGTCTCCCTCTCCGTTCTCGCAGCCCAAGGCCTCGGAGACGTGGCCGGGCTGAGCGTGTCCGCCTTGAGGCAATGGATCGTGACGGGCGAAAACCCGTTCCTTTCGATCGAGGAATTCTACCTTGTGCAGAACCCCAGTTCGGACGCCTTCTCCTGGGACGGGAGCCAGTTCAACGGCCGGCTCACCTTGAACCTCCCCTGGAGCGTCGAGATCAAGGCCGGCTACACCTACGCCGACAAGACGTTCCCCGGAGTCGAAAGCCTGAGCCTTGAAGGAGAGCCGCTGGGGATCGTCCGGAACGACCTCCGGCATCTCGTCGAGGCCCGCGTCGAGAAGAACTTCCGCCGGGTCACGGTTTTCCTGGCCTTCTCGCGGGTCGACAATCGCTCGAGCGACCCGCTATTCGATTGGAAGGGCCATTACATCATGGGCGGGTTCGAGTGGAACCTGCCGACCGGCCGGAAGGGAGGCATCTCATGAATAACAGAATCGCCCTCATTCCCATTCTCGCGGTGCTCTTCGCCGGCCCAGCGGCCGGGCAGACGGCCGAGCATTTCTACAACGTCGACAAAGAGATCCGGCTCGAAGGGACGGTCCGGGAGATCGCCCTCGAGCCCCGCTACAAGGGGACAGCCCCCTTTCTCGTCCTCCGTGTCGAGGCTTCCGCGGAGAAGAAAATGTACAAAGTCGAAGTCAGCCCATCCTGGTTCTTCGGCCAGGACATCCACGGCGGCGAGAAAGTGAAGATCGTAGGGTCCCTCTCCGAAGCCCGGGAAGACCTCCCGACGGTCATGGCCCGGGAGCTCCAGCTCCGGGGCGAAACGTTCACGCTCCGGGACAAGCGGGGATTCCCCAGCTGGCAAGGCGGCCCCCGACATAAGCGCGGGATACGGAGGTTCTGCGGCAATTGAAGCGTCGGAACGTATTTCTTTTCTTCCTCCTTCCCTTCCTTGGAGTGTTCTTCTTTTTCTCCCTGGCCTCCTTCCTCGGCCAGGCCGATTTGAAGAGGCGGACGGAGGTCCTGGTCCGCGGCCAGCTCCGGGCCACGGCGGACATTCTCAGGGTGACGGTCTCCCATCTTCTCGACGAGGGCGTGTCCCCCGGCGGGATCCTCGACATCGTCCTCACGGAAGAAGACATCTATTTCATCGCCCTCCTCGACGGGGAAAACAACGTCCTGGCCTGGAATTCCCGCTATGAAGGCTACTTGCCCATCTCTCTCCGGGAGGCCCGGGCCGAACGATCCGAGATCATCGACTCCCCGGCCGGGAAGATCTTCAACACGTTCACGGCCGTCCCGCGCCGGGACGGAAGCCGTTATTACATCTACCTGGGATACGCCCTGGCCGGGATGGAAGAGATGATCGCCTTGTCCCGGCGGACCTCCTTCTTTCTCTCCGGACTCATCCTGCTCGCCGGCGCGCTCTTTTTCCGGGGCCTGTTCCAGCTCCAATCCGGCTACATGGCCAAGGCCCGGGAGGCCGAGGCCGAACGATTGGAGAAGGAGAGGTTCCGGGAAATCTCGGCCTTCACCTCGGGCATAGCCCACGAGATCAAGAACCCGCTGAACAGCCTGTCCCTGCTCTTCGAACTGCTTCTCCATAAAACCCCCCCGGAAGAGAAGGAAAGCCTGGAACTCGGGAAGAACCAGGTCCAGGCGATCGCCCGCATCGTCGACCGATTCTCGAGCGCGGTCAGGCCTGTCCGGCCTGTTTCCTCGATGCTCGTCTTGGACGACGTCCTGCGCCGCGCCGCGGCAAGCCTCGCCGCGGAGGACCCGGAAATTACGACCCGTCTTCACATCGAAGCGGAGCCCGGCGTTCGACTGGCGGGCGACGCCGAGCTGCTGTCACTGGCCTTGCTCAACATCCTAAAAAACGCCGTGGAAGCGTCGTCGTCCACTCCCGTCCGGGTGGAAGGCCGCCGGACGAAAAAAAAGATCGAGATCCTGGTCCGGGACGAAGGACCGGGCATCCCGCCGGAGGCCGTCGCCCGGGTCTTCGAACCCTTCTTCACGACAAAAGAGAAGGGCACGGGGATCGGTCTCTTTCTGGCCAAAAAAATCGTCGAAGCTCATGGCGGAACGATCGAGGTCCGGAGCCGGGCAGGCAAGGGGAGCGAATTCCGGATCGAGCTTCCAGGAGCGTGAGATGAACGAACCTCTTATCCTGGTCGTCGAAGACGACCCGGTCCAGCGCAAGCTCATCCGGGAAAATCTGGAGGCGCGCGGTTTCCCGGTCATCGAGGCGTCGTCCCGGAAGGAGGCCCTGGAGGCCGTCGTCCGGAATCCGGTCGCCGTGGCCGTCGTCGATTACCGGCTGGGCGAAGAAACGGGTGTCGACGCCATCAAGGACATGCTGGCCGGGAACCCCCTCGTGACCCCGGTCATGGTCACGGCTTACGGGAACATCGAGCGGGCCGTGGAGGCCGTCCGGGCCGGCGCCTACGATTATATCGTCAAGCCGCTGGATTTCGAGAAGTTCCTCATCATCCTCGAGCGCGCCCTGGAGCGGCAGAAGCTCAAAAAAGAGATCTCTCTTCTCCAGGAACGGCTCGACGAGCGCTTCAGCGCCAGGAACTTCGTCTTCGCCTCTCCTCCGATGGAGGAGGTCGCCCACCTCATTGTCAACGCGGCCCGGAGCGAAGCCACGGTCCTTGTCTCCGGCGAGACGGGCACGGGCAAGGACCTCGTCGCCAGGACGATCCACCAATCTTCGCCGCGGAAAAAGGGTCCCTTTGTTCCCTTGAACGTCCCTTCGTTCCCCGAAACCCTGATCGAATCGGAGCTCTTCGGCGCCGAAAAGGGGGCCTTTACGGGCGCCCACGAGCGGAAGATCGGGAAGTTCGAGGCGGCCTCCGGAGGCACACTTTTTCTCGACGAAATAGGAGACCTTGCCCCCCAGGCGCAGGTCAAGCTCCTCCGTTTCCTCCAGGACCGGGAGTTCTACCGGCTGGGCTCGAACCAGGCCCTCAGGGCCGACGTCCGGATCATCGCCGCGACCAACCACGACCTCGGTACCCTGATGAAAGAAGGCAGGTTCCGGGCCGACCTCTTCTACCGGCTCAATGTCATCGCCATCACCGTCCCGCCGCTCCGTCAAAGGAAGGAGGACATTCCCCTCCTAGCGGACTTCTTCGTGAAGAAGTACGGCGAACGGGAGGGGAAAAAAATCCAAGGAATCACCCGGGAAGCCTTGAATGTCCTCGTGAATTACTCCTTTCCCGGCAACGTCCGGGAGCTCGAGAACGTCATCGAACGGGCCGTCGTCTTCGCCGAAAGGGACGTCCTCGGGGCGGCCGACTTGCCCCTCGTCCTCAAGGAGACGGCCGAGGACGATCCGGGAGACGCCGATGCTTCGCTCCTCGACAAGGTCCACCGGCTCGAGACCCGGGAGATCAGGCGCGCCCTGCGAGAAAGCGGTGGAGTCAAGAGCCGAGCCGCCAAGTTCCTGGGCATCACCGAGCGGATGCTCAGCTACAAGATGAAGACGTACGACATCGACGCCGGGGCCGGCAGCCGCGGCGGGCCCGGGAAAAGCTAGCCGATCTTGACCTTCGTCCGGGCGACGCCGCCGCGCGTCGAGAGGATGGCGACGTCAACCTCGCCGACCGTTCCCGGCTTGATCTTGACCTTCCAGCGGACCTCTTTCTTCTCGTTCTGCTTGAGGAAGCCGATGTCCTGGCGCCCCCTCACGCCGACGAGCTCGGCACCCGCGGGGAGGCGGACCTCCGCGGTGTCGGGCCGGACGATCTTGACCCGGTCGGCCATCTTGAGGGCCGTGGGCAGGAATCCTTCGTTGGTGAAAACAGCGACGACCTCGAACGTGTCGGCTTCCTTTTTGACCGGCTTGATATCGGCGGAGACGATCTTCACCTGGGGCAGGGACTTGGCCATGAAGAGGTTGAATAGGGCCTCTTTCCTGATCCACTCCTCGAGGATCTCGACGGGCGGATTCTGGCGCCAGTACTTTGGATTGAAGCCGCCGATCTCGACCTCGCCGAGCGTCGGGTGGATGAACTTCGTCCAGGGCTTAAAATAGCGGCCGCCGAGCTCCTCATCGATATAACGGAGGTTCTCGAGATCGGTGACGCGGCCGTCGCCATCGTAGTCCTTGACCCGGCCGCCGTTCCACAGCTCGTCGCCGTACCAGACGGCGCCGTAATAGAGATAGCCGAAGTCCGGCGAATGGCCGAAGAGCGGGGAACCTTGGGGTTCGCGCGGTATCTCGAAGCCCATCTGGGCGGCCCGGGTCCGCATGTCGCGGTCGCCCCGGCCCAGATTGGCGTAGTCCCAGTACGTGTCGCCGGCGTTCGGGTAGCCGGTGATCTTTTTCCCCTGCTCGTCGAAGTACTGGTAGATCTTCATGTCCTCGGGGAACATGGATTCGCTCATGCGGCTCGTCGACGGACCGTGGAGCAGCATGGGCACGCTCGTGTCCATGGTCTGGACGATGCTGATGTTGGGGTGCTCGAGGAGGAACAGGAAGACCGCCCGCGTCTCGGTCTCCGAGAGCGGGTACTCGCCCGACCCGCCCTGCGTCCAGCCGCGACCGGTCAGGTCCAGGCCGGGCATGGGACGCCAGTTCTCCGGGTAGTTGCGGTGAAGATCCAGGCCGCCGATGCCGTCCTCGTTGGTCCGTCCATCGCCGTCATTGTCAAGGCCCTCGGTCGAAACGACGTAGTCGCCCTTGCCGTCGGTGGCCCGTTTCATCAGCCGGCCCGACGGATCGTCGGGGTCGAGGATCATCGTGCCCTTGCCGGGCTCGACCTTCTTGCGGACCTGAAGGATGAAGCCGTCGCCGTCGAGGTCCTCGGCCGGGTCTTCGTCGAGGAGGCCGTCCCTGTCGTCGTCGTACGGGCGGACCGTGCTGCGGTTCGACTGGGCCGTGTTGAGGTAGAGCTCGGAACCGTCGGGGTCGTTCTCGACCCTGACGTAGATGGCCTTGGTATCGACAAGCCGGGTGATCTCGGGGTCCTGCCCGTACGAGGAGAGGATATGCCAAGCGAACCAGAGGGCCGACTCGGCCGCCGTCACTTCGCCGGAATGCCGGTTCCCTTCGATGAACATGGCCGGCTTGTCGGTATCCTTGCCGGTGGACTTGTTGGTGATCGTGATCTGCCAGATGTCCCGCCCCTCGAACGACTTGCCCACGGAATAAAGGTCGACCATGTTCGCGTATTCGGACGCCCATTTCCTGAGGAAGGAATTGACTTCGTCGTAGGTGTGATAGTGGACGAAGTCCAGCACGCCGGCGACCTTGGGCCGGGTAAAGGGCGTGTCGACCCTCGGGAAAAAGCTGATCCCATGCCGGGTACCGCCGACCGTATACATCTTCGTCGGCTTCGACTCCTGAGAACCCCGTCCCCGAGGCCCCGGTTCCTGGGCCATGGCGACGATGATGACGGTCGCGGCGACGGCCGCGGCCAGGCCAAGTTTCAAGACGGGTTTATTCATGTGACCTCCTCGCGAGCGTGTTAAGTGGAGGATATTCGGAATGCGCAGCCAAGTCAACCCGTGGCGATGCCTGCGGGTCCTCTGGGGCGTTCAGCCAGAAAAGCGGAGGAGGGCGACGGCGTAGCAGGCGATGGCCCGCTTCTCGCCGACCGGCCCCAGGCCTTCGTTGGTCTTGGCTTTGATGCCCAAGCCGGCCGCGGGGATCCCGAGGACGGGACAAAGGACCGCCTTCATCGCCGGGATGTGCGGGCCCATTTTCGGCTCTTCGGAAACGATGACCGAATCCACGTTGACGATCTCGGCGCCGCGCTGCCGCAGGAGCCCAACGACGTCCCCAAGGAGGCCCACGCTCCGCGCCCCTTTGAAAAGGGGGTCGGTGTCCGGAAAGCGGCCGCCGATGTCGCCCTCTCCGAGGGCCCCAAGGAGGGCGTCGATGACGGAGTGGACGAGGGCGTCGCCGTCGGAGTGGCCGGCGAGCCCCGCGCGGAAGGGAATGTCGACGCCGCCGAGGACGAGCTTGCGCCCGGCTTCCAGCCGATGGATGTCGTAGCCGAAACCTATCTTATGCATCGAGCAGCCCCTCCGCGATTTTCAGGTCGACCGGGGTGGTGATCTTGATATTGCGCGGGTCCCCCTCGACCGCCGTCACCGGGATGCCCGCCCGCTCGGCGAGCATCGCCTCGTCCGTGCCGTAGAACCGGTCCCGGCGGGCCTGGACCAGGGCTTTCTTCAGCACGGCGTAAAGGAATCCTTGGGGAGTCTGGGACCGGGCAAGGAAGGTCCTGTCAACCGTGCCGACGATACGGCCGTCACGGACCTCTTTGACGGTCTCTTCGAGCGGCAGGACGGGCACGGCCGCTCCGGCGGCGCGGGCCGCGGCGATGACCCGGCTGACGAGACCGGCGCTCACGAGCGGTCGGGCCCCGTCGTGGATCAGAACGACATCCGCCGTCGCGGCATCGAGAAGGCGGAACCCCTGCCAGACCGAGTCCTGGCGCCTCTCGCCGCCGCGGACGATATCGACGATCTTGGGGTAGCGCATCCGGTAGTGCTTCAGGTCCTTCTCATCGGGGAGGACGAGGGCGACGGCGTCCACCTCGCCGTGGGCCTGGAACGCTTCGAGCGTCCATTCGAGGACGGGTTTGCCCCGCAGGTAGGCGAACTGCTTCTTCTCGCCGAAGCGCTTGCCGGCCCCGGCCGCGACGACGATGGCCGACGCCCGGCTCACTTCGACTCTCCGTTGAAGCGGCCGAAGATCATCTTCCCGACCGTCGTCTGGAGGACGGAGGTGACGGTGATGTCGACCGTCTGGCCGATCATCCGCCGCGAGTTGTCGACCACGACCATGGTGCCGTCGTCGAGGTAAGCGACGCCCTGTTCCTTTTCCTTGCCCTCTTTGAGGATGAACACGCTCATGGCTTCGCCCGGCAGGACCACCGGCCGGAGGGAATTGACGACCTCGTTGATGTTGAGGACCTTGATGCCCTGGATGCGGGCGACCTTGTTCAGATTGTAGTCGTTGGTGACGATCTTGGCGCCCATGGACCTGGCGCATTCGATGAGCTTGGAGTCGACGTCGGGGGTCTCGGGGAAATCCAGGTCGGAGATGATCACCTCCACCTGGGAGGATTTCTGGAGACGGTCGATGACGTCGAGGCCGCGCCGGCCACGCTGCCTCTTCAGCCCGTCCGCGGAGTCGGCCACGAACTGGAGCTCCTTGAGGACGAACTGGGGGACGACGAGCGCGCCCTCGATGAACCCGGTGTCGCAGAGGTCGGCGATGCGCCCGTCGATGATGACGCTCGTGTCGAGGATCTTGAAGCTGCGGCCGATCCGTTTCTCCTTGAACAGCCCGATGAGGTGGGCCGGGTCGAGCCACTCCGGCTTCCGCGTCCCGACGAGGAGCCCGATATAGGGCATGATGGCCAGGAAGAAGATGCGGATGAAGGTGGCCATCTCCCGCGTATGGACGATGGACTGGTAGATCGCACCGAGCATCCAGCCGAGGAGGATGCCGGCGAGCAGGCCCATGCCGGCGCTCCAGATAACCCGGAACTGGGCTTTCCGTATCCGGGTCTCCAGGAACATCATCAGGGCGCCCAATACGAAGGCCGCGGCGGCCCCGTAGGCGCCGTTGAGCTTGAAGGGCGGATAGAAATAGCCGCCGATCGTGATCAATCCGATGATGAAGAAGCGGAAAATGAAAAGGCCCATCGGTTCTTTCCTTATCTATTTAAGATATCAAAGAGATCAGAAAACATGGTCGAGGGCCTGGCGGACGGTCTTCACCCCCACGCACTGGATCGCCGGCAGGTCTTGTTTGTCCAGCGCGGCCAGGTTGCCGGCCGGGAGGAGGACGGTCCCGAAACCCAGGGAATGGGCCTCCTTGATCCGGACCAACGGCTGGTTGACGGAGCGGATCTCGCCGCTGAGGCCGACCTCCCCGAAGAAGACCATATCCTGGGGCAAGGGCGCGTTCTTGAGCGAGGAGACGACCGCCATGACGACTCCCAGGTCGACGGCGGGCTCGTCGATCGACATCCCTCCGGCCACGTTGAGGTAGATGTCCTCCCCGACGAAGCTGTATCCGGCCTTCTTCTCGACCAGGGCCAGGAGCATGGCCGCCCGGTAATGATCGAGGCCGATGGTCATGCGTCGGGGGTTCCCCGTGAAGATCGTCGAGGAGACGAGGGCCTGGATCTCCGCGAGGAGGGGACGGGTCCCCTTGACCGTGCAGACGACGGCGCTGCCGGCCTCCTCGCGCGGCCGTTCGCGGAGAAAGAAGGCCGACGGATTGAGGATGGGCTGGAGCCCCGCGGCCGTCATCTCGAAAACCGCCAGTTCCGACACGGGCCCGAACCTGTTCTTCATGGCCCGGAGGACGCGGTGGCTATGGTCCCGCTCGCCCTCGAAAAGGAGAACGACGTCGACGATGTGCTCAAGGGACTTCGGACCGGCCAGCGTCCCGTCCTTGGTGATGTGGCCGACCAGGAAGGTCGGGACCTGCCTGTTCTTGGCGTATCGGAAGATCTGGTTGGCGGCCTCCCGGATCTGGCTGATCGTCCCCGGCCCCGAGGTCATCTTGGCCGAGAAAACAGTCTGGATGGAATCCACGATGAGGATATTGGGAGCGAGGCGCTCGGCCTGGGCCAGGATGCGCTCGAGGTTGGTCTCCGCCAGGAGGAAGAGACGTCCGTCCCGGACGCCCAGCCGGTCCCCCCTGAGCTTGATCTGCTCCAGGGATTCCTCGCCGGAAACGTAGAGGATCGTGGCCTCCCCGGCGGCCATGTCCCGGGCCACCTGGAGGAGGAGCGTCGATTTGCCGACGCCGGGCTCGCCGCCGACAAGGACGAGAGAGCCGGAGACGAGGCCCCCGCCGAGGACCTTGTTGAAGTCCTCGATGCCGACGGTGAGCCTCTGGCGGGGGATGTCCTGGACGTCCTTATAGAGAACGGGCTCGGTCGGGGCGTAGCTGATGACGCCGGAAGGGGCTTCGTCCTCGATCTCTTCGACGAGGGTATTCCACTCGCCGCAGGCGTGACAGCGGCCCATCCACTTCGGCGAGCGGGCGCCGCAGCTCTGGCAGATGAAAACAGTCTTGTCCTTCATCGCCGCCCCATCGTTCAGTACTCCGGGGCGAACTGCTCCATATCGGCGAAACGGGCGTATTCGCGGATGAACGCCATCTGGAGGTTGCCGATCGGCCCGTTCCTCTGCTTGGCGATGCTGACCTCGGCGATGCCCTTGAGCGACTCGTCGTCGGGGTGGTAGAACTCGGGCCGGTAGATGAAGATGACGACATCGGCGTCTTGTTCGAGGGCGCCCGACTCGCGGAGGTCCGAGAGCATGGGCTTGGGTTCGCGCCGCCCCTTTTCGGGGGCCCGGCTGAGCTGGGAGATCCCGACGACCGGGATGCGCAGCTCCTTGGCCAGCTCCTTGAGGGACCGGGAGATGAAAGACATCTCCTGGTTGCGGTTCTCGAACCGCCCGCCCGTCCGCATGAGCTGGATGTAATCGACGAAAACGATGTCGAGGCGCTGCTCCATCTTCAGCCGCCGGCACTTGGCCTTCATCTCTATGACCGTCAGGGCCGGCGATTCGTCGATGAAGATCCGGGCCCGGGAGAGGGCCTCCCCGGCGAGCTTGAGCTTTTCGAACTCGCGGTCGCTGATGAACCCGGTCCGGGTCTTCTTGATGTCGATCTGGGACTCGGCGCAGAGGAGCCGGATGGCGATCTGCTCCTGGGCCATCTCCATGGAGAAGAAACCGACGGCCTTGTCCGTCTTGATCCCGACGTGGTGGGAGATGTTCAGGGCCATGGCGGTCTTGCCCATGGACGGCCGGGCCGCCAGGATGATGAGCTCCGAGGGGTGGAACCCCGCGGTCAGGCCGTCGAGGTAGCGGAAACCGGAGGGGACCCCGGTGACGGCCTCCTTGCGCTCGGCCAGCACGCGGATCATCTCCAGCGTCGGCCCGGCCAAGGCGCTCATGGGCTGAAAGCCGGGTTTGATGCGCTGCTCGGCGACTTCGATGATGGCCGCCTGGGCGGAATTGAGCAGTTCGTCGGCGTCCTCCTTCTGCTCGTAGCTTTCCTGGATGATCCGGGTGGAAGAGAGGATCAGCCGGCGAAGGAGCGCCTTCTCCTTGATGATCTGGGCGTAGTATTCGATGTTGATGTTGCGGGGGACGCCGTCGAGCAGGGACGAGAGATAGGAGGCGCCGCCGATCTCTTCCAGGATGCCCGCCCGCTGGGCGTCCTCGGTCAGGCTGAGGAGGTCCACGGGGAGCCCCCTATCGACCAGCCCGACGATCCTCTCCAGGATCTTCCGGTGGGCGTCCTTATAGAGGTCGTCGGGAGAGATTGTGGACAGGACGACGTTCAAGCTCTCGTTTTGGACGAGGATGCCGCCGAGGACCGTCCGTTCGGCCTCGAGGCTCTGCGGCGGCGTCTTTTTCAGGAACATCGTGTCGAGTTCCATGGCCACCTCGCTCCGGCCAGGACCGGTCCGGAGAACGCTCAGGTCTTTCCGGTCGTCTGGTCTTCCGTCTTTCCGTCGGCTGCGCCGCCGTCCGTTCCCTCGGCCTCTTCGCGGGCCACGACGACCTTGATCTCCGCCCGGTCATCGTGGCTGATCTTGATGGGGACCGCGAAATTGCCGAGCCGCTTGATCGGCTCGTCGAGCAGGATCTTCTTTTTGTCGATGTCATACCCCAGCTTGTCGAGGGCTTCCTTGACGTCGCCGGATGACACCGAGCCGAAGATGACGTCCTTGTCGCCGGCCCGGCGGGTGAACGTCAGCGAGACCAGGTTGAGCTTCTGGGCGAGCGATTGGAAGGCCTTCCGCTCAATCTCGACTTTTTTCTTCAGGGCCTGGCGCTCGATCTCGATCATCTTGATGTTCGTCGGAGTGACGGCGAGAGCCATCTTACGGGGAATGAGATAGTTCCGCCCGAACCCGGGGGCGACGTTGACCACATCGCCGCGCCGGCCCAGTTTTTCCACGTCCTGTTTCAGAATGACCTTCATGTCAATCCTCGACGTAAGGAAGAAGGGCCATGAGCCGGGCCCGCTTGATGGCCAGGGCAAGCTTCCTCTGATGGAACGAGCACGTCCCGGTGATCCGGCGGGGCGTGATACGGCCCCTGTCGGGGATGTACTTCTTCAGGATCTCGACGGCTTTATAATCGATTCCCCGGACGTCCCGCTGGCAGAACCGGCAGAATTTCCTCTTGGGCGTGAAATACTTCCGGTAGCCGCCCCGCTCGCTCCGTTCGGGCCTTTCGTCTCTCGGCATCTCACTTCTCCTCTTTCACTTCGGCAGGCGCGGCGACCGTCTGTTCGACGGCGGGTTCGGCGGCGACCTGCACGGCTTCCCCGGCGCGCTTTTTCCTCTTCCGCCCGAGGAGGTCCCGCGGGTCCCGGAGGACGGTCATGAACCGGATGACGGAGTCGGTCTGCTTGAACCGGCGCTCCAGCTCCGTGGAGATATCGCCCGCGCCTTCATAGGTGAAAAAAACGTATACGCCTTCCTGGAACCTTTTGATCGGGAAGGCCAGCCTGCGCTTACCCCAGATGTCCTGCTTGACCATGCGGCCCTTTTTCTGGCCGATGACCTCAGCCATCTGCTGTACCAACTGCGCTGTCTCTTCTTCCGAGAGCGTGGGGGAGAGAACGAACCCCGTTTCGTATTGTCTCACTGAGACCTCCTTATGGATTTAACAGCTCCTCCCCTCGGGAAGGAACAAGGAGTGCACCGACTATTCTAGCCGATTCTCCGGAAAATTCAACCTTCCGCCACGCGATGGCAGGGGGTTCCTATTTTCCGGAATCCCCAGTCGTCGCCCGGCGACGGTTGAAACGGGTCATGGCCCGGTCGATCGCCCCATCGAGGATCATCTCCAGGGCCTCGCCGGCCGCTTCGAGACTTTTCTCGAGAGACAGACGCTCGTCGCGCCGGAAGGGCTCGAGGACGTAATCGGCCGCGTCCCGGCCGCCGGGGAGTGGGCCGATGCCGATCCGGATGCGCGGGAACTCGTCGGTCCGGATTTCGCCCACGACCGAGATCATGCCCTTGTGCGTGCCGGGCCGGCCCTTTTTTCGCACCCGGATCTCGCCGAGCGGGATGTCGAGGTCGTCGTAAACCACGACAAGCCGCTCGGGCGGGATGTCCTTACCGGCCATGGCCGCCCGCGCCGCGAGGCCGCTCCGGTTCATGTACGTCTTGGGGAGGACCAGCAGGACGTCCTCCTCGCCGCGGCGGGCGATACCGGTCCTGGCCCGGAACAGCCGGCCCCGCAGAGGGACGCCCCAAGCGCGGGCCACCCGCTCGACCAATAGGAAACCGGCGTTGTGGCGCGTGGCCGCGTACTCGTCACCGGGGTTGCCCAGCCCTACAACCAGCCACAAGGACTATTTCTCCGGCTCTTCCTTCTCGGCCCGTTCCTTCTTGATGATCTCGGGTTCCATGGCCTCCTCGGCCACGGCTTCTTCCGGCTTCTCGCCGGGGAATTCCTCTTCTTCCTTGTGGGGAAGGGACACGAGGACGAGGACGGTCGCGGGTTCCGTGATGAGCCGGACGCCGGCCGGGATGGCCATGCCCTCGGCTTTGAACGCCTGGTGGATGTGGAGCTCGGAGATGTCGATCGACAGGCTCTCCGGGATGTCTCGCGGCAGGCACTCGACCTCGACTTCGCGGGTGATGAAGTCGACGAAGCCGCCCTCGGTCTTGACGCCCAACGGCTCGCCTTGATGGACGACGGGGACCGTGACCCGCACCGGCTTGTCCATGGAGATCCGGATGAGGTCGGCGTGGAGGAGCTCGTCGGTGACCGGATCGATCTGCAGGTCCTTGATCATGGCGTCGTACATGTCGGTGTCGACGGCGACCTTGAAGATCGTGTTCTCCCCGGACTCGAGCCTCATGATCTGGACGATATCCTTCTTGCTCACGACGAGGGACCGGCTCTCCATCGATTCCCCGTACAGGATGGCCGGGATGAAGCCTTGCTTCCGCAGCCGGCGCGCGGCGTTGGATCCCAGTCCTTGGCGTTTCTCGCTCTTGACGACGATGTTCATCTTGTTCTCCTTAAGCGAAGAGAGAGCTCACCGAGCTCCCCTCGTTGATCCTCCGGATCGCCTCTCCGAAAAGTTCGGCGACGGAAAGGACGGCGAATTTTCTGGAGGCGGCGGCCCGTTCCGTCAACGGTATCGTATTGGTCACGAAGACGCGTTCCAGTTTCGATTTCTCGATCCTGTCGAGAGCCGGCCCCGACAGGACGGGGTGCGTACAGGCGCTGAAGATCCTTTTGGCGTTCTCTTTGGCCAGGGCTTCCACGCTGAGGGTCAGAGTCCCGGCCGTATCGACGATGTCGTCGAAGATGACGACGTTTTGGTCGGCAACCTCGCCGATGACGTGGAGGACCTTGGCCACGTTGGGCGCGGGCCGCCTTTTATCAATGATGGCCAGTTTGGCGTTCAGCCGCTGGGCGAACACCCGGGCCCGGCCGACGCCCCCGGCGTCGGGGGAAACGATGGTCAGGTCCTCGAGCTTCAGCGTCTTGATGTGGTTGGCCAGGACGGGCGCGGACATGAGGTTGTCCACGGGGACCGAGAAGAAACCCTGGATCTGCGGCGAATGGAGGTCCATGGTCAGAATGCGGTTGGCCCCCGCTTTTTCGATCAGGTCCGAGACGAGGCGGGCCGAGATCGGGACGCGGGGACGGTCTTTCCAGTCCTGCCGGGCGTAGGGGAAGTAGGGGATGACGGCGGTGATCCGGCCCGCGGACGACCTCTTGAAGGCGTCGATCATGATGAACAGCTCCATGAGGTGGCTGTTCGCGTCGGACGACCCCGATTGGATGATGAACACGTCCTCACCGCGGACGTTCTCGTCGATGTAGAAGTGGATCTCGCCGTCGCTGAAACGGTCGAGGACGCACCGCCCGAGATCGATCTTCAAATAATCGACGATCTCCCGGGCCAGGGCCGTGTTCGATGATCCCGTGAATACCTTCATCGTCTTTTCCTCGCCTTATATCGTCCGAACTGGGGCGGGAGGATTCGAACCTCCGAATGACGGAGCCAAAGTCCGTTGCCTTACCGCTTGGCTACGCCCCAGCACCGAGCTGTGCCCAATAGCCCTCCCGCGGCAAGGTCGCCGCGAGCCGGGTGGCAGGCGTTCCGGGGAGCCTCTTCTGCGCCTCAAGGGCGCTCTCCGCGTCGGCGAAAATCCCATAAACCGCCGAGCCCGACCCGCTGACCTGGGACAAGATGGCCCCCCGCTCCCCGAAAAACTTTTTCCATCTCTCGAGCTCGGGATAGGCCCGGAGAATGACGTGCTCCAGGTCGTTTTCTAAAAGGCCGAAGTCTCCGGTCTCTAGAAAACGCATAATTTTACTGACTTTGCCGTCGGAAGTCAAGGACGGCCCGATGCCGGCATAGATGGACGCCGTCGGGATGGGGAATGGCGGGAAGACGAGCAGACAGGGGATGGGGGCAAGGTCGGGGAGGCGGGTCAAGCGGTCTCCGATGTCCTCCCCCAAACAAAGTCCCCCATGCAGGAAAAAGGGGACATCGGCGCCCAAGCGCCGGGCCAGTCCGGCCAATCCGGGCCTGTCGAGACCGAGGTCCCACATCCGGTTGAGGCCCAAAAGCGCTGCCGCCGCGTTGGAACTGCCTCCGCCGAGCCCCCGGCCGGCGGGGATGCTCTTGTTAACCAGTATCCGGGCGCCATGGTCAGTCCCCGATATTTCCTTGAGGAGACGGGCCGCTTGATGGACGAGGTTCGTCTCGTCCCAAACCACGGATGGGTCGTCCCCGGTGAGATGGATGGCGCCGGCCGGGGCGGGCTCGAGATGAAGCTCGTCCGCGAGGGAGATCGTCTGGAAAAGAGTTCGGATATCGTGGTAGCCGTCCGCTCTCTTGCCGACGATCTCCAGGCCGAGGTTGATCTTGGCGAAGGATTTGACGGTCATCTGTCCGTGCGCTCCAGGAGCTCCTCCCACGTTTTTAGGACATAGCCGCGGAGGAAGGACACGTCGAAGGCCGCTTCCCGCAACGAAGGGTTGAAGCCGAGCTTGAGGACCCTCATCTGCCCAGCCGTCCCCGGCCCCGAAAGCCCGATGTCCCTCGGCACTCCGGCCCCCGGGAAAAACGCCAGGACCGTGAACACGAAGCCGTCCCGCCCGCCGCGGGCGACCCGTCCCCGTTCGTCCTTTTCCACATTCCAACCGCCCTCGCCGCCGGCGGCCGCCCAGGTCCCGCTGAGGAGAAGGAGGACCTCGTCGGGCGGAAGGGCTATCCCCAGGAACCGTTTCATCATGGCCTCCGGCGTTTCTTCGGCGTAGGCCTTTTTCCCCGGCACGACGAAGTAGGCCCGGGCTTCGCGGAAGATTATGAGGAAGGCCGTCCTGCCGATCGGATCGATGGCCTCGACCCGGCCGAAGCCCGGCCGGCGGAAGAGGAAGGTGAATTTTCCCTTGACCGCCACGTCCTCTCCTCGCATGGCGGCCGAGCCGAACCCCTCGACGGCCTCGACGCCGCCGGGCGGGGGGACGAGGATGGGAGCGCGCCCCGCGCACGCGGTGAACACGCTGAGAAGACCCACGAGCCAGGCCAGACGGAGACGCCGGGGCGAAGGACTAATGAAATCCATAATCTTCGGTTTTCGGCGCCGCCTTCTCCCCGGCGCCCGTCGCCGCGCCGGCCTTTTCTTTAAGCCGCTTTTTCCTGATGAGCGGATAGAACGGAGAAGTGATGCGTTTCCCGAAACAGGACATGTTGGGGTTGAGGATGAGGAGCAGGACGAACGCCGCGAAGATGATCAGGATGGCGGTGGTGCTCCAGTTCATCGTTCGACTCCCACCTTCTTCCCCGGGCGGGGAAAAAGGGATGGCGTTCTATGCCGGACGGACCGCGGGCCGCTCAGCCGTGGCTTTCGGGCTCTTCCTGGAATATCGGGATCTTGGATTTTTCCTTCTCTTTCCCGAGGTGAAGACCGAGGAAAAACACCGAACCCAAGGTCAGCATGGCCAGCAGAAACTTGAAGAAGCCTTTCATCGTAACCTTCCCCTATTATTCTATTAAAATCCCGGAAAAAGTCAATGGCCAAAATTGCCGTTCGTCCACCGTTTCGTTTGATAGGTCGGTTTAAAGTGTTCTGGGGAATTCCGGGTCACGTCCGTGTGGCAATTTCGGGCTCATTTGCTTTTTCGTTCCACCGCCGATATATTGAAAGATAGGGAGCGCGCGGAGCGCGCCGGGGAGAAGGCCCATGAGAATAAGCCTCTGGTTTTTGGCCGGGATGGTGGTCTTTGCCCTGGCCCAGGCGGCAGGCCAGGGTGTCCGGCCGGCCGCTTTCGCCGGCCAGTTCTACACGGCCGACCCGGCCCGTCTGGCGGCCGAGATCGAAAGCTATCTCGCGGCCGCCGTTCCGGCCGCCCCGCCCGCCGGCAAGATCTTAGCGCTCATCGTTCCGCATGCCGGGTATGTGTATTCTGGCCGGACGGCCGCTGCGGCCTATGCCCTTGTCCGGGACCGGGAGATCGACACGGTCGTCATCATCGGCCCGTCCCACCGGGCTGCGTTCGAGGGCTGTTCCATCTGGCCCGACGGCGGCTTCGAGACGCCGCTCGGGGTCGCCCGGGTCGATTCCGCCCTGGCCAAAGAGATCGCCAAGGCCTCGGGTTTCCGATTCCGGCCCGAAGCTTTCGCCGAAGAACACTCGGTCGAGGTCCAGGTCCCCTTCGTCCAGAAAGCCCTGCCCAAGGCCGCCATCGTTCCCATCGTCATGGGCCACCAAACCCCCTCGACCATCCGGACCTTGGCCGCCGCGCTGGGAAAAACCTGCCTCTCGAAAAAAGTCCTCGTCGTGGCCTCGACGGATCTGTCCCATTTCCTGCCGAAAGCGGAAGCGCAAGCGACCGACGCTTCGACGGCCGCGCTCATCCGGGCCATGGATACGGAAGGCCTCATCCGTAAAATCGAGGCCGGGGAGAACATCATGTGCGGCGGCGGTCCCTTCTGGCCGGGAAGGCGGGCCAAGCCCGGGTCGAGATCCTGGCTCGGACCGATTCGTCCGGCTTCGGAGGCCCGGTCGTAGGCTATCTCGCCGCCGCCGTCCTTTCCGGGACTGGGAAGCCCGGCCCCGGAGAGGGTGACCGCGGCGAGTACTCGCTCACGCCGGAAGAAAAAGCCGAGCTCCTCCGCCTGGCCCGGGCCTCCGTAACCGAATTCATCGGGAGCCGGGTCGTAATCGAGGACGCCTCGGGTCAGGCGAAGTTCCTGGAGCCGCGGGGCGTGTTCGTGACCCTTACGAAAGGCGGGGACCTGCGCGGCTGCATCGGATTCATCGAACCTGTCGCCCCGCTGGGCCAAGCCGTCATCCGGGCGGCGATCTACGCGGCGACCGAGGACCCGCGTTTCCCTCCCGTTCGGCCCGCCGAACTCCGGGACCTCAAGTTCGAGATCTCCGTTTTGACGCCGGTCCGGGAAATATCCGACCCCCGGGAGGTCACCGTGGGCCGTCACGGTCTGATCATCGCGCGGGACGGTCTGAAGGGCGTCCTCTTGCCCCAAGTCCCGGTGGAGAACAAGTGGGACCGGGAGACCTTCCTCGAGCAGGCCTCGCTCAAGGCCGGCCTGCCGCGGGACGCCTGGCGGCAGGGCGCCAAGCTCTACGTCTTCGAGGCCATCGTCTTCCACGAATAGGCCTCGGCCCCGGAAAGCGAATAAAGGGGACACGTACCGGAAGTACATGTCCCCGGGCCCCCTGTCCTTGGCCGAGCTCAAACACGTTTTGGCGGTTTCCCCTGAAACTGCCCTCGTCCGTCACGCCGGCCGACTAAATCACCGCTTATGCTCACTCAGATACTGCCCTGAAGCTGCCTGAGCCGGAAGAGGGTCCCGGGAGATATTTCTCCCGGGCCGCAGAACGCCGCAGCGTTCGAGGAGGGGAGGCAGGGAGCGAAGCGACCGTTGGAAGGGGGAAGGCGGAGCGGATTCCCCCTCCAAGTCGTCGATCCCCTCGGCCCCGGGTTTAGCGGTCGCCGCATCCGCGGCACTCAAGACCCTTAGCAAGCCGGGCCCAGGATCGTTGTCGCTAACTCAGGCGGGCGGAATTCTGATATAATGTAGTTTCTTTAGTGCGAGTTGGACCGGGAGTTAGCCGCGATGCCGATTTACGAATATCAGTGCTCTAAGTGCCACGAGGTCTGCGAGGTACTCCAGAAAGCCAAGGACAAGCCGCCCGAGAAGTGCCCCAAATGCGGCGGTCCCGTCAAAAAGATCACCTCATCGCCGGCCATCCAGTTCAAGGGGAGCGGTTGGTATATCAACGACTACGCCAAGAAAAGCTCGGTGCCCGCCGAGACCAGGGCCGAGGGGAAGGCCCCGGCCGCCGAGGCCAAGGCCGAGACCAAGCCCGCCCCCGCCGCGACCGCCAAGCCCAAGACCGACAAATCTCCATCCTAGCCGTCATATCGGAGGTCTTCGCCACCGGCGAACGCTTGTCATGCCGACATGCTGGGCCGTTTTCCTCGGCCGCAATACGTTTGGCCGTCCGGGACCGCGAAGCCGCCACCTCGATCTTCAGACCCTGGAGGCCGTCCGGCCATGATCCGGTTTGACGACATCCTCGACAAGGCCTCCTCCTACATCAACGAAAAAGAGGCCCTCGTCCTCCAGAAGGCCTACGTGTTCGCAGGCAAGGCCCACAAGGGGCAGGTCCGCCGTTCCGGGGAACCCTATCTCAGCCATCCGCTCGAAGTGGCCGACTACCTCGCCGACATGAAGCTCGACAAGACGACGCTTGTCGCCGCCCTCCTTCACGACGTTCTCGAGGACACGGACGCAACGGCCGCGGACATCCGCGAGAATTTCGGCAAGGAGGTCGCCGACCTGGTCGAGGGGGTAACCAAGATCAGCCGGGTCCAGGAGGTGTCGCCCGAGGTCCGCCGGGCCGAGGCCATCCGGAAGATCATCCTGGCGATGACCGACGACATCCGGGTCATCTTCATCAAGCTGGCCGACCGGATCCACAATCTCAAGACCCTCAAGTACCTCGACGAGGAAAGGCGGCGGCAGATCGCCCGCGAGACGCTCGACATCTACGCCCCGATCGCCAACCGGCTCGGCATGGGGCGCATACGGGCCGAGCTCGAGGACCTGTCGTTCCGCTACGTCGCCCCCGAGGAGTTCGCCAAGATCGCAGCATCCGAAGGGCCCGGGAGAAGCGCGGCCGAGGGGGACCTCAAGGCCATGAAGAAGGCGATCGAGGATCTCGTCCGGGAAAACGGCATCCCGGCCGAGGTGTTCTCCCGGATCAAGCGCCCCTACAGCGTCTGGAGCAAGATGAAGCGGCGGGACATCGCGTTCGACCAGGTCTTCGACTTCCTGGCCTTGCGGATCATCACCGATTCCGTCAAGAACTGCTACGCCCTCCTCGGCATCATCCATCAGCGCTGGCCCCACCTGCCCCAGCGGTTCCACGATTTCATCGCCATGCCCAAGCCCAACCTCTACCAGGCTCTGCACACGACGGTCATCACCGAGGGGCGAAAGATGTTCGAGATCCAGATCCGGACCCGGGAGATGCACGACCTCGCCGAGAACGGCATCGCCGCCCACTGGCGATACAAGGAAGACTCGCCGGCAGGCCCGATGATAGAGGACCGCCGCCTCCACTGGCTCCGCGAAATGGCCGCCCTCTTCGAAGAGCAGAAGAATCCGCGGGAGTTCCTGCGAAGCCTCAAGACCAACCTCATCCCGGAGGAGGTCTACGTCTTCACGCCCAAGGGCAAGGCCGTCAACCTGCCGCCCGGCGCCACGGCCCTCGACTTCGCCTTCAAGATCCACACGGAGATCGGGCTTCACGCGTCCGGGGCCAAGGTCAACGGCTCCGCATCCCCGCTCAAGACCGTTCTCAGGACGGGGGACATCGTTGAGATCCTGACGTCGGAGGAGAGGACGCCGACGCGGGACATGCTCGCTTCGGCCGCAACCGCCGGCGCGCGCCAGCAGCTCAAGCGCTGGTTCAACCTCAAGAGCCGGACGACGAGCGTCGCCCTGGGACGAAGGCTCTGGGAACGGGAGATCCGCAAATACATCCTCCCCGCCGAATTCCGGAACGAACAGGACCTCGCCCGGCAACTGGCCGCGGCCCTCGGCCCGAGGGCCGGGTCCATGGAGGAGTTTTACCAGCTTGTGGGGCTCGGCCAGATCGTCGTCAACGCCGGGCTCATCGAAGTCGTCTTCCCCGGCGGCCATGTCTCGCCGCGCCGGCCGGGCCTGCTCGGGAAAGCGGCGGCCAAGTTCGCTCCAGGCCCGGGGCCGGGGATCAGGATCAAGGACATCGACGGACAGATGATCAAATTGGCCAAGTGCTGCTCTCCGGTCAAGGGCGAGCCCGTCGTCGGGTACATCACGGCGGGAAAAGGGCTGAGCATCCATTCCCTCCGCTGCCCGCTCGTAACCAAGGAGATCCTGGACGGTCAGCGGCTTGTCGAGGTGTCCTGGGACCCGTCCTTCGCCGGGACTTTCAAGGCCCGCCTCCTGGTCAAGTCCAAGGACTCGCCCGGGGTCCTGGCCAAGGTCGCTACGGCGATCGCGGGGCTAGAGGGGAACATCTCCAAGGCCGAGGCGGCGATGCTCGCCGAGGGCCGGGCCAAGATCAAGCTGGACATCAGGATCCGGGACATTCGCCACCTCGAGGACATCACGCGGCGCATCTCCGCGCTGAAAGATGTTTTGTCTGTCGAGAGAGTGTAGGCGGGGCTAGGCCGCTTTGACCACTTTCCCCGAACGCAGGCATCTCGTGCAGACCCAGATCTGGCGAACGCCCCCCCGTGGGGTCTGGGCCTTGACGTGCTGAAGGTTGGGCTTCCATTTTTTCGGGGACGACTTGTGGGAATGGCTGACGTTATGCCCGAAAATCGGGCCTTTTTGGCAGATCTGGCAGGTTTTCGGCATGGTCGTATCTCTTTCGTTTCTAGATGAGACGAATTTATACCATAAAAATCGGCCGGAGGCAAGTTGGCCAAATTTGTTTCCGCTTGACCGGCCGGCTTGAAAGGCGTAGCTTTCCTTCGAGGCCGGCATGAGACCCAATGTTTTTCTGGCTCTCGTTTCTCTCTCTTTGCCCCTGGCTGCGGCCTGCCGGCCTCCCCTCGCCTCAAAAACCCTTGTGATCGGCGTCCAGGAGGAGAAGCCCGGCGTTGCGGTGCTTCCGCCCGGCCTTTTCAGCGAGATCATCGTGACGGATTTCCGCGACGACGCTCCATCCCCGGATTTCGCGCTGGGCCAGGAACTCCAGGGCTATCTCGCTACGGAACTCGGCCGGTCCTTCGAGGGCACGGTCTCCCGCATGGATCTTTCCCGGGACGGCGAGGCAGTCGCGGACGAGCCGGCCTTCTGGCAACGGGCAGCCGCCGGCCGTGAACAGGCGGTCTTCCTCACGGGCTCGGCTAGGCTCGTCGGCCAGACCCGAAAGGCCTTGGAGAAAAAAAAGCTTCCCGTGGACGGTCCTTTCAACGTTGACCGCCGCGGCCTCATCGAGCAACGCCGCTGGACCCTCTCAGTCGACATTTTGGTCGTTTCCGCCGCGACCGGAGGAATCCTTTATCAAAAAACTTTTCGCGAGGACCGCGATTACACCGACCTCGACAAACCGGCCGAATTCGCTTTTGACGAACTCGCCGCCCGTCTCCGGGCCCGCCTCTTCCCGGTCCTTTTCGGCACTCCGACGATCGAGGAGCGAACCCTCCTCCGGCGCTGAACCGGTCGGCCCGCTAAGAGCATAGAAAAGAACGGTTTTCCCCGTCCAGGGAGGCCTCGGCCGAGGCCTCTTTTCGGCTTCTTTTTAGGCCCGCCAAGGACCTGAGGAAGCCCCTTTTTGGCGCCGTAGACCAGGGACCTTCCGCTGGAGCTGCAAAATGCCATTTTCCCCTAAAAAATAGCTTGAATTGCCCTTCCCGTGGTGCTATGATTCGCAGGCCTCACCCGGTCGGATCTTTTGCCAGGAGAGGATTTTCCACAGATGTGGAAATATCTGTGGATAAATTAGCAGTACCCATGGAACCTAAAGAAAATCAAAACCTTTGGATTCAAATCCTCCGGGCCGTCGAAACCAAGGTTGACCCCAACTCGTTCGAGACCTGGTTCGACCCGACGAGCTTCATCGGCCAGGAACAGGATTGCCTGTACATCAAGGTCCCGAATTCCTATTTCCGCGACTGGCTGTCCTTCCATTATTCGGCCATCATCAACGAATGTTCTCGGGACATCTTCGGCAAAACCTTTGACATCCGCTACATCCACGACGATACGCCGTCGTCGTTCATGAGGCGCTCACCGGACGACAGGAAGACCAAGCAGGGTCAGACCATCAATCCGAACCTCAATCCCAACTACACCTTCGAGAACTTCGTCGTCGGCAGTTGCAATCAGTTCGCCCACGCGGCGGCCGTGGCCGTGGCCAAGAACCCGGCCAAATCCTACAACCCTCTCTACATCTACGGCGGGGCGGGTCTCGGCAAGACGCATCTAATGAACGCCATCGGTCACTTCAGCATCCAGCAGAACGAGCGAAATAAGATCCTCTACGTCACCACCGAAAAATTCATGAACGACCTGATCAACCACCTCCAATACGGCAAGGTCCTCGAGTTCCGCGAGAAATACCGGAGCGTCGACGTTTTGTTGATCGACGACATCCACTACCTTGCCGGCCGAGAGCGGACGAAAGAGGAATTTTTCCACACCTTCAACCATTTATACGACAGCCAGAAACAGATCGTCATCTCGAGCGACTGCCCGCCCAAGGAGATCCCCCATCTCGAGGAACGTTTCCGATCCCGATTCGAATGGGGCCTCATCGCCGACCTCAAACCACCTGACATCGAGACCCGTATTGCTATTCTCAAGAAAAAAGCCGAGGCCGAAGCGGTCTCTCTTCCCGAGAGCGTCGGACTCTACATCGCCGACAAGGTCCAATCCAATATTAGGGAGCTTGAGGGTTATTTGAGACGCGTCATCGCTTTCGCCTCGCTCAAAGGCGAGAAAATCGATCTCGACCTGACCAAAGAAGCGCTCAAGGGTCTTCTTGACTCGTCGACGATGATCGTCACTGTGGAAAAGATCCAAAAACTCATCTGCCATAAGTTCAAAATCAAGCCTTCACAGCTCAAATCGAAGAATAATTCCCCCAAGATCGCCTTTCCCCGTCAGATCGCCATGTATCTAGCCAAGGAATTGACCCATTCGTCCCTTCCCGAAATCGGCAAGAAATTCGGTGGAAAACACCACACGACTGTCATCTACAGCATCCGCAAGATCGACAAGCTCCGGACGGACGATCCCGAATTCAACAAAGAAATTAACAGTCTCTTGGCGTTCATCCAATGAGGATTATCAATATGTTCGACAGAATATGCACATTTCCAGAGGACTTTATTATTTCTCTTCTTAATTTTATTTATCTTTATAAACTAAATAATAAGAATATAAAGAATATCAAGAATCCGGTTCAAAAGGTGACAAAATGAAATTTTCAATCTCCAAAGAATCTTTTCTGGAAGAACTTCAACTCCTCCAGGGGATCGTAGAAAAACGGAACACCATGCCCATCCTGGCCAACATTCTAATGGACGTTTCGGCGTCGGACATCGAATTGACGGGGACGGACCTCGAGGTGGGATTGAGGACGCATATCGCGGCGGCTATCGATAAGGCCGGAGCGATCACGGTCAACGGCAAGAAGATCTTCGAGATCGTCAAATCCTTACCTGAGGGGCAGACCGTCCAGATTGAAAAAATCGACGATAATATCGAGATCAAGTCCGGCGACAGCGAGTTTAAGATCCTATGCCTGCCGAAAGAGGATTATCCCCAGGTCCCCGAGCCAAAGTTCGAGAAAGGCATTAAATTGGGGCTCAAGGACCTCAAGGATATGATCGACCGGGTTTATTACGCGATCACCCAGGAGCAGAGGTATTATCTCAACGGGGCTCAGCTTTCGCTAAAGAACCGGCAGATCGAACTTGTGAGCACGGACGGGCACCGCCTGTCGTACACGAAAAAGGCCGAGGACGGCCTGAAACTCGACCAGGACATCAGCGTAATAGTGGCCAAGAAGACGCTCAACGAGATCAGGAAATTCGAGGATGAAACGGTCGAGTTCGACCTCGACGAGAACAATCTATTCTTCAAGGTTGGCCAGAGGATCCTCATATCCCGGATCATCGACAGTAAGTTCCCCAATTTTCAGGCGGTCATCCCCAAGGACAACCCCGGCCGGCTGGCCGTTTCGCGCGAAGAGTTGGCCAATGCCATCCGCCGCGTGTCGCTCCTCTCGGCCGAGCGGTCGAAGGGGATCAAGTTCACGATCGAGAAGAACCGGATGCGGCTCTTTTCCTCCAATCCCGAGATCGGCGAGGCGCGCGACAGGCTGGCCGTCGAGTACAAGGGCCAGGACCTGGAGATCGGGTTCAACGCCCAGTATCTGCTCGACTTCCTCCTGGCGGTCGCGTCCGAGCGGGTCGTCTTCGAGATCAAGGACGAGAACAGCGCCGTCCTTATCAAGCCGGAGGCCGAGGAAGGCATCACCAATATCTACGTCCTGATGCCGATGAAGATCTGACCCGGCCGTGGAGCCGGGGCCTACTCCTCTTCGAGGGCGCTCCGGAGGACGGAGACGACCTGCCGGACGGCCCGGCCGACAGCCGGAGAAACCGGCGCCCCTTCCTTGAACGAGGAGGGTTCTATCCCCAGGATCGAAACCCGGCAGCCCATCGTTTCCCGAATATAGCGGGCGAGACGCGTCAGGGGCACGCGGTGGGTGGAAACGTCCTCGTCTGCGACCTCGGCAGGGTCGATGAGAAAGACCTCGCCGGGCGGCCGCCCGGCCGCGGCGGAATCGACGATGACCGAGAGGTCGGGGGCAAAAGCCCGGACGACCCCGGTGAAATTCTCGGGGACATCCCCGGCGTCGACGACCAACGCTCTCTGCGGAAGGCGGGGGCGCCCTCTCAGGAGGTCACGGGCGACGTGCGCGCCTGCGGCGTCGTCACCCCGGGCCACGTTCCCCACGCCAATAACGGCCACGCGGGCGGACAGGCGAATCTCCTTCCGGAGAACTTGCTCCCAGGATTCCATGGCTTGATCCTATGAATTCCCGGACCCGGCCGCAGCGAGCGGGGGGATGTCCGCAGGCGGCCGGCCCGAGAGCTCAAACTTTCGGTTCGGCGGCCTGGGGCGCCGGCGCCGCCGCTTTGGGTTTGAGCACGGCCCGGACGTAGACCCAGTCCTTTTTCAGCTTGTGGCGGTCGTCGGTCGCGATCTCATAGAGGCTGTCGATCTGCATGGCCTTGGGGGTCGTCGGACAGGAGTCGACGCACTGAGCGCAGTGGATACAGCGGTCGTTGTGGATGACCATGCGGAAGCGTTTTTCGGCTTCGTTGACCGAGGTGATCTCGATGGCCTCGGCCGGGCAGTCCCGCTCGCAGGCCCGGCAGACGATACACATGTCGGGGTTGAGATAAGGCGTTCCCCTGAAATTCTTTGGGACCTGGAGCTTCTTGAACGGGTAGTCGACCGTGTTCGGTTTCTTGAAGAGATGGCGTATAAGCTCGGGGAGGAAAACCGCTATTTTCATGACAGCAATCCCTTCAGGAGGATGGTGACGAGGAGCTGGATGACGGCCAGCGGAGCCAGATACTTCCAGGCGAAGGACACGACCTGATCGACGCGTATCCGCGAGGTCACGGCCCGGAGAAGGGACAGGAGGAAGATGACGAAGAGTGTCTTGACGACGAAATGGAGGAACCCGATGACGGCCCCGCCGGGGAAGCCGCCCAGGAAGACGGTCGCGAGCAGGCCGCTCGAGACGACCATCTCGATGTCAAACGTCAGCCGGAAAAGGGCCAGCTTCTTGCCGGAGTATTCGGTGAAAGTGCCGCCCACGATTTCCGTCTCGGCGTGGGGAATGTCAAAGGGCGTCCGCTCGAGCTTGGCCTGGACGGCGATGACGGCGACGAGGAAGCCCAGCAGGTTGGTCAAGAGGAGAAGGGGCTTCTGCTGGTAGAAGGCCGCGATCTCGGCCAGGCGCCAGGAGCCGGCCATGATGGCCGGGCCGAGGACGGCCAGGAAAAGCGGGACCTCGTAGCCGAAGAGCATGGTCAGGACGCGGGCGCCGCCGATCGTGGAGAAGGGGTTTGTCGAGGCCCAGGCGGCCAGGAAGAGAATGAGCGTCGGCAGGCTGAGAAGGTAGAGGATGACGATGATGTCCCCCGAGAACGACGTAAAGCTCGGGGCGGCCAGGTCGAAATTCCAGACGGGAAGCAGCAGCCCCGCCGTCGCGACGACCGCCAGGCCGATGCCCGGCAGGACGTTGAAGAGGCGCTTGTCCGCGGCGTCGGGGACGATGTCCTCCTTGGCCAGGAGCTTGACGAAGTCGGCGATGGGCTGGAGGAGCCCGAACCGGCCCGTATGGGTCGGCCCCATCCGGTTCTGGAGCCGGGCGTAGACCTTGCGGTCGAACCACTCGCAGAAGGTCGAATAGAGGAACAGGAAAAGAAGACCGGGGTAGACGACGAGATAGAGAAGCGTTCTCAGAACGGCCATACCGCATTCCTTTTCACGGGAGCATTTTGATGCCGGGCGATCGCCCGCCGGCGCAGATCGCTCATCCGGACGACCGACTCCTCACCGCTTGCGGCGCTGATCAGCGTCACGGTCCGTTCGGCGCAGCAGATGCAGGGGTCGATGGCGGCGAAGATGAGCGGGATGTCGGCGATGAAGCCCTTCCGCAGCATCTCCACCGTGGCCGGGTAGTTGCCCAGGGTCGGGGCGCGGACCTTGAGGCGCTCCGGCTTGTCCGTTCCGTTGGACTTGATATAGTGGATGTTCTCGCCGCGGGGCGCTTCGTAGCGGCTGACGACCTCGCCGGGCTTGGCCTTGCGCGGGGCTTTGATGGCGATGTCCCCCGCCGGCAGGTTCTTCAGGATTTGCTCGCAGATCTTGTAGGATTCGAGGAGCTCCTTGATCCGGACGACGACGCGGCCGAGGACGTCGCAGGTGTCGGCCGTCGCGACTTCGAAATCGAGCTCGTCGTAGACGGCGTACGGATCCTCCTTGCGGACGTCCCGGGCCCAGCCGGAGGCCCGTGCCGTCGGGCCGCAGGCGCAGAGGGCGATCGCTTTTTCCAAGGAGAGGAAGCCGACACCGGCGATCCGGGCGACGAAACTCGGCTCGGTCGCGCCGATACGCAAATAATACTCGCTCCGTTTTCTCAGCGTGACGAGGCCTTCGAGGATCTTGGCCACTTGGCCGGCGTCGAGGTCGCGGCGGACGCCGCCGATCGTGTTGATGGCGTAGTGGACGCGGTTTCCGGAGATCATCTCCAAGAGGTCCATGACGATCTCTCGGTCGCGCCAGACGTACATGAAGAACGAATCGAAACCGGCCTCGTGGCCAGCGACGCCGAGCCAAAGCAGGTGACTGTGGACACGCTCGAGCTCGGCGACAAGGTAACGGATGGACATGCCCCGCTTGGGCGGGGTGAGCTCCATGAGCTTCTCGACGCCCTGGGCGTAGCAGGTCGAGTGGGAATGGGAACAGATGCCGCAGATCCGCTCGGTGAGGTAGAGGTTCTGGATATAATTCTTCTCCTCCGCCACCTTTTCGACGCCGCGGTGGTTGTAGCCGAGGCGGATGTCGGCATCGGTGATGACCTCGCCGTCGACGGTCATGCGCAGGCTGATCGGTTCCTTGAGGGCGGGGTGTTGCGGACCGATGGGGATCTGAACGTTCATGATTGGCCCCCGGGGATGACTTCCGTCGGTCTGACGTGTTTCCAGTCTTTGCGGAGCGGGTACTGGCCCTCGGGCCAGTCGTCCGAGAGCAGCAGCCGCCGCTTATCGGGGATATCGTCGACAATCAAGCCGAACATCTCCTGGATCTCCCGCTCATAGAGGATGGCGCCGGGGATGACGGAAGTGATGCTCGGGAGGTGCGGCTTGTCTTTCGGGATCTCGGTCCTGAGGTTGAGGTCGGCTTCGGGGATCGAAAAATGATAGAGGATCTCGAATGTCTCGCCCTTGTCCACCCCGCTGATCGTGGAGAGGTGGGTCATGCCCAGGTTATCCCGCAGAAGGGCCGTCGCTTGGACCAGGTCAGGAGGCAGGATCTTCAGGTAGAACCGGCGGGGCGCCGGGTTGGCGATCTCGGCGACCTTTCCGCGGAGCTCGCGTTGGATCTGTTCGATGATGTTGGCGTCGCTCATGGCGTTTCCTCGAAGCCTAGAGTTTTCCCAGGAGTTTGACGACGCCGTCGATGATGGCGTCGGGCCGGGCCGGGCAGCCCGGGACGTACATGTTGACCGGAATGACCTGGTCGATGCCTCCCAAAATGTTGTATGAGCCGCGGTAGACGCAACCGGACATGGCGCAGGCGCCCACGGCGATGACGAACTTGGGGTCGGGGGTCTGTTCATAGATGCGGATGAGCCTGTCCTTCATCTGGCGGGTGACCGGGCCGCTGGCGACGATGACGTCGGCATGGCGTGGAGTCGCCTTAAGCAGAATACCGAAGCGCTCGATGTCGAACCGCGGTGTAAGGGCGGCGACGATCTCGATGTCGCAGGCGTTGCAGGCGCCGGAATTGAGGTGGAGGATCCAGGGCGACTTGATCCTGGACCAGCGCGTGAGCTTGTCGAGCATGTTAACTCCTTGTGACCAGGGCCATGATGGACAGGAAGATCATAAGTAGGTAGAAGACGGCGAAAAAGACGATCTTGCCCGAGGGCACGGTGGCGATGACCAGGACGGCCACATGCATCATCGTGAAGAACAGGGCGATGAAGAAGAACAGTCGGTAGCCGAACTGGATCTTCACGCCCGGAATGTCCTCGCCGCAGGCGTAGGTCGTGAGCTTGCCGCCGACCTTAGTCAGCTTGGGCGCCATTTTCGATCCCAGGCCGTAGAGGGCGAAGGCCGTCCCCAGAAAAAAGAGGAAGGCGATGGGCGGAGAGAGGAGAAAACCGATACCGTTCATGGCTTACCCTTTCAGCTTGGCCAAGTTGCGGATGTCCAGGCTCTTCGTCTGCCGGTAGATGTTGATGATCAGGGCCAGGGCCGTGGCCACGAGGCTGACCTCGACGACGATGAACGTGATGACGAGGGTCTGGGCGACGAGGATGTTGTCCTTGGCGAATCCCGTCCCCAGCAGGAGAAGGCTGATGCCCTTGGCGATGACTTCGATGGCGATGAAGAGCTTGATGAGGTTCCGCCGGAGAAGGAGGCCGAGGATCCCGGCGAAGACGAGGGCGGCCGCGAAAAACAGGTAGAAGAACCAATTGTTAGTCATGTTTGTCCCCCTTGCGGAACAGGGCCAGGACGGCGAACACGCCGGCCAGGATGACGGCGATCTGTCCGACGAGGTCGAACGTCCTCCCCTTCCAGAGAACGTCGCCGAAGGTGCCGGTCTCCGGTCCCGAGGCGAGGGCCGGGATCTTCTGGAGGAGGCCCTTCATGACCAGGGCGTCGATGATGATGAAGGCGATGAAGAAGAGGGGGAAGACCCAGTTCACGGCCCGGGATTCCCGGACCTCGTCGCCGGCCTTGGTCAGGGCGATGGTCAGGATGAAGAGGACCGTGATCAACCCGGCGACGACGGAGATCTCGAAGACGCCGGCGTACGAGGCGTTCATCCGGAAGAAGATGATGCCCAGGAACAGGCTGGCGACGGCGAGCGAGATGGCCGACTTGAGCAGGTCGCGGAGCAGGATGGCCAGGACCGAGAATAGGACCAAACCGATGAGAAGAGCTGTTTGCACGATCATCGTCTAAAATCCCCACGATCCGATCGCGGCGTGGATCCCGTCCGCGAGCACGTCGGCGGCGGGCTGGATCCAGGTCGTGATGGTCGACGAGAAGAAGATGCCGATCCCCACGCAGAGGAGAGCCAGGAAGACGGTCGCGGCCGTCATCCAGAAGGGCGCTTCCTTGACGGCGGCCCACTTCTCGTTGAGCTTGCCGAAGAAGGCCTTCCGCTGCATGAGGAGGTAGTACCAGAGGGTCAGGACCGAGGCCAGAACGGCGATCACGGCGAAGACGGGGTGCCCGGCCTGGACGAGCGCAATAATGATGATCAGCTTCGACCAGAAGCCGTTGAGCGGCGGGACGCCGGAGATTGACAAGGCCCCGATGAGGTTCGTCGCGGCCGTGACCGGCATGCGCTTGGCCAGGCCGCCCATCTCGTCGAGGTTCCGGGTGCCCGTGGCCTGCTGGACGGAGCCGCTGGTCAAGAACAGAAGCCCCTTGGCCAGGGCGTGGTTGAAGAGATGGAAGAGCCCGCCGGCGATGCCGAGGGGCGTCCCGATGCCGATGCCCAGGACGACGTAGCCGACCTGGCTGATCGAGGAATAGGCCAGCATCCTCTTGATGTCCTTCTGGCCCAGGGCCAGGAAGGCGGCGACGACCAGGGACAATGTGCCCATGGACATCAGGACCGTGGATAGGGCCGGCGTCAGGCCGAAGACGTTGAGGAAGATCCGGGTCATGGCGTAGACGCCGGAGACCTTGATCAGGAGGCCGGACAGGACGGCCGAGATGGGCGCCGGGGCCGAAGGGTGGGCGTCCGGAAGCCAGGCGTGGAACGGGATGAGGGCCGCCTTCAGACCGAAGCCCATGAGGAAGAAGGCGGAGGCGACGCCGACCACGGCGCCGGCGTTGAGCTCCTGGAGGGCCTTGGCCACCGCCGCGAAGCCCAGGCTCCCGGTCATCCCGAAGATGACGGCGATGCTGGCCAGGATGAAGGCCGTGGCCATGACGGAGAGCATGAGGTATTTGAAGGCGGCTTCGAGCTCGTCCGGCCCCAGCCCGAAGGCGACGAGGGCGTAGGACGCGATGGCCGCTACCTCCATGAAGAGGTAGACGCTGAAAAGGTCAGTGGCCAGGACGAGCCCGTTCATCCCGGCGACCATGACCAGGAACAGGGCGTAGTAATTGGCCTTGGCCCCGTAGTGCTCCATGTAGTCGATGGAGAACAGGCAGGCCGCCAACCCGACGAGGGCGATGGCCAGGAGCATTAACAGGCTGAATCCGTCCAGGGCCAGCCGGATGGCGACCGGCTCTCCGAACCAGGAAAGATGTTGGAGGACGGGACCGGCGGCGATGAAGTGGCGTCCGGCGACCGCGGCGTAGACGAGCAGGAAGAGAAGGGTCGCGTTGGCCATCAGGTCCGGCACGACCCGCCGGGAGACCTTGCCGACGAGAGGGAGAATACCCGCTATGACGAGCGGCAGCGCAACGAAAAGTATGATCAACGCTCCTCCTCTATTTCATCAGCAGGCTGATCGCGCCCGCCACGATGATCAGGCCGGCCAGGCACCATGCGAGGTAGTTCGCGTAATGCCCGTTGTGGGCCTTTTTCAGAATGGCCGTGAATTTCTCCCCGGCCACGGTGACGACCTTTTCATAGACGAAATCGATGGGCCGGTCGATGGCCTTGAACAGGAAGAGCGACAGCCCGTGGAGGACCTTGACGCCCTGCTCGTAGGGGTCGAACACCCGGGCCTCGGCCAGATCGTAGAGCTTGTGGACGACGGGCAGATTGTGGATGGGCTCGGAGGCCAGGTAGGGCTTGCGGCCGGTCTTCAGGAAGCCGTGACGGTGGAGGAGAAAGGCCAGGACAAGACAGCCGATCGAGATGAGAGCCACCGGATTGAAGATGTCCAGGGCGTGGCTCGTGAAGTTGATATGGGCGCCCGCTTCCACGTGACCTTCGAGGATCGGCTGGATGAAGAGGGTCAGGGGGAGCTTGTTGTAGACGCCGAAGAGGATGCAGAGGGCCGCCAGGACGAGGATGGGGACGACGATGGCCGGTTGGCTTTCCTTGACCGCCGGGACCTCGCGCGTCCGTTCGCCGAAGAACACGGAATGCCCGGCCTTGAGGAAGGAGGCGAAGGTGAAGATCGCCCCGACCCAGGCGGCGATGGCGAAGATCGTGTAGCCCGATTCGAGGGCCCCGTGGAAGACCATCTCTTTGGAAACGAACCCGTTGAGCGGCCAGACCCCGGAAATGGCCAGGGCGCAGACGGTGAAGCCGAAGGCCGTCAGCGGCATCTCTTTCCGCAGGCCGCCGAGCTTCTTGAGCTCGGTCGTGCCGGTCCGGTGTTCGACCGACCCGGCGCTCAGGAAGAGGCCGCTCTTATACATGGCGTGGTTGATCATGTGGAAGAGCCCGCCGGCGATGCCGATCGGGATGGCCGTCCCGATACCGAGGATCATGTAGCCGACCTGGCTGACCGCGTGATAGGACAGGAGCCGCTTGAAGTCCTTCTGGACGAGGGCCATGAGGACGGCCAGGACAATGGTCACCGCCCCGACGATCATGAGCAGGACGGAGAGGCCGCTCCCCGGCCGGATCTTGAAGAAATCTAGGGAGATCCGGGCCAGGAGATAGATGCCCAGCAGTTTCTCGAAGGCGGCCGGCAGGAAGGCCATGAAGGTCACCGGCGCGTCGACGGCGGCGTCGGGGATCCAGGTGTGGAAAGGCATGGCCCCGGCCTTGCCGGCGGCTCCGATCATCATCATGATGAAGGCGACCGCGGCCAGCCCCGTCGGTTCGACGGAGATCTGGGACATGGTCAGCGTGCCGCTCACGGTCCACAGGAGCCCGATCCCCAGGATCATCGAGAAGTCGCAGAAAGCGCCGATCATGAGGGCCTTGACCGCGGTCCGGCCCGACGTCGGCCGGCCGCCGATCGTGATGAGGCCGTAGAGGGTGACGAGCAGGCCCTCCCAGAAGAAGACGAGGGGGACTAAGTTGTTGGCCAGCACCGCCCCGTTGGCGAAGGCCGCGGTCAGGAAGACGTAGGCGAAGAATTCCCGGGCCCTCGGCGCGTCCTTGATCTTGACCGTCGAATAAAGCGTGATCAGGATGAGGAACCCGGCCAGGGCGAGCAGGATGAAGCTCGAGAAATGGTAGAGACGGAGGTCGAAGTCGATGCCCATGCCGAGCCAAGGGACGTTGAACCGAAGGTCCTTCAGGGCGAAGAAGACGAAGCCGTAGTAGAGAAGGACGGCCGCGCCGGCCAGGGCCAGGGCGTCCCGGACGAGGCGGAGCGTCCGCGGGATGACGAGGAGGACGACGGCCAGGACGGCGGGCAGGAGGATGGGGAGAAGAAGCATTTTGGGGGTCATCGGAGCCACCAACTCATCTCGGTCGTCGCGATGTTGACGAGCTTCATCGGGTAGGCGACGAGCAGGCCGGCCGCCAGGCCGAGGACGGCCAGGAGGGCGACGACGAAGACCATGGATTTCGTTTTCTCGGGGGCTGGATGCTTGAGCTCACCCAGGAAAACCAGGCTGAATACTCTGAACAGGTAGTACATCGTCAGGACGGCCGTAAAGAGGGCCAAGGCGGCGAGCCAGGTCTGGCCGGCCTGCACGGTCCCTATGATGACCAGGAATTTCGAGAAGAAGCCGCCGAAGGGCGGGATGCCGATGACCGAAAAAGCGCAGGCGAGGAAGGCGACGGCCGTGACCGGCATGGTCTTGATCAGCCCGCCCATTTCCCGGATGTCCTTGGTGTGGACGGCGTGGATGACGATCCCGGCGCAGAGGAAGAGCCCCGCCTTGGCCAGCCCGTGCATCAGGATGAAGAGAAGCGACCCGGAGATGCCCGCGGCGTTCATCATGCTGAAGCCGAGGAAGATGTAGCCGATTTGGCTGATCGTCGAGTAGGCCAGGATTCTTTTAATGTCGTTCTCCACGGCGGCCGCGCCCGCCGCGACGAGGCTGGAGACCATGACGATGATGGGGATGGCCTGCTGCCAACCCTCGGGCAGCCGGAAGGTATAGAGGAAGAGGCGGGCGAACGCGTAGACGCCGATCTTGACCAGGACGGCCGCGTGGAGCAGGGCCGTGACGGTCGTCGGCGCGATGCCGGCGTCCGGCAGCCAGGTGTGGAGCGGGATCGTGGCCGATTTCGAGAACATGCCAAAGAGGATGAACAGAACCGCCGTCCCCGGGACGAGCGTGCCGCGCATGACCGTGATGTCGAAGGTGTTGGTGAGGCCGTAGATCTGGATGAAGCCGAGGAGCATGACCACGGCGCCGAAGAACGTCACCAGGAAGGCCTTGTCGGCCTTGCGGACGTGGGCCGGCTCCCGGTAGAAACCGATGAGGCGCCAGCAGCTGATGCCGATGATCTCCCAGAAGAGGTAGAGGAAAATGAGGTTCCCGGAGAAGACCAGGCCCATCATCGCCCCGATGAAGAGCAAGACCATCAGGTAGTACTCGTTCTGATTCTCTTCCTTATGGATGTAGCCGACGGAGTAGACAACGATGAGAAAGCCGACGAACGACGACACCCCGGCCATGAAGATCGACAGCGGGTCGATGATCAGGACGAAGTCGAGGCCCAGTGCCAGGCTCTTGCGCACGACGAGCTCCCCCCCTTGGAGAGCGAGGGGGATCAGGGTCAGCGGCAGGACTGCCGTTACGGCGCTCACCAGGATGGACCAGATCGACCGGGCACGCCTGGACAACAGACCGGCCAGGGGGGCCGCGAACGAGCCGATGATGGGGACGAGGATCGTTAGGAGGACGATTGTTTCGGCATTCATTTGGACAGGTTGCCTTCCTTATTTAGAGGGCCAAGTATAATTATCGATTTTGGGGTTGTCAAGAATTTCCACATTCCATCCTCACTTTTATTAACAGATTTTCCAGGGGGCTTCAAACCGGGGCTTGGAATGGGTTGATTTTTCCCCTGGAATGTAGGATAAAAGGACGAATCCGCCGAGGAGAGTGAACAACATGCCCATCGAGATCCGCGAGGTCCTTTCCCGCAAGGACTTGAAGACATTCATCTACCTGCCCGAGAAGATCCACGCCGGGCACGAGAACTGGGTCCACCCCATCTACATGGACGACTGGAAGTACTTCGACAAGAAGAAGAACAAAGCCTTCGGCTACTGCGACACGATCCTCCTCCTGGCCTGGAAGGACGGACGGCCCGTGGGCCGGGCCATGGGCATCATCAACCACCGCTTCAACGAACACCGGAACGAAAAGACGGCCCGCTTCGGGTACCTGGACACCTACGAAGACAAGGAGGCGCTCCACGCCATCCTCGGTTTCATCGAGGACTGGGCCCGGGCCAAGGGCATGACCAAGATCGTCGGTCCCTACGGCTTCTCCGACCAGGACCCCGAAGGCTTCCTCATCGAGGGTTTCGAACACCGGGCGACCATCGCCACATACTACAATTTCGAATGGATGCCGCGGTTGCTCGAGGAGGGAGGCTACGCCAAGGATAACGACTGGTTCGTCTACAAGCTCGAAGTTCCCAAGGAGCTGCCGGAATTCTATAAAAAGATCTACGAGCGGGCCATGAAGCGCGGCACTTACGAGATCGTCGAGTTCCGCAAGAGGAAGGAGCTCAAGCCCTGGATCCGTCCCATCCTGTCGCTCATGAACGAGTGCTATATGGCGGGCAACATCTACGGCTTCGCCCCCCTCGGCGAGGAGGAGATGGACGACCTGGCCAAGCGCTACCTTCCCGTCGTCGACCCACGTTTTGTCAAGGCTATCAAGAAGGACGGGGACGTCGTGGCCTTCATCATCGCCATGCCCGACATGACCGAGGGCATCGTCAAGGCCAAGGGCCGCCTTCTTCCCTTCGGGTTCATCCCTGTCCTTCGGGCGGCCAAGAAGACCAAGCAGCTCGACCTCCTGCTCGGGGCCGTCAAAGAGCAGTACCGGGGCCAGGGCCTCGACGTCCTCATGGGCGTCAAGACCCTCATGTCCGCCCACGAGGCCGGCTACGAAATGATGGACACCCACCACGAAATGGAAGCCAACGTCAAGGTCCGGGCCGAGATGGAGCGCATGGGCGGGACCATCTACAAGAAATACCGGGCCTTTTATAAGATGATCTAGCCGGAACTGTCCAGGAGGGACTGTCCCCTTCAAGGGGGACAGTCCCTCTTTGTCCGAGAGGGGGGCGCTCAACCGACGAACGACAGGGCGTAGGCCCCCGTCAGGAGGACGAGGACGGCGACGGTACCCCAGGAGAGGATGTTATAAACCCGGCCGTTCTTGTGCGTGCCCATGAGCTTCGGGCTGTTGACCAGGATCAGCATAAAGACGAGGACGACCGGCAGGACGATGCCGTTGACCACCTGAGAGATGAGCATGACCCGGAAGAGGGGGATCCGGGGCAGGAGGATGACGGCCGCCCCGAGGAAGACGAGGAGGGAATACAGGCCGTAGAATTGGGGCGCCTCCGAGAATTTCTTATTGACGCCGTTCTCCCAGCCCATGCCCTCGCAGACGAGGAAGGCCGTCGACAAGGGCAGGATCGAGGCGGCGAAGAGGGACGCGTTGAGGAGGCCGAAGGCGAAGAGGGCCGAGCAGTACTTCCCGGCCAGCGGTTTGAGCGCCAGGGCCGCGTCGGCCGCCGTCTCGACGCGGACGCCGGCCTTGAAGAGCGTGGCCGCGCACGTCAGGATGATGAACCCGGCCACGATGGTCACGATGAAGCTGCCGATGATGACGTCCAGACGGGAATGCTTATAGTCCTTGACGGCGATGTTCTTCTCGACGACGGAAGACTGGAGGTAGAACTGCATCCACGGGGCGATCGTCGTGCCGACCAGTCCGATGACCATTCCCAGCTGGCTCGGCGAGAAGGACAGGCTCGGCCGGACGAGGCTCGTTCCGATCGCCGCCCAGTCCGGCTTGGCCAGGATCCCCGAGATGATGTAGGTCACGTAGAAAAGACACGCGAACAGGAAGACCTTTTCGACGGACCGGTAATTGCCCTTGACCACGAGCAGCCAGACGATGACGGCGCTCAGGGGGACGGAGATGAACTTGGAGACGTGGAAGATCTCCAGGCTTGAGGCGACGCCGGCGAACTCGGCGATGACGTTGCCGAGGTTGGTCACGAATATGCCGAAGAGCAGGTAGACCGTGATCCTGACCCCGAAACGCTCGCGGATGAGGTCGGACAGACCCTTGCCGGTGACGACGCCCATCCGGGCCGACATCTCCTGGATGATGATCAGGGCGGCCATGACCGGGATGAGGGTCCAGAGCAGGTTATTGCCGAAATGGGCTCCGGCCATGGAATAGGTCGCGATGCCGCCCGCGTCGTTGTCGACGTTGGAGGTGATGATGCCGGGGCCCATGACGGCCAGGAAGAGCAGGAGGCCCCTCCAGCGGCGCTTGATCCCGTCCTTGATCACGGCCCACCCCCGGTTCCCGCGGCCTTCCGGCGGAGGCGGCGTTCGCTCATAGCTCTTCCGCCGTCGCCTGGACGATGTCCTGGAGGGTGATGATCCCCCGGATGACGAGGTCCCTGTCCACGACCGGGACGGCCAGGAATTTGTACTTGTTGAAGACGTCGGCGACCGTGGCGATGTCGTCGTCCGCCTCGACCATCAAGACATGGGGGTTCATGAGCGCCCCCAGCCTTTCCTCCCGGTTGCAGAGGAGGAGATGGCGGAGGGTGATGACCCCGGCCAGCCGCCGGTCCTCCCCGATCACATAGATGTAGGCGACCGTCTCCAGGGGGTGGACCGCATGGCGGAACGCTTCGACGGCGTCGGCGATCGTCCGGTCCCCGCCCAGGGCGAGGAAATCGGTGGTCATGATGCTCCCGGCCGTTCCCTCCTCGTGCTTCAGGAGACCCTCGACCTGCTCGCGGAAGGGCTTTTCCATCGTCCCGATGAAACGCTCCTTTTTCTCCTCCGGCAGGTCGGCGAGAAAGTCCCTGGCCTCGTCCGGCTCCATGCTCTCGAGGATGTCGGACGCCTGTTCGGGAGGGGCCGTCTCGATCAGGGACAGCTGCAGCCGGGGATCGACCTCTTGAAGAGTCTCCGCGGCGGTCTCCGTGTCCAGGGACCGGAAGACGGACGACCGGTTGGCCCGGTCGAGATCCTCGATGATGTCCGCGATATCCGAGGGGTGCAGATCGCGGAGCTTGCGCACGGTGACGTTCAGCTTGAGGTTCCTTTTCGGGTCGCTGGCCAGGGGTTGGACGAATTTCCAGGACGCCAGCTTCTCCGGGAGGCGGTAGGAGAAAAGCCAGTCCGAGGCGGCGTCGATCGCCCTCATCCAGCCGAGGCGGCGCAGGATACCGCGCATGCCGAAATCGACATGGGCGATGCGGAGCTCGCCATGGACGGCCAAAAGATGGATGTCGTTGACCCGCTCGATCTTGGCCCCGGAGGTGTCGACGACCTGTTTGTCGAGGAGGTCTTCCCGGAGCAGGATCTCCCGGCTCCCGACCTCGAGGGCGGTCAGTCGGCCGTCCGCGCCGGGTTTGAGGACGGCGGAGCGGCCGCGGATCGTTTCGACCCAGCTCCAGTCGAGGGCTCGGGCCGATTTCTCGTGCCGGCTGCGGATGACGAGGGAGTTGACCTTCGGGAAGAGCTCGCCCAGCTGGACCTTAAGGTCGGTCAGCCGGCCGCGGACTTTCCCCTCCGGGTCGGAAACGGGAAGGTCCAACAAATCGGAAAAATAGAGGAACATCTTCGAACCTTCGTCGTTCATCCGACGCTCTCCGAACCGCGATCCCGTACCGGACTTATGGGCCGTTATAGCACACGTTCGGGGAGGAGTAAAGGCGCCGGCGGGGCTATTTCGCGTCGGCCCAGTTCGGGCCGCAGCCCAGGCGGACCTTGAGAGGAACGAGCAGCTCGGCCGCCCCCTCCATGGCCGTACGGACCAAGGGCTCGACCTCCGATCTTTCCCTTTCGGGAACCTCAAAAACGAGTTCGTCGTGGACCTGAAGGATCATCCGCGTCCGGAGACCCCGGGCCTCGATCTCCCGGGCGGCGCGAAGCATGGCCTCCTTGATGAGGTCGGCCGCCGAGCCCTGGATGGGGTTGTTGAGGGCGATCCGCCGGCCGGCCTGCTGGAGGTTCCGGTCCGGCATGCGCAGCTCCGGGACCTGCCGTTTCCGGCCGAAGATCGTCTCGGAATAGCCCCGCTCACGGGCCTCCTCGACGACCTTGTCGAGGTAGGCCTTGACGCCCGGGAGTTCGCCGAAGTAACGGTCGATGAACTTTTGGGCTTCGGCCACCGACGTCCCCAGCTCTTTGGCCAGGGAAAAGGCGGAGGTCCCGTAGACGATGCTGAAATTGATGATCTTGGCCCGCCGCCGCGTCTCCTCCCCGGCATTCTCCCCAAAGACGAGCCGTGCGGTCTCCTCATGGACGTCCCGGTCCTCGAGGAACGTGGCGATGAGCTTGGGGTCCTTCGAGAGATGGGCCAAGACGCGCAGCTCGATTTGGGAATAGTCGGCGGCCAGCAGGAGATGTCCTTTGTCCGGGATGAAGGCTCGGCGGAAACGCGCCCCCCACGGGCCCCGGGCGGGGATGTTCTGGAGGTTCGGCTCGCTCGACGACAGGCGGCCGGTTGAAGCCACGGTCTGGTTGTAAGAGGTGTGGATGCGGCCCGTGGCCGGGTTGATGAGCTGGGGGAGGGCATCGGCATAAGTCGACTTGAGTTTGGCCATCTGCCGGTAATCGAGGACGTGCCGGGCCAGGGGGTGGACCGCGGCCAGCTCCTCGAGGATGTCGAGAGAAGTGGAGTAACCCTTGGTGATCTTCGTCCGCCGGGAGGACGGCAGTCCCAGCTTGTGGAAGAGGATGTCGCCCAACTGGCGGGGCGAGTTGATGTTGAAGGCCCCCCCGGCGAGCGCGTGGATCTCCTTTTCCAAGCGCCCCAGCTCCCCTCCCAGCTCCTTGGACATGGACTTCAGGACCTCGGTATCGACGCGCACGCCCCATATCTCCATCCGGGCCAGGAGCCCGATGAGGGGCCGTTCGATATCTTCGTAAAGTCGGTCGAGGCTCTTGGCCTCGATCTTCTCCCAGAGGACGGAACCGAGCTCCAGGGCCAGGGCGGCGTCCTGGCAGGCGTATGGAGCGGCCCGCTCGATCTCGACCTTGTCCATCGTCAGCTCGTTTTTCCCCCGGCCGACGATGTCCTCGTAAGGTGCCTTGGTCTCCTGGAGGTAATGGAGGGCCAGCTTCTCGAGGCCGTGCCGGCCCCAGTTTGGCTCGAGGAGGTAGGACAGAACCATCGTGTCCTTGGAGACCCCGGCCAGGCGAACGCCCTCGCGTTCGAGGACGATAAGGTCGTACTTGATGTTTTGGCCGATTTTACGGACGGCCGGGTCCTCCAGGACGGAGCGGAGGATGTCCAGGGCGCGCTCCTTGGGGATCTGGGGCGGAACGCCCAGGTAGTCGTGGCCGACGGGGACGTAGAAAGCCTCTCCCGGGAGAAGGGAAAAGGACAGCCCGACGAGGCGGGCCCGGGTCGGGGAAGCGCTGTCGGTTTCCGTGTCCAAAGCCACTTCTCCGGCTGCGGCGATCCGGGCGGCGAGCGCTCGGAGCTTGTCCTCCTCGAAGATCGTGTGAAATTCTTTTGCGGCTCGGAGCCGCGGCTTCTTCAGAAAATCGGCCAGGAGGGAGGAGAACTCGAGCTCCTGAAAAAGCCGGATGGTCTCCTTCTCGTCGGGCTCCTGGACGGCGTAACGTGCCAGGTCCAGCTCGAGGTCGAGGTCGCGGGTCACCGTGACGAGCCGCTGGCTGAGCTCGAGGAGCTCCCGGTTCTGGATGATCCTCTCCCGGACGCGGGGGTTCTTGACCCGGTCGATGTTCCGGAGGAGGTTGTCGAGGGAACCGAACTCCTGGATGAGGGATTTGGCCGTCTTCTCCCCGATCCCGGGCACGCCGGGGACGTTGTCCGTCGGGTCGCCCCATAGGGAGAGGACGTCGACGACCTCCCCGGCCCCAACCCCGAAGACGTCCTTGACGCCCGCCGCGTCGATGGTCGTTTCCTTCGACGGATTCCAGATGGACGTCGTGGCGTCGACGACCTGGAGGAGGTCCTTGTCCGTGGTCACGATGACGGTCAGGATCCCCTTCGCCGCCGCCCGCGCGGCCAGCGAGGCCAGGGCATCGTCGGCCTCGTACTTTGGGTATTCGGCCGTGGCTATGCGCAGGGCCCCGAGGACGTCCTTGAGAACCGGGAGCTGGGCGACGAGGTCCTCGGGCATCGGCTTGCGGTGGGCTTTGTAGGCGCCGAACTCCTCATGGCGGACCGTCGGTCCCTCGACGTCGAAAACGACGCCGAGATAGTCGGGTTTTTCCTTGTCGACGATCTTCCGCAGGGCGTTGAGGAAGCCGTAGATGGCGCCCGTCGGGAAGCCGCCGGAGTTGGAGAGACCCGGGATGGCGTAGTAGGAACGGTAGAGGAGGGAATGCCCGTCGATGAGGAAGAGACGTTTCGGACTCAGTCGTACCTGCCTTCGACGATCTGTCCCAGGATCGTCTTGTGCTGGTCCTCCATCATCCGTCCGATCCGCTCCGCGAAGTCGGGCAAGTTCATGTAGGCGGTGTAAGAAGCCCTCTTGGAGGCGAGCAGCCGGCCCGACTTGTAGATCAGAGATTCGACGTATTGGACGGCGAGCCCCTTGTCCTGGGTCTGAACGTTGTAGGCGTCCCCCCGGTATTCCACACGGGTGTTGTAGCCGCTCATGACGATCGTTCCCCCTCATTATACCTGTCCGGGCCGCCGGTTCAAGCCCGATTTCTTCAGCCAGGGGCGAATTTGACAACCCGGTCCCACTTGGTATAATAAGGTGAAATTTTTTCCGAGGATGATCATTTGGACACAACGATGCTGATCGATATCGACCGCCTGCCGAAGGAAGGGCTCCACCTGTCCAGGGATTTCGAGTTCCTGAGCCTTGACCTGATCGAGGAGAATGTCGTCTTCCTCGAGCCGGCCCACGCCGAGGTCGCCATCCGCCTCATCGGCGAGGAGATCCTCGTCCGGGGCGAGATCACGGCCCGGCTGAGCTTCGTCTGCTCGCGCTGCCTGACCCCCTTCGAATTCCCCGTGGCCAGCCGGTTCGACCTCGTCTACCTCCCCGAGGAGATCGACGCCCTGTCCGATGAGCTGTCCGACGAAAAGATCGATCAGATGTTCTACAGCGGCCGCCAGCTCGACCTGCGGGTCGTCGTCCTCGAGCAGCTGAACCTGACATTCCCGGCGAAACCCCTTTGCGCGGCCGACTGCGAAGGCCTCTGCGCCGTCTGCGGCGAGCTTATCCGTGACGCCAAGTGCTCGTGCCTCGTCAAGGAGTTCGATTCCCGTTGGAATAAAATCAAATTCGACGTGAGAGACAAGAGTTAAATGCCTAATCCAAAGAGACGCCATTCGCCGACGAGAAAAGGGAAACGCCGGGCCCACGACGGGCTCACCATCCCCACCTTCTCCGTCTGCCCCAAGTGCGGCAATCCCAAGCTGCCGCACCGGGCCTGCCCCGAGTGCGGGTACTACAAGGGACGGCAGGTGACGGAAGGGACCGAAGACTGACACGGGTCTCGCGCATGAGAATCGCCGTCGACGCGATGGGGGGGGATTTCGGCCCTAAGGCCACCGTGCCCGGCGCCCTGCAGGCGGCCGGGGATTTCGGTGTCGACATCCTCCTCGTCGGCCTTGAAAGCGTCATCCGCCGGGAGATCGACCGGAGCGGGCTCAAGCCATCCCGAACGACCGTCATCGACGCGCCGGAGGCGATCGGCATGGGCGAGAGCGTCCTCGCCTTTCGGAAAAAGAAGGCCTCCTCCATTCGGGTCGGGGCCCAGCTCGTCAAGGACGGCCGGGCCGACGCCTTCGTCAGCATGGGCAATACCGGGGCGGTCGTATATATCTCCCGCGACGTCCTGGGCGCCCTCAAGGGCGTGGACCGGCCGGCCCTTGCCCTCCTCGTCCCCGGGGTCGAGGGGCAGACCCTGCTCATCGACGTGGGGGCCAACGCCAACTGCCAGCCCCACAACCTCGTCCAGTTCGCGATCATGGGCAAGATCTTCATGGAGGCGGTCGTCGGAGTGAAGGACCCCCGGGTGGGGTTGATGAGTATCGGCGAGGAAAAAGGCAAGGGCAACGACCTCGTGCGCGAGACGTTCGACAGGCTCCAGACGGTGCCCATGCGCTTCATCGGCAACGTCGAAGGGAAGGACCTGTTCTCCGGCGTCGCCGACGTCATCGTCAGCGACGGTTTCACCGGGAACGTGGCCCTCAAGGTCTCGGAAGGGGTCGTCCAGAGCGTCCTGTCGATGGCCCGCCACGAGATCACCAAGAACATCTTCGCCAAGCTCGGCTACCTCCTCATGAAGCGACACCTGAAAAAGATCTACAAGAAGGTGGATTACTCCGAATACGGCGGCGCCCAGCTCCTCGGCGTCGACGGCGTCTGCATCATCGGCCACGGCCGGTCCAACCCGGCCGCCGTCCGCAGCGCCGTCCTTCGGGCCCGGGAGTTCGTCGCGAACCGGGTCCAGGAGAAGATCCAGGCGGAGATCCTGCGCTACGAGCATGCGCTCAAAGGAGTCAACGCATGAGTCGCTTCGAAGGACGGGTATCGATCGTCACCGGCGCTTCCCAGGGGATCGGAGAGGCCATCGCCCGCGAGCTCGCCGCCGAGGGGGCGGCCGTCGTCCTCCTCGACGTCCAGCCGGACAAGCTCGAGGCCGTGGTCCGGTCGATCGCCGACGCCGGCGGCAAGGCCGAAGCGCACCAGGCCGACGTCGCCGACGCGGCCGCCGTCGAACGTGTCGTCGGCGCCGTCGCCGCCGCGCACGGCCGGATCGACCACCTGGTCAACAACGCCGGCATCACCCGCGACGGTCTGCTCATGCGCATGCGGGAGGAGGATTGGGACTCCGTCATCCGGGTCAATTTGAAAGGGACCTTCAACCTCTCCAAGGCCGTCATCCGGACGATGATCGCGGCGAAATACGGGCGGATCGTCAACATCGCCTCCGTCGCCGGACTCATGGGCAACGCCGGCCAGGCCAACTACGCGGCCTCCAAGGCCGGCGTCATCGCCTTGGCCCGGTCCCTGGCCCGCGAAGTCGGCGCCCGGGGCATCACCGTCAACGCGGTCGCGCCGGGGTTCATAGCGACGGCCATGACGGACGTCTTGCCCGAGGACGTCAAGAAGGCCTACCTCGAGATCATTCCCTTAAAAAAATTCGGGCTTCCCAAAGACGTGGCATCTGCTGTAAAATTCCTACTCTCCGACGAGGCCGCATATATCACGGGCCAGGTGGTCAGCGTGAACGGCGGCATGTATATGTAGGCGGTCCGCTATCATCCGTATCAATTATTTTTGAGGAGGACAGTATGGAAAGAGCCGAACTGCTCAAGAAAGTCAGGGCGATCGTTTCGGACAAGCTGAGCATCAGCGAGGAACAGGTCACCGAAGACGCGTCCTTCATCGATGATCTCGGTGCCGACTCTTTGGATACGGTCGAGCTGGTGATGGCCCTGGAGGACGAGTTCGGGCTGGATATCCCCGACGATCAGGCCGAAAAGATGACCACGGTGGGCAAGGCTCTCGACTACATCGCCGGCCACGCCAAGTAGATCCGCCAGCGGCTTTTTTTTCTGATCGACCGTCAAATGGACAGGGAACGTGCTCCCGACCGGCGGGTCGTTGTCACGGGCATCGGCCTCGTGTCCCCTCTCGGCACGGGAACGGACAAGAACTGGCAGGCCCTCCTCCGCGGCGAAAGCGGCATCGCGCTCCTGACCCGGTTCGACGTCTCCCGCCACGCGACGCACTTCGGCGGCGAGGTCAAGGACTTCGACCCCCTCCTGTTTATCGACCGCAAGGAAGTTCGCAAGATGGACCGCTTCACTCAGTTCGCCTTGGCCGCGGCCCATCTGGCCGTGGAGGATGCCGGGATCCCGCTCGGCGACCTCCAGTCGGACCGGGCCGGAACCTATGTCGGCTCCGGCATCGGCGGGCTCGGCTCCATCGAGGAGTGGCACACCGTCCTCCTCGAGAAGGGCCCGGAGCGGATCTCGCCGTTCTTCCTCGTCCAGACGATCATCAACGAGGCCTCGGGTCAGATCTCCATCCGCTACGGGGCCAAGGGCCCCAACTGCGCCAACGCGACGGCCTGTAGCACCGGCACCCATGCCATCGGCGACTCGTTCCGGATGATCGTCCGGGGCGAGGTCGACATCATGATCGCGGGAGGGGCCGAGGCCCCTCTGACGCCGCTCAGCCTGGCCGGCTTCAACGCCATGAAAGCGATCTCCGAGAGGAACGACGCCCCGGCCAAGGCCTCTCGGCCGTTCGACGCGCAGAGGGACGGGTTCGTCATGGGCGAGGGCTCGGGCGTCGTCATCCTCGAGGAATTGGGCCGGGCGCTCGGGCGGGGGGCCCGGGTCTACGCCGAGGTCGTCGGCTATGGGATGACGAGCGATGCCTATCATGTCGCCGCACCGGCCCCCGACGGGGACGGTGCGGTCCGGGTGATGCGGCGGGCTATCGAGGACGCCGGGGTCCGGCCGGAGGACGTCCAGTACATCAATGCCCACGGCACATCGACGCCGTCCAACGACAAGATCGAGACCATGGCCATCAAGAAGGTTTTCGGAGAGCACTCCTCGCGCGTGGCCGTCAATTCGACGAAATCCATGACCGGCCATCTCCTGGGCGCGGCCGGCGGCCTCGAGGCCGGCATCACCGCGCTCTGCCTGCACCATCAGGTCATGACGCCGACCATCAACTACGAGTTCCCCGACCCGGAGTGCGACCTGGACTACGTCCCGAACGTCGCCCGGAAGGCGGAGATCGTCCACGGCCTCAGCAACTCCTTCGGCTTCGGCGGGACCAACGCCGCTCTGCTGTTCAGGAGATTCGAGAAATCCTAGGGCCGGGACGGGGGGACTTTTCCGAAGAGGAGAGGACACATGAACATTCTCGTTTTCGTCAAGCGGGTTCCCGACACGGAATCCCGGATCCGGATCCAGCACGAGACGAAATCGGTCGTCGAGGATGGGCTGAATTTCGTCGTCAGCCCCTATGACGAATACGCCGTGGAAGAGGCCCTGAAACTCAGGGAAGTCCAGGGAGGGACCGTCCGCGCCGTATCCGTGGGCAAGGACGAGGCCGCCGTCGTCCTCCGCAAGTGCCTGGCCATGGGGGCCGACGAGGCCTTCCTGGTCAAGGACGATTCGCCCGAAACTTATGACGGGCTCCGGACGGCCCGCATCATCGCCCGAACCGTGGAGCGGAAGTTCGCCGGGACGGATCTCTTCCTTTTCGGGAAGCAGGCGGTCGGCACCGACAACAGCCAGGTCCCGGCCATGGTCGCCGAGCTTCTCGGCCTGCCCCAGGCGACCGTCGTGACCAAGCTCGAGGTCGAGGGCGCGTCCGCGACGGCCCTCCGCGAGATCGAGGGGGGGCTGGAAAAGATCGTCCTGTCGCTCCCCGCGGTCGTCACCGCCCAAAAGGGCCTGAACGAGCCCCGCTACGAAACGCTCAAGGGCATCATGGCCGCCAAGAAGAAGGACATCCCCGTGGTCAAGCTCGAAGAGCTGGGATTCGGGCCGGACGAGCTTGTCTCTCAGGTCGACGTCACCGGCCTGGACGTCCCGGCCCCGAGACAGTGCGGGAGGATCCTGACGGGCGAGCCGGCCGAGACGGCCCGCGAGCTCGTGGGCCTCCTCCGGACCGAGGCCAAGATCATATAAAAGGAGAGGGACGATGATCGCCGTATTCATGGAAACACGGGACGGGAAGATCAAGAAGAGCTCCCTCGAAGCTCTTTCCGAGGCCCAGCGCCGGGCCGTTGAGATGGGGGTCGAGACGGTCGCCGTCCTGGTCGGCGACGCTGTCGCGGACCTTGCCCCGAGCGCCTTCGCGTTCGGCGCTGTCAAGGTCTATCTTATAGAGAACAAAACTCTTGCGGCTTACTCCTCGCAGGGATACGCGCTGGCTCTGGCCGCGTTCGTCGGAGAGGCGAAACCCGCCGCCCTCTTTTTTGCGGCGACAGCCATGGGCCGGGACCTCGCGCCGCGGGTCGCCGCCCGGCTCGGCGCGGGCCTCGCTTCGGATTGCGTGAAAATCGCGGTCAAGGCCGGAGCGCTCGAGTTCACCCGTCCGATCTACGCGGGCAAAGCGTTCCTGTCCCTGACCCTGAGATCCAGGCCCAACGTGGCCACCCTGCGGCCGAACGTCTTCCCGCTCGGCGAAGCCGTTCCCGTCGCCGGGCAGGTCGTCAAGATGGACGTCACGGTCCCCGACGGAACGGTCAAGGGCCGCGTCACCGAAGTCATCAAGGAAGAGAGCGCGGAAGTCGATGTCACCGAAGCCGATGTGGTCGTTTCGGGCGGCCGCGGTCTCAAGGGGCCGGAAAACTTCGCCCTGCTCCGGGACCTGGCGGCCGTCTTTCCCCGCGCCGCCGTGGGTGCCTCGCGCTCGGCCGTCGACTCGGGCTGGATCGGCCATTCGCACCAGGTTGGGCAGACGGGGAAAACCGTCTCCCCCAACCTCTATATCGCCGTGGGGATCTCCGGGGCCATTCAGCACCTGGCCGGGATGTCGTCCTCGAAGGTTATCGTCGCCGTCAACAAGGACGCCGAAGCGCCGATCTTCAAGGTCGCCGACTACGGCATCGTCGGCGACCTCTTCGAGGTCGTGCCGCGGCTCAAGGACGAACTCAAGAAGGCCCTGGCGGAATAGCCCTCACTTGTAGGGGTCGGCGGGCGCTTCCTTCGAGATTTCCAGCAACAGCCGGTTCGTCTCCGACCGCGTTTCGCCCACGCTCGTGACGAAGATGGCCGGGTCGTCCATGATCGGGCACTTGTTCTCGCAGATGCCGCAGCCCGTGCAGAGCTCGATGTCGATGACCGGGGCCTTTTGGACGGCGACCGCGCCGTCGGCGAGCTTGGTCTCGACCTCGACCAGCTTGATGGCCTTGGGCGAGACCGGGCAGTGCTCTTCACAGACGATGCACGGCTTGCCCAGGACGTAGGGGATGCAGCGGCTCTTGTTGACCCAGGCCGTGCCGATCTTGACCTTGTTCTTTTCTTCGATGGTCAGCTTCTTGATGGCCCCCGTCGGGCAGACCTGGGTGCAGAGCGAGCAGTAGTACTCGCAATAGCCGACCTTGGGGACGAGCATCGGGGTGTAGATCCCCTCGGGCCCGGCCTGGGTCAGGACCGGCTGGAGCCCGCCCGTCGGGCAGGCCCGCATGCACTGGGCGCACTTGACGCACTTCGCCAGGAACTTGTCCTCGGGGAGCGAACCGGGCGGCCGGATGAGCTTGAGCGAGGCCCTCTTGTGGACGGGTGTCAGGCGGAAGAAGGGGACGGCCACGATGCCCAGGAAGGTCGTCAGGAGGAGCTTCCGCCGTGACAGATCGACGTTCGAGACGTTGGTCATTTTCTCGGGGCGGAAGGAAACCGGGAAACGGATGGCCCCGGTCGGGCAGATCGAGGCGCAATTCTGGCAGTAGATGCACTCGCCGCTTTTCCACGTCTCGTTCGGATACGGCTGGGCCTGCGTCTCGCAATGCTGGGTGCAGAGGCCGCACTTGATGCATTTCTCTTCGTCGATCTTGAGCTTGAACAGGTTCCAGCGGCTGAGGAGGCCGAGGAGGGCGCCCGTCGGGCAGAGATAACGGCACCAGAACCTTTCCTTCCGGGCGTTGAGCGCGACCGCTCCGAGGAAGAGGAGGCCTATGGAAAAACCCTGGGCGAACGTGACGTTGATGGTCCAGTTTTCGAGGGCCTGGGAGATCGAGCGGGCCAGGCCGGTGATCCCGAGGCCATAGAGGACGCCGTTCAGGTTGGAAAGGGCGTAGGCCAGCGCGGGGAACACGGCCGTAGCGAAGGACCGGGTCAGGAACGAGAAGGGGTCGAGATAGCCGGCCAGGTCCAGGCCGAAAAGAGCGCCGGCCAGGACGATGATCAGGATGTAGTATTTCGGGGACAGGCTCGCTCTGTCCTCCCGGGGGGGCTTGAGGAACTTCGTCTTTTTGAAGACGAAAGAGGAGAACTGGTGGACGGCTCCGAGGGGGCAGACCCAGCCGCAGAAAACGCGGCCGAAAAGGATGGTGGCCAAGACCGTGATCAGCGCGAAAGCGAAGTAGGCGTAGACGAGACGCGCCGAAACGATAGTGACCAGAGCGAGAAGCGGGTCGAAATGGAAGAAGCGCTGGACGGTCGAGCCGATGTAGTCCTGGCCCGTGTAGTGAGCGCCGAGCAGAAGATAGAGGAAGAGCCCGAAGAACGCCGTCTGGCTGACTATCCGGAGGAGCTCGAGGACGCGGTGCTTCCTAGATTTTTCTCTTTTCAAGGCGGACCTTCTCCAGTTCGAATTCTCCGAGACCCCGCTCCCGGGCGTAACCGAGGTAGGGAAGCTCGCGTGGCGCGACCCCGAAGAACGAGGCCCCCATGGCGTCCACGGCGACGGGGTCCGTCCCGGCGACGACGGTCTTGACGAGCTCGGTGTCCGATACCCGCCCGCCCTGCGGCCCGTTGCGGACGAGGATGCGGTAGGCGTCGAGGACGGTCAGCCGGGGCTTGAAAAAGGCGGCCAGGTCGACCACGGCCCGGTCGATGTCCTGGTGGAACTGGTTGCGGGCGCCTCCGGTCGCGCCGAGCCAATTCTTCATGCCCATGGTCAAGCGGCAGAGCGAATGGTGCTTGGCGATGGGGACGTTGATGATCTTGTCGGCCTCGATGACGTCGAGGACGATTTCCCATTCCTTGAGCCAGGCGCCTTTGAGGGCCATTTTCTTGATCCGGTAGTCGTTGACGAAGAGCATGTCGCCGCCGGCCTGCTTCACGGCCTCCTGGATGCCGGAGCGGACGTAGCACCGCTTGGCCTGATTGGTCGTGTTGTCGATGACGATGGCCTTCTTCGCCCCGGCGTCGAGGACGAGCTCGACGAGGGTCTTGACCACCTCGGGATTGGTGCAGGCGGCCATCTCGGGGGTCCGGTCCCAGCCGATGTTCGGTTTGATGACGACCTTGTCGCCCTTGCCGACGAACGTCTTCATCCCGCCCAACATGGCGATGGCTTCCTTGGTGATGGCGGCGGGGGATTCCCCCTCGACCGCGGCGAGGACCGGGACCGCGGCCGGCGTCGCGGCCGCCCCGGCCAGCACGCCCGGCCCAAAACGGAGAGCCAGGCTCCCCGCGGCCAAGTCCCAGATGAAATCGCGTCTTTTCATCGTCTCTATCCTTTCCCGAGGGATCGTATATATTCCATGATCCCGTTGTAGATGCCCTGGGCGGCCATCTCGCGATATTTCTTGGTCTTGAGCTTGGCTTCCTCTTTGGCGTTGCTGAGGTGGGAGACTTCCACCAGGACGGAGGGCATTTCGCCGCCGATGAGGACCCAGAAGGGGCCGCCCTTGACGCCCAAGTCCTTGATCGTGGGCAGGTCTCCGGACAGGGATTTTACCAGATTCTTCTGGATCTTTTCGGCCAGGTCCCGCGACTCCAGGATCTTGCTGTTCTGGACGATCTTCTGGAGGACCGTCTTCATATCGCCGATTCTCTTGCTCGAAGTGGCGTTCTCGGACGCGGCCAGCGCGATGACCGAGGGGTCGGGGCTGATGTTCAGGAAAAACGTCTCGACGCCGCCGCGCTTCCTGTCCCGGTGGGCGTTGGAGTGGATGGACACGAACAGGTCGGCCCGTTTCTGGTTGGCGATGACCGTCCGGTTCTCGAGGGGCACGTCGACGTCCGACTCCCGCGTCAGGATGGCGTCGAGGCCGGCCTTTTCCTTGAGCAATTTCCGGAGGGCCAGGGCGATGTCGAGGTTGACGGTCTTCTCCTGGAGCCCGCTCTTGCTGATCGCGCCGGGGTCTACGCCGCCATGACCGGGGTCGATGACGACGGTCCGCACGCCGAGACCGAGCTGGCGGGCCATGGAGGTCCCCACGAGGCTCGGATCTTGCGGTGTGACCTCGCGCTTAACGGGCGGTTGCGTCTTATAGGCGGGGCGAAGAGCCTTTTCTGCCGGCGTCGGCGAGGACGGCTCTTTCGTCTCGTACGGATAGATGTCGATGACCAGCCGGAACGGGTCGAAAAGATTATAGACCCGGTAAGATTGGATCCGGGGAAACTCGACGTCGACGACGACCCGGACCGTCGAGGACGTCTTCTGCGAGATCCGGACCTGGCTGATGTACTCCGCCTCGACCGGGTAGGATTGGCCCTGGAGGATGGGGTTGAGCTTGGCCTGGAAGACGTCGACGTAGATGCGGCCCGGGTCTTTGAGCTCCCCGGACGTGTACTCGCGGAGCTGGCCGATGTCGAGGACGATGCGGGTGAAGTTCGGATGGGTGAAGCGGCGGAGGTTAACGATCTCGACCCGCGGATCGTCCTGGGGCGCGGCCGCAAGGAGGACGGAGAGACATGCCAGGACCAGAAAGAGCGGCCGGTTCCTCTCGTGTCTCAATTCATATTGATTTTATAGGACCCGGCAAGAGTTGTCTACCGGCAAGCCCGGCCTACGCGCCGTACTTTTTCAATTTCAGCGCGTGGGCCAGCATCAGGGGCATGGCCGAGACGGAGCGGAAGCGTCCGAGAATGCCCTTGGCGCAGGCGCGCTCCGCGAACGCCTGGACATCGTCCGTCCTGGCGGTCGGCGAGACCAGGACGAAGGGGTTCGGATGCCAGGAGTGACCCTTGAGCAGGGCCGGCGTCGAGTGGTCCGAGGTCACGACGAGGACGTCCGGCTGGAGGGCGACCAGGCGCGGGATGAAGGGATCGAGGGCTTCGATGGCGGCGACCTTGGCCGCGAAATTCCCGTCCTCGCCTGCCGAGTCCGTCTTTTTATAATGGATGTAGAAGAAATCGTGATCCGCCCAATTCTTCTCCAGGGCGTCGAAGAGATCCGCCGTTTCGCTCCCGACGTCCATGACCTCCATGCCGAGGAGCTTGGCCAGTCCCTTGTACATGGGGTAGTTGGCGATGGCCGCCGGGCGGATCTTGAAGAGCTCCCGCATGGTCGGGATGGAGGGGAACTTGGAGAAACCGCGGAGAAGGGCCGCGTTGGCCTTGGCCTCGCCCGAGAGGACGGTGGCGACGTCGTCGAGGAAGCGGTTGACGATGGCCGCGGCCTTGGCCGCTTCGGGGACGAGAGGCGCCGTCGGGATCGGGGGCTGGCCCTCCTTTTGAGGGTCGGCGTCGGATAAAGCGTCGGCCAAGCCTTCGGCCGTGAACCGGGCGACGAAGCGGTGCTCTTTCCCCGGGAAAACCCGGACCTCGACCCCGTCGCGATGGGGAAGACGGGCGTTCAGGTGGCCGCAGATGCGGACGTTTTCCTCGGTCGGGATGCGGCCGGCCCGGCGGTCGGCGACGAGGCCGCCCCGGACCGTGGCAAAATTGCCGCGGGCCACGAGGTCGTTCCGGCCGACCTCGACTTTCGAGCCCAAAGCTTCGAGGATGCCGCGGCCGAGCTGGTAGCGGAGCGGATCGTAGCCGAAGAGGGCGAGATGGGCCGGGCCGCTGCCGGGCGTGATGCCCATCATGACGGGATCGGAAACGCCGCAAACGCCGCGTTTCGCCAGCCCGTCGAGGTTGGGTTTGCGCGCCGTCTCGAGCTCGGTCTTGCCGTCGACGGGCAGGCCGCCGACGCCGTCCATGACGAGGAGGACGATCTTCGACTCGGTCGTTTGGCTCAACTCTCTGGCCAGGTCTTCCCATTCCATGGTCGCATTCTCCTTGGAAGAGCTGCCCTAGTTTAACAGATATCGCTTGCCGGTGGCAATTTTCGCCTTTCCCGGGTGGGGCCGTTTTGCGCTATAATGCCCAAGGGGACATCAATGACCACGCTTTACATCTATCCTAAAGAGGGCGATCCGTGGAAGCTCGAAGTCGACAGGGGAGCCGTTTCCCTCGGGCGCGCCCAGGGCAACGACGTTGCCGTAGCCGACCCCAACTGCTCTTCGCGCCACGCGACCGTCGAGCGCGCGGACGGCGGTTTCATCATCCGCGATGCCGGCAGCAAGAACGGCACGTTCGTCAACGGCCGCCGGATCGATGGCCCGGTGGCCCTCTCTCCGGGTGATGAGATCTCCATCGGCCTCACGACCATGACCTTCGATCGGCCGAGGATGCCACGCGTCTCGATGGTCGACTCCCCCGCGTCGGCGACGGACGCCAGCGCCGTGGTCCCCTTCCGGACGATCCTCGAGAAGACCTCGGCCACGGACGTCCGGACGTCCCCGCTCGCCACGCCGGCCGACCTCAAGGAGGAGAACCGGATCCTCCAGGTCATGTTCCAGGTCAGCGAGGCCCTGGTCGCCCACAAGCCTCTCCAGGAGCTTCTCGAGGACATCATGGACCTCATCGCCGAGAACATCCCCATGGACCAATGCGTGATCATGCTGCGCGGCGACGGCTCCTCAGCTCTCGAGACGCGCGCCGCCAGGATCCAGGGACAGTGGCGCGGAGGCGGGGAGATCCAGGTCAGCCGGACGATCGTGGCCATGGCCTACGAACAGCACCTCTCCGTCCTTCTCTCCGACCCCGCCGCCGACCCCATGGTCGGGGAGAGCATCTTCGATTTGGACATACGTTCGGCGCTCTGCGTCCCCATCGGGGACGCCGAAGAAGTCATCGGAGTTCTCTACGCCGACCGGCATGGCCGGCTCGAGCCGTTCAGAAACGCCGACCTCCGGCTCCTCACGCTTCTGGCCAACACGGCTGCCGTGAGGATCCAGCAGGCCCGCCGGGTCGCGGCGCTCATCGTGGCCGCTAAACTGCAGCAGGATCTCGAGACCGCCGCGGCCATCCAGCGCGATTTCCTGCCCCGGTCGCTCCCGTCCTCCGAGGGCTACGGGACGGCCGCCCGGGCCGTCCCCTGCCTGCAGGTGGGCGGCGATTACTACGACCTCGTGACCCTCGACGCCAAGCGGATCGGCCTGGCCGTGGCCGATGTTTCGGGCAAGGGCGTCGGGGCCGCGCTCCTCATGGCTTCGCTCCGGGCCTGGCTACGGGCCGAGCTCCTGCACGGGACCGACCTCGACGCGCTGGCCGCGAAGCTGAACGATTTCACGCACGAAAGCTCCGACATCCACAGCTTCATCACCTTCTTCTTCGCGGAACTCGACAAGGAAACGGGCGCTCTCCGTTTCATCAACGCGGGGCACAATCCAGCGCTCGTCTTCGGCCGGGACGGACTCGCCCGGGAACTCCCGGCGACGGGGCTCTGCCTGGGGATGTTCGCCGGCCGATCTTACGAGGTCGGCACGGGCGAGGTCGGCCCCGGCGAAGTCCTCGTCCTCTATACGGACGGGATCACGGAAAGCCGGAATACCGAGGAAAAGGAATTCGGCGTCGACGGCTTGGCCGCCGCGGTCCGCGATGAGCGCGAGAAAGATGCGCCGGCGATCCTGGACGCCGTCTTCCGCCGTCTCAGCGAGTTCACGGCCTGCGCGGAGCCGTTCGACGACCGGACGCTCGTCGTCGTCAAACGGAACGCATTTGAATCCGCGCGCTCCGTCTGATAATATCTCCTCATGCAGAAAGTCCTCATCCTCGATTTCGGGTCGCAGTATACCCAGCTCATCGCCCGGAAGGTCCGCGAGCTCGGCGTCTACTCGGAGATCCTGCCGTTCTCGACCCCCCTGGCCGCGATCCGCGAAGCAAAACCGGCCGCCCTCGTCCTTTCCGGGGGTCCCCAGAGCGTCTACGACAAGGGCGCTCCGCATCCGGCCAAGGGCCTCTTCGAGCTCGGCGTCCCGGTCCTGGGCATCTGCTACGGCGTCCAGCTCATGGCCTACATGCTCGGCGGCAAGGTCGTCCCTTCCAAGGAGCGTGAATACGGTTTCGCCTCCCTGCGGGTCGCCGTCCGTTCGGGGCTCCTGGCCGGGGTCAGGGACAAGGAGCAGGTCTGGATGAGCCACGGCGACCGGCTCGAATGCGCGCCGCCGGGCTTCGCCGTCACCGGCAGCACGGCCAACACCGCGGCCGCCGTCATCGAGGACCCGGCCCGGAAGTTCTTCGGCGTCCAGTTTCACCCCGAGGTCATCCACACCAAGGAAGGCCAGAAGGTCCTGGGGAATTTCCTCTTCCGGCTGGCCGGCCTGAGCGCCGACTGGACGATCTCCTCGTTCGTCGAGCGCAAGGTCAAGGAGATCCGGCGGACGGTCGGGACGGGCAAGGTCATCTGCGGCCTCTCGGGCGGCGTCGACTCGCTCGTCACATCGCTCATCATCCACAAGGCCATCCGGACGAACCTGACCTGCATCTTCATCGACAACGGCCTCCTGCGGAAGGGCCAGTACGAGGCCCTGATGGAGGCCTTCCGCCGCAAGTTCGCCCTGAAGGTCATCGGCATCGACGCCTCGGACCTGTTCCTCGACAAGCTCCGGCGTATCGTCGCGCCGGAGCACAAGCGCAAGACGATCGGCCGACTCTTCATCCACCTCTTTGAACGCGAATCGATGCGGATCGGCGGCGCCGCGTTCCTGGCCCAGGGCACGATCTACCCCGACGTCATCGAGTCCAACCCGGTCAAGGGGCCGTCGTCGGTCATCAAGTCCCATCACAACGTGGGCGGCCTGCCGAAGGGCCTGAAATTCAGGCTCGTCGAGCCCCTTCGCGAGCTCTTCAAGGACGAAGTCCGGGCCCTGGCCCTCGAGCTCGGGGTCGATGCGGATTTCATCCATCAGCATCCCTTCCCGGGGCCGGGGCTGGCCGTCCGGATGATCGGGGCGGTCGATCGGGACAGCCTGGAGATCCTGCGGGCCGCCGATGACATCGTCCTCCAGGAGGTCGCCCGGGCCGGGATCTACAAGAAGCTGTG
>CAZZCH010000004.1:0-70200 GCA_964652895.1 uncultured Eubacteriales bacterium
CAAATTCGCCCTGCACGGGCTCGCCTGGCCCCTGTATCTGCTCCTGCTCGTCCTCCTCTTCTTCGCCGGCACGGCGGCTTCGGCCGTCCACGCCGCCGCGCTCGGCCGCCGCGACCCGGGCCCTATCGTGATCGACGAAGTTTGCGGCCAGCTCCTCGCCCTCGCGTTCCTGCCGGCCGCCTGGGTGCCCGTGGCCGTTTCCTTCGTTCTCTTCCGTTTTTTTGATATCATCAAGCCAGGACCGATCCGGGAACTGGAGAAACTCCCCGGGGGCTGGGGGATCATGGCCGACGACATCGGCGCGGGTTTAGCGGCGGCGGCCCTGAGCCGCCTGATCCTGCTCTTGGTTTGAGGCTCGGGAGATCATGAAGACGGAGATCATCGCGGTTGGCTCGGAACTCCTGACTCCCGACTTCCAGGATACGAATTCCCTCTTTTTGACCACCGGATTGAACAGCATCGGGCTGGCCGTCTCGTTCAAGACGTTGGTCGGCGACGACGAACGCGACCTCGCCCGGGTCTTCCGTACGGCCCTGGGACGTTCCGGGCTCATCCTGTGCATGGGCGGTCTTGGCCCGACGGAAGACGATCGGACCCGGGAGACTCTGGCCAAGGTCCTGGGGTTGAACCTCCTCTTCAGGAAGGACCTTCTCGCCCGCATCCGGGAGCGGTTCGGCAGGAGGGGCATGGTCATGCCACCTTCGAACCGCAAGCAATGTTATGTGATCGAGGGAGCGGATGTCCTGGACAATCCCAACGGGACCGCACCGGGCTTGTGGCTGGCCACGGCGCGCCACCGGATCGTCCTTCTCCCCGGTCCGCCGCGGGAGATCCGGCCCATGTTCGAGAACCATGTCCTGCCGCGGCTCGCGGCCCGCGGCAGGGAATTGTTGCTCCGCCGGGAGATCAGGCTCACCGGGTTGGGAGAGTCCTCCATGGAAAGCCTGATGAAACCGATCTATGCGGCGGTCCCGGCCGGAGTCTCGGTGACGACTCTGGCGAGCCCCGGGGATTTGTCGATCCGCTTGAGCTTCCGTGGCGCAACCGCCCCTGAACGGGCGGAGATGAGCCTCGCCGCACTGGAAAAAAAAATAAGGGAGGCGTTGTTCCCGTGGGTCTATTCGCTGAACGGCGACGACCTGGAAGTCGTGGTGGGTTCGCTTCTCAAGGAAAAAGGGAAAACGGTCGCCTGCGCGGAGTCCTGCACGGGCGGGCTCCTGGGACACCGTCTGACCGGCGTTCCGGGAAGCTCGGCCTACTTCCTCGAATCGGCCGTCGTCTACAGCAACGCGGCCAAGACGCGGCGGCTGGGTGTGCCGGCGTCGCTCCTCGACAAGCACGGGGCGGTCAGCGCCGTCGCGGCCCGGGCCATGGCCATCGGCGTCCGGAAAACAGCGCGTTCGGACTTCGGTCTGTCCGTGACGGGGATCGCCGGCCCCGCCGGCGGCACGGCCCGCAAGCCCGTCGGGCTCGTCTACATCGCCCTGGCCTATGATCGAGGCGTATCGGTCCGCAGGAACCTTTTCTTTGGCGGCCGCACTCAAGTCAAGTTCCAAGCCTCGCAGAAGGCGCTGGACATTTTAAGAAAATTCCTTAGCCAGGGGACCTAAAAATCCTTATAATAAGCCCAAGGCACTTCCGTGAGGACCTTCATCGCCATCGACCTCGAACCCGGACTGAAGACGGCCCTTCAGGGTCTGATCCGGATTTTGAAAACGACCGGAGCGGACGTCCGTTGGGCCCAGGCGAACGGCTTGCACCTGACCTTGAAGTTTCTTGGAGAGATCGATGAGGAGAAGGCGGTCGTTGTGAAGAGGACTCTCCATGAGGTCGCCGGGCGCCAGGCCTCATTCCCTCTGCGTCTCGAGGGGATGGGCGCATTCCCCGGCGAACACAATCCCCGAATCCTCTGGGCGGGTTTCGCCGCCGAACCGGGGCTTCTCGCCTTCCAGGACGAGCTCGAGCGGGAACTCGAACGGGAGGGCTTTCCCCGTGAGCCACGCGCTTTCCACCCCCACCTGACGCTCGGCCGGGTCAAGGGGCCGGGCCGGGTTCGCGAGGTCATGTTCGAACTCGAGAAACATCGTCTGGACAGTCTGGGGGAGATGCCCGTCCACAGGGTCGCGCTTTTCGAAAGCCGGCTTCGCCCGGAGGGAGCCGAGTACCGCCTCCTGGCGGACTATGAACTCATATGAGGATTCTCATCGCCGTCGCCGCCTATCTCTTCGGCTCCATCCCAACCGGCTATCTCTTTGTCCGGTTGACCGCGCGCAACGATATTCGTCAGTTGGGGAGCCGGAGCATGGGAGCGACGAACGTCCTGAGGGTCAAGGGATGGAAATCCGCCCTGCCGGTTGCCGTGATCGACGTCCTGAAGGGCTTCCTCCCCGCCTTCTTCGCCCTGAAATATTCCGGCGATCTCGTGTTCGCCGCTTGCTGCGCACTTCTCTCGGTCGTCGGCCACTGTTTTCCATTCTCGATCGGCTTCAAGGGGGGAAAGGGTGTCGCGACCTCGCTCGGGGCCTATGCCGTGATCGCCTTGCTCCCCTTGTTGGCTTGCCTCGGCCTCTTCCTGATCGTCGTCGCGGTCGGCCGCTATGTCTCTCTGGGCTCGCTCGTCGGATCCCTCGCGTTTCCATTCATCGTCCTCCTCTCCGGGGGTCCGCAGGGCGTCTTCTTGGTCAGTCTCGCCATAGCGCTTCTGATCGTCTTTCAACACCGAGGCAACATCGGACGCCTGATCAAGGGAACGGAACGAAAACTGGGGGATGAATCCCTATGAACGCGGCGGTCATCGGCGGCGGAAGCTGGGGTTCGGCCTTTGCCAGGTACCTCGGAACGATCGGCATTCCCACGCGCTTGTGGATCCGGGAAGAAGACATCTTTCAGGAGGCCCTGAGGTCCAGGGAGAACATCGTCTTTCTGCCCGGATTTGCCTTTCCGAAGGCGGTCGGGTTTTCCAACGACCTCCGGCAAACGGTGTCTTTCGCCGATGTCGTCTTCATCGCCGTTCCTTCCCAGTTCTGTCGGGCCGTCTACGGCAAGGCCGCGGCCGTCCTGAGGAAGGACCAGATCGTGGTCAGCCTGACCAAGGGATTCGACAAGAAGACCATGATGCGGATGAGCCAGGTCATGGAAGAGGTCTTCCGGCCCCGTGTCCGGCCCCGTCTGGCCGTCCTTTCCGGTCCGAGCTTTGCCCGGGAGGTCGCTGCGGGATTCCCCACGGCCCTCGTCATCGCCTCGCGCGACCCGTCGACCGCCCGGGAGGTCCAGCACCTCATTTCCAGCCTGACCATTCGGGCCTATACATCGAGCGACGTGACCGGGGTCGAAGTCGCCGGCGCCCTGAAGAATGTCATCGCCATCGCGGCCGGGATCGCCGATGCGCTTAAATTCGGCTTGAACTCCCGGGCCGCCCTCATCACGCGCGGGCTCGTCGAGATCACCAACGTGGGGATCTCTCTCGGCGCCAGGAAGGAGACCTTTTCCGGACTGGCCGGGATGGGGGATCTGGTGCTGACCTGCACCGGCGAATTGAGCCGAAATCACCGCGTCGGGCAGGAGCTCGGCAAGGGCCGGACGCTCGACGAGATCCTGGCCGGGATGAAGATGGTGGCCGAGGGTGTCCACACCACGCTGGCCGCCCGCCGGCTCTCCCGGGCCCTGGGAGTGGAGATGCCCATTTCCGAACAGATCTACCAGGTCCTCTACCGTGGAAAGCTGCCGGAGAAGGCGGTGGCGGAGCTGATGTCCCGGGCCCTGAAGGCGGAGTGACTCCCCAAGTTTTTCGGAGAAGGAGAAGAGACCGATGCGAACCAAAGTCATAGCGGTCGTGAGCATTTGCGCCACCCTGGCGTTCTGCGCGTCGGCGCAGTCGAAGATACAGAAGAGCCGCGAGAAGGATCCCAAGTACCAGTACAACCTCGGGCTTTTCCACCTCAACCAGAACAATGTCGACGAAGCCGTGAAGTACTTCGTCAAGGCCCTGTCCCTGGACACCCGATACTATCTCGCATTGAACGGCCTCGGGTTGGCCCATTCCATGAAAGGCCGGCTCGACGAGTCGGTCAGGTCCTACCAAAAATGCCTGGAGATCAATCCCCAGTTCACCGAGGCCCACAACAACCTGGGGACCGTTTACCAGGAGATGAAGGTTCTCGACAAAGCCGAGGCCGAATTCAAGACGGCCCTCCTCGACGCGGGTTACCAGCACCGCGAATTGCCCTACTTCAACCTGGCCCGGCTCTATGTTCTCCAGAATCGTCTTGACGAGGCCCTCGAGAACGCCGATAGATCCATCCAGATCCAGCCCCGCCTGGCCATGGCCCAGCACCTCCGAGGGCTCATTTACGAAAAACGCAACAGCCTGGCCGAGGCCATCGCTTCCTACGAGGTGGCGGTCAAGATCGTCCCCGAAGATGTCCTCTTCAACTACGACTTGGGCGTCGCCTATTTCAAGAACGGGGATTACGCCCGGGCCAAGGAGATCTTCCTCAAGATCTCGAACAGGATCACGGACGCCGAGACCAAGGACACGATCAGCCGCTATTTGAAGATCATCAACGACAAGGGATGATCCGTCCCCGGGCCACGCAGTCCCGGCTCAGGTCCCTTCGCGCCAGTCGGCCAGATATTTTTTCTGGCCGGCGGTAAGCTTGTCGATCGCGGCGCCCATCGAGGCGAGTTTCAAGGCGGCGATCGCTTCGTCGATCTCCTTGGGGACGGGGAAAACCTTCTTATCGAGGCCTTGGCCGTGACCGAGCAGCCAGCGGACGCTCAAAGCCTGGTTGGCGAAGCTCATATCCATGACCATGGCCGGGTGCCCTTCGGCCGCGGCCAGGTTGATCAAGCGCCCTTCCCCGAGGAGGTGGATCCGTTTCCCCTTATGGAGCGTGTATTCGTCCACGAATTCGCGCACGCGCCTTTTTTTCCGGGACAGGGCTTCCAGGGCCGGGATGTCGATCTCGACGTTGAAATGCCCCGCGTTGGCCACGATGGCCCCGTCTTTCATGCGCAGGAAATGCTCCTTGCGAATGACAGACTTATTCCCCGTGACGGTCAGGAAGACATCGCCGATCGCCGCCGCCGCGGCCATGGGCATGACTTCGTAGCCGTCCATGACCGCTTCGATGGCCCGAATGGGATTGACCTCGGTGACGATGACATGCGCGCCGGCACCGCTGGCCCTCATGGCCACGCCCTTGCCGCACATCCCGTATCCGGCCACGACGAACTTGAGGCCGGCGAGAAGGACGTTGGTCGCCCGAAGGATGCCGTCGAGCGTGCTCTGGCCGGTGCCGTACCGGTTGTCGAAGAGGTGCTTCGTCTGGGCATCGTTGACGGCAATGATGGGGTAGCGGAGGACGCCGTTCCGAGCCATGCTTTTCAGCCGGATAACGCCTGTCGTCGTTTCCTCGGTGCCGGCCAGAATGCCCGGGAGGAGGTTCCGACGCTTGGAATGGGTGACCGAAACGAGGTCCGCCCCATCGTCCATGGTGATGGCCGGGCCATGGTCCAGTGCCTGGAGAATATGGCGGTAATATGTCTTGTGGTCCTCCCCTTTGATGGCGAAGACGGGGATCTTATGGTATTTGACCAAAGCGGCCGGAATGTCGTCCTGGGTGCTGAGGGGATTGGACGCGCACAGGCGGACGTCGGCTCCGCCGAGCTTCAGCGCTTCCATGAGATTGGCCGTTTCCGACGTGACGTGGAGACAGGCCGAGATACGCGCACCGCGGAGAGGCTTCTCCTTGGCGAATGTCCGCTTGATCTTAGCCAGCACGGGCATGGAACGAGCCGCCCATTCCATCCGCAAGCGTCCCTTGGGGGCCGCGGTCAGGTCTTTGATGTCATGGTCCATGGGTTCTCCTCCGTATTCCGGGTCAAAATAGCACATTCCATAGGGGTTTTCAACCAGGACACTTTATGTTATTGTAAATGCTTGTACGGTTCCATGGATTCCTCGACAGCTATGACCAAAGTGGCGCGGTCGATATTCCTCATCCTTCTGATCCTGCTCGTTCCCGCGGTTTTCCCGGCAGCCGCGGCCCAGGAATCGACGCCGAACACTCTTGGATTCGAATTCCAGGAGCACCGACTGCGGAACGGACTTCGGGTCATCCTGTCCGTGGACGAGAGGCTCCCCCTGGTGACCGTCGTCGTCGCCTATGGCGCGGGGACTATCCGCGAACGGCCCGGACAGGAAGGATTGGCCTTCCTCCTCGAAAACCTGATGTTCCGGGGTTCTGAAAACGTCAGCCCTCTCCAACATATCGGATTCGTCCAGAAGGTCGGCGGTGACCTCAACGCGCAAACGACCGCGGACAGAACGTTATTCTTTCAGAACCTGCCCTCGAACTCCCTGGCCTTGGCCCTTTGGCTTGAATCGGACCGTATGAAATCCCTGGCCATCACCCCCGCGGCCATCGAGATCACGAGGACCGACCTCATCAGGGAGCACCAGGAACGGCTGGCCTCCGACCCCTATCTCGGGAGTTTCGCGTGGTTTGACGCGCTCCTCTATCCCGACGACTTTTACGGCCACCCCCTGATCAACGCCGGCGACGAGATGAAGAAGCTCACAGAAAAAGAGATCCTGGATTTTCACCAGACCTATTACGTCCCGAATAATGCCGTCCTCTGCATCGTCGGCAACATCGACATCGCCGAAACCAGGGAACTCGTCGCCAGGTATTTCGACAGCATCCCGCCCGGCTACGATATCCCCTCGCCTCCCGTACCCGCCTTCAGCCAGGACGGCGAAGTCATCCGGAACCTGTCCCCCATCCAGGCTTCTTCCTCCGGATTTCACCTGGGGTTCAGGTTCTATCCCCTTCAAACGGGCGACGCGTATTCTCTCAAGATCCTGGAATATCTCCTCCTGAAGGGAGAGACATCCAGGCTGAGAAACCGGCTGCTTCGGCATGACCGGATGGCCCACTATCTCAGCGGAGGGCTTGAAAACCGGGGCGGCGTGCTGGGCTTGCAGATCTTCTGCCTCAACAACAATGCCGACATGGTCAAAAAGTCCGAGAAGGCCATCCTTGCCGAGATCGACAAGCTGAAGACGAACCCCGTCTCTTCGGATGAACTGGCCAAGGCCAGAAAGCTGTTCAAAATGGACTATCTCAGGGGCCAGTCGACGAACCTGGGGCGGGCCCTTTTCCTCGTCGATGCGGCCTTCTCGGGAAAGCCCCTGATCGCTCTGGGCGCGGAATTGGACAAGTATATGAAGGTCAATCCGCCGACTTTGCAAGCCCTCATCGGAAGGCACTTCACCCCCCGGAACAAGGTCATATTGGAGCTCGGAAAAAAATGAAGGGCGGCTCACGCGTTCGCCCCGGCCCGATGCTCTGCCTGCTTGCCCTGGCCGCAGCCGCCGCTTTCCCGATCTGCGCGGGTGCCCAGGAGCGCTTCCGGAGGACGCCACCGCTCCCCGCGGCTAAGCCGCAGGAGCTCAAGCTTCCGCCGATCAGACGCAACTCTTTTCCGAACGGCCTGACAGTGACCACCGCCTACCGGCCCGGCTCGCCCCTTGTCACGCTGCAGCTCATCGTCCGGGCCGGCGAGGTCGATTCGCCGCCTGACCGGCCCGGCGTCGCCGCCCTGACGGCGCGCATGATCGGCAAGGGCACGAAACTGCTGTCGGCCGGGGCCATCGAGGACATGATCGAGTCCATGGGCGCGGATTTTTCCGTAGAGGTCCTCATGGACTACACGGTTTTCACCTTCCATGTCCTCGAGGAATCCCTGGAACGTGCGCTCTTCGTGCTGAGATCCATGGTCCTCGATGCCCAGTTCACGGAACGCGAGATGGCCTCCTTGAAACGAACCACCTACTACGAGCTTGTGGACCGTAAGAAGAATCCGGAGTTCCTGGGCTGGAGGCAGTTTCTGAGGGTGCTTTTCGAGAACCACCCCTACCAGATAGCGACGTATGCCGAGGACGTCATTAAATTCATTTCCACGAAGGACGTCGCCTCCTTTTACGACCGGTTCTACCGGCCCGACAACGCCGTCGTCCTCGTCGCGGGCGCGATCGACGGCGCGACCATCGGAAAGAAGATCGGCCTCTCCTTCGCCCCGTGGGTCCGGCAGTCGGTCGAGCGGGCGGTCCCCGCGCCCCCGCCGCCGAACGCCCGGGACCGGGTCTGTTATATCGAGGACCCCGACGCCGCGGACGCGACGGTTTTCATCGGAAACGTGATCATGGCTGCTTCCGACCCGGACTTCTTCCCTTTTCTCGTCCTCAAGCACGTCCTCGGGGGGACGACGCAGAGCCGCCTGTTCATGAACCTTCGTGAATCCAAGGGTTATGCCTATTTTGCCTTCAGCCAAACGGAGTTCTTCCGATCGTGCGGCGTGTATTGGGCCCGGGCCCGGGTCACGCCGGAATTCATCGTTCCGGCGGTCCGGGAGATCGCCCGGGAGATCACGGCCCTGTCTTCGGAGGGCGCCACCCCGGCCGAGGTCGAGGAAGCTAAATCCTTCCTCATCGGGAATCTACCCGCCCGCTTCGAATCCCTCGAAGGGTTCGCGGAAGAAATGGCCCGCGTCGTGGCCCTTGGCCTCGACGACGGACAGTGGGACAAGGGACCCGAGCGTCTCAAGCTTGTCACCGTCGAAAGAGCCCGCGCGGTGGCCCGGAAATACCTCTCGGGAAAGCCCCTTATCGTCCTCGTCGGCCGGCCGGAGTGGCGCGGCCTTTACATGCGCGAGTTCGATACGATCGAGGTCTACGACACCGACGGGGTGCTCAAGACGGCCCGGCGCAAAGGAGAGCAAAGATGAAGCTCGTCGAGTGCGTGCCCAATTTCAGCGAAGGCCGCGATCCGGAGAAGATCAAGGCCATCGTCCGCGAGATCGAAGCGGTCCCGGGCGTCAAGCTCCTTGACGTCGACCCCGGAGAATCCACGAACAGAACCGTCGTGACCTTCATCGGGACCCCCGAATCCGTCGAGGAGGCCGCCTTCCGGGCCGTCGCCAAAGCGGCGGAAGTCATCGATATGCGCGGACACAAGGGCGCCCACAGCCGCATCGGAGCCACGGACGTCTGCCCCTTCGTGCCGGTCTCGGGAGTGACCATGGAGGACTGCGTCCGGCTGGCCGAAGAGCTCGGCGCCCGCATCGCCGGAGAGCTGGGCATCCCGGTCTATCTCTACGAATCCGCCGCCAGGACGCCGGAGCGGCGGAACCTGGCCACGGTCCGGGCCGGGGAATACGAGGGCCTGTCCGAAAAATTCAAGGACCGCCGCTGGGCGCCCGATTTCGGCGAGCCCGTTTTTAATCCCAAGTCCGGCGCCACGGTCGTCGGCGCCCGCGAGTTTCTGATCGCCTACAACATCAATCTCAACACGCGGGACCGGAAGCTGGCCCACGAGATCGCCTTGAGCCTCAGGGAGAGCGGCCGGGCCAAGCGGGACAAGGACGGGAATGTCGTAAGGGACCGGCGCGGCAACGCGGTCAAGGTGCCGGGCAAATTCAAGGAGGTCAAGTCGGTTGGCTGGTACATCGAGGACTACGGCCTGGCTCAGATCTCGGTCAACTTCACGAACTACAAGGTCACACCCGTCCACGTCGTCTTCGACGAGGCGAGAAAGCTGGCCGGGAAACTCGGCCTCCGGGTAACGGGCAGCGAGCTAGTCGGCCTTATCCCCAAGGAAGCCCTCCTTATGGCCGGCCGCTACTACCTCGGGAAGCAGGGCAAGAGCCCCGGCGTGCCCGAAGATGAACTTGTCCGGACCGCCGTCCGCTCCCTCGGGCTCAACGACGTGTCCCCTTTCGATCCCGAAAAAAAGATCATCGAAAACCAATTCGAGAAAGACAAGCATTCCCTGGTCGGGTTGACCCTCCGGAATTTCATGAACGAGCTGTCCCTGGACTCCCCGGCCCCCGGCGGGGGGAGCGTCGCGGCCCTCTGCGGATCGCTTTCCGCGGCCCTGTCCGCCATGGTCGCCAACCTGACCGTCGGCAAAAAGGGCTATGAGGATGTCTGGGAGGAGATGAGCGCGACGGCCGTCCGGGCCCAGACCCTCAAGGACGGGCTGCTCGAAGCCGTGGACAGGGACACGCGGGCCTTCAATAAGGTCATGGAAGCTTTTCGCCTGCCCAAGATGACGTCCGAGCAGTCCCTCGAAAAGGAGCGGGCCGTCGAGGAAGCTAATAAGGAAGCGACCCTTGTCCCGCTCGAGGTGCTCGAAATGGCGGGCGCGGCGGTCGCCCTGGCCCGGACCGCCGCCGAAAAGGGTAACAAGAACTCCGTGAGCGACGCGGGAGTGGCCGGACTCGCCGGCCAGGCGGCGGGCGAAGGCGCCTACTACAACGTCCTCATCAACCTCTCCGGTATCAAAGACGCCAAGTTCGTCGCCGACGTGCGGCGGCGGGCGGAGCGGCGGATGAAGGCCCTGGACAAGGAAGGGAAAGCCGTTCGGGCGATCCTCGTCAAGTCCCTGAAGGTCCCCGCGCGCTGAATCCAGAGCCGCGGCCGGCGGAGCCCCGGCCTTTTTTTAGCAGCGAAAAGATCCCGAAGGCGAGGAAACAGAAGATCACGATTGCGGCCGACGTGGGGACGTTGAGGGCGAGCGACAGGCCGAGGCCCGCGCCGACGGATAAGACGGCGACGGCGGTCGATGCCCGCACGGCAGTCCTGAAGCTCGCCGCGACCTGGAGGCCGGCCGCCGCCGGGATGACGATCAGCGCGGCCACGAGGAGGATGCCCACGACCTTCATACCCAGGACGATCGTGACCGCCGTGAGAACCATGAGGAGCATGTCCAGCCGGCCGACTTTGATCCCGGCCGCCCGGGCCGATTCGCGGTCGAAGGTCATGTAGAGGAGCTTGGCATAATTCAGTTTCACGGTCAGGAGGACCGCCGCGGCCAGCGCCACGGCCAGTCCAACCTCGAGCGGCTCGATGGCCAGGATATCCCCGAAAAGATAAGACATGAGTTCGACGTTGAACCCCCTGGCCATCGAGGCCAACAGGACGCCGACGGCCAGGCCCAGGCTGCTGAAAATGCCGATGGCCGTGTCGCCGTAGATCCCGGCCCGTTCCTTGAGCTTGATGATGGCGACCGCCGCGGCCACGGCCACGACCAGGGCCGCGGCCAGGGGAAGGACGTTCAGGAAAAGGCCCAGCGCGACGCCGGCGAAAGCGATGTGGGCGAGCCCGTGACCGATCATCGCGTCCTTTCTCAGGATCAGGAAAATGCCCAGGACGGCGCAGGCCACGGCGATGAAAACACCGGCCAGGAAGGCCCGTTGGATGAAGCCGTAGGTGAAGAATGCGGGCATGACGGACCTAGTGTTCGTGCGCGATCAGGTGGTCGCCCCGGCTGACCATATCGCGGAAGACCGCCGACTGGCAGAACTCCTTGTGGCTCCCGTGATAAGCCAGTCTCTGGTTGAGACAGGCCACGCTGGTGACGTGCTTGTTGACGATGCCGATGTCGTGGGTGACCAGGACGATGGTCAATCCCTCCCGCGAATTCAGGCGGTCGAGCATGTCGTAGAAAGACCCCTGGGTTTCGGCGTCGACCCCGGTCGTCGGCTCGTCCAGAAAGAGGATCTTGGGCGAAGTTACGAGCGCCCGGGCGATGAACACGCGCTGCTGTTGCCCGCCGGACAGCCGGCCGATGGCCCATTTCCCGTAATCGGCCATGCCGACCTCATCGAGGGCCCGGAGGATCTCGCCGCGGCCTTCCCGCCCCGATCGGGCCCCGTGCTTGCGGTTGGACATGAGGGCCATGCCCACGACCTCCTCGACCGAGGCCGGGAAGAACGGATCGATGTGGGTGGCTTTCTGGGGGACATAGCCGATCTTCCGCCAGTCCGAAAATTCCCTGATGGGTTTGCCGAAGACCTCGACGCTTCCCGACGAAGGTTCGAGAAGGCCGAGGGCGACCTTGACCAGAGTGGTCTTGCCCGACCCGTTCGGTCCGATGATGGCCAGGAAATCCCCTTCCCGGATGGTGAGATCGATGTCGACCAGCGTGGGCGCTCCGTCGTAACGGAACGAGATGCCGCGAAGGACGATCAGGTCCATGGTCTCACCGGCACTCCAGCCCGTCGCGCAGGCTTTTTAAATTTTCTTCCATGAGCTTGAAAAAGTCCACCCCGCGGTCCTGCTCGTCCCGGGTCAGATTGTGGCCCGCGTGGAGGATGAGGATGCGGCCGCCGATCTCGCGGGCCAACGCCCTCGACAGGTCGGGCGGGACGGAGTTCTCGAAGAAGATCGTTCGGACGCCCTTTCTCCGGCAGAACTCGACGGCATTCATGAGGTCGACAGGGCGGGGCTGGGCGTCCGGGCTGAGGCCGTAGAGGGCCGTTTGGACGAGCCCGTATCTCCGGGCCAGGTAGCCGAAGGCACCGTGGCCGGCGAGGACGATGTCCTTGCCCCGGCAGGCGGCCAGTCCGTTTCGGAATTTCATGTCGAGTTCCCGGAGCCTGGCTTCGAGCCTGTTCGCGTTCTCCGTGAATTCCGGCCGGCCGATCGGGTCGATGCGGGAGAGCTCGTCGGCGATCTTCCGGACGATTTGCACATCGAGCTCGAAATCGAGCCAGACGTGAGGGTCGAGCTGTTCGTGGACATCCTCCCCATGCCCGTGCTCATCGCCGGCCGCGGCTTCGATGAGGCTCAGACCCGACGTCACTTCGAGGCTGCGAAGCGTGTCGCCCGGCAGGGCGCTGAGCAGTCCGGGGAGCCAAGGCTCGAGGTTGGCCCCGATATAAACGAGCAAGTCGCAGGCCGCCAGGCGGCCGATGTCACCCGGCCGGGGCTGCCAGGAGTGGACTCCGGCACCCGGAGGCAGCAGGATTTCCGCCTCCCCCCTGTCACCGACAACGGCCGCGGCGAACTCCTTGAGGGGGAAGACGGTGGCCATGATGTGGACCTTGGCCTCGAGCGGATAGGACCCCGCCAGAACGAGGGCCAGCGTCAAGGCCGGGAGGATGCGGCGAAGCGATTTCACGACTCGGATTATACTCGGGAGGACGGCTTGAATCCATCGCTTTTTTGTGGCATCATGTTAGTTCTGTCATCTCGATCAAAAAGGAGGCGTCTATGGCATCCTCTCTCGGCGAACTCAATCCCCGGCTTCTCTGGAAGCATTTCGCGAAGATCCTGACCGTCCCCCACTGCTCGGGCAGCGAAAAAGCCCTTGGGGATTATGTCCTGTCCGTAGCCAAATCCCTGAACCTGCCTGGCAAGCGCGACAAGGTCGGCAACGTCCTGGTCAGCAAGCCGGCGACGGCCGGACGGGAGAGCGCCGTGGGCGTCATCCTCCAGGGCCATCTCGACATGGTCTGCGAGAAGAACTCGAACAAGGTCCACGATTTTTGTAAGGACCCGATCCTTCCGGACATCAAGGGTGACTGGGTTTATGCCCAGGGGACGACCCTCGGGGCCGACAACGGCATCGGCCTGGCCGCGGCCCTGGCGGTCATGGAGGACAAGACGCTCGTTCATGGCCCCATGGAATTCCTCTTCACCGTCGACGAAGAGACCGGTCTGACCGGAGCCAACCGGATCCAGAAAGGATTCCTGGCCGGGAAGAAGCTCCTCAACCTCGACAGCGAAGACGAGGGGACGTTCACCATCGGTTGTGCCGGCGGGGCGGATTCCGAGCTCGTTTTCCCGGTTGAAAGAAAAAAGACGGCTTCGAAGAACCTCTACCGCCTGCACCTCCACGGCTTTCGGGGCGGCCATTCCGGGCTCGACATCAACCAGGGCCGGGGCAATGCGATCAAGCTCCTAGCCCGGATGCTCGGACAGGCCCAGGCGACCGCGCGCTTCGAGATCGTCAGCATAGAAGGCGGGAGCAAGCATAATGCCATCCCCCGTGAAGCCGTCGCGATCGTCTCCTGTCCTCCCGTCCAGGTCAGGGCCCTGACCGTGGCGCTCAACAAGGCCTTCGAAAAGATCGCCGTCGAATACAAGGCCGTCGAAGCCGAGGCCAAGTATGCGTTTGAACCAGAGGCCGGCAAAGACTTCGCCCTGACCCAGGCGTGCCAGCGCGTCCTTCTCAATTTCCTCCTCGCCGTCCCCCACGGCGTCATATCCATGCACCCGGAGATCGCCGGACTGGTCGAGACGTCGACCAACCTGGCCATCGTCAAGACCGAAAAGAAAGAGATCAAGGTTCTCTGCAGTACGCGCAGTTCCGTCGCCTCGGCCCTTGAAGCGGCGCGCAATATCATCAAATCCGTCTGCGACCTGGCCGGGGTCCGGGCCGAATTCATGAACGGCTACCCCGGCTGGATGCCCAACCTCGCCTCTCCCCTCCTGAAGCATTTAAAAGAGATCTACGCCAAGACCTTCGGGAAGGAGCCCGAGATTGTGGCCGTCCATGCCGGCCTCGAATGCGGCATCATCGGCGAAAAGTTCCCGGGGATGGATATGATCTCGTTCGGCCCGACGATCAAGAACCCCCATTCGCCCGAGGAGCACGTTCATATCGGGTCGGTCGAGAAATTCTGGACGTTCCTGACGACGGCTCTGGCCGAGTTGTCAAAGTAGTCCCGCGCAAAGGCGAAGCGGGAGCGTGAAAAGACGCACGTTTCTTGTTGTGGCGGGGCTCCTGGGAACGTCCGTTTCCAGGGTCTTCGCCGGTATCGGAAGGAGCAAAAGCATGAAAAAGCAGGTTCAAACCGAAAAGGCACCGAAAGCGATCGGCCCTTATTCCCAAGCCATTATCGCCAACGGCTTCGTTTTCTGCTCGGGCCAGATCCCCATCGACCCGGCCACCGGGAACCTCATCAACGGGACGATCGAGGAAGAGACGCGGCAGGTCCTCAAGAACCTGGGGGCCGTGCTCGAGGCCGCCGGTTCTTCTTATGACGATGTGGTCAAGACGACCGTTTTCCTCCAGGACATGAACGATTTCGCTAAAATGAACGCGGTCTACGGCGAGTTCTTCAAGATGCCCTATCCGGGCCGGGCCGCGGTCCAGGTCGCCCGTCTGCCCAGGGACGTCAAGGTCGAGATCGAGGCCGTCGCCCTGGTCAAGTAGCTATCTACGCTGCTATTCCCGCTACTCACTCGGCCGCGCAGGGCTTCCGGGATCGTCTTCGTTCGCTGCGGTGATTCTTAACGCCATCACGGTCCTTATCCATAAGAATGTATTCGGACCGTGATGACTAAATCACCGCTTTATGCTCACTCCGACGACCCCCTCGGCCCTTTTTCCTGCGGCCTCCGTCGGGCATTGTAATTGGACCATTGCTTAAATCACACCTACGAGAAGGCCCTCGTATTCTACCCATATATCTAGACTACCCGAGATGATTCCTGTAGAATAACTGAGCCATGCCGATATACGAATATCAATGTCAGAAATGCGGGCGGCGCTTCGAATGCCTGGTCCAGGGCGGCCGCGACAAGGATGTCATCTGCCCTGACTGCGGGGCCGTGGAACCGAAGAAATTGATCTCGGCCTTCGGTATAGGCGGCGGCTCGAGCCGGATCAAGGCCTCTTCATCGGGTTGTACAACCTGCTCGACCAAGTCGTGCAGCACGTGCCATTGAGACCTGTTCTTCCATCCGGATCGGAGCTGGAGAAATAGCTCCGGTGATCATCCGGTTCAAGTGCGCGACGCCTCTTGACTTATCCCCGTTGTTGACGTTTAAATAGGCCTTCGCTCATGGAACGCCGACAACAGACCGCATCCCTTCGCATCGGCATCGACACCGGCGGCACGTTCACCGACTTCGTCATCTGGAAGGACGGCCGGCTCTTCAACAGGAAGGTCCTCTCGACGCCCCAGGACCCCTCGCTGGCCATTTTTAAAGGCGTCGGAGAATTCCTGCTATCCGGCCCCCCCGTGTTCATCATCCACGGCACGACCGTGGCCACGAACGCCCTCCTGCAGAGAAAGGGCGGGCGCATCGCCCTCATCACCACGGCCGGCTTCGAGGACATCCTGTCCATCGGGCGCCAGACCCGGCGCGAGCTCTACTCCCTTCAACCCGAGGAACGGTTCGAGCTCATACCCGCGGCGCGCAGGTTCGGTATCCGGGAAAGGACGTTGGCCTCGGGCCAGATCGAGAAAACCGTCAGCCGGACCGAGGTCCGTAAAGTCATCGCTAAGATCCGGAAATCCGGCGCCGAAGCCGTCGCCGTCTGCCTGCTTCACGCCTACGTCAGCGCAAAGAACGAGGACGTCGTGGCCGAGGAGCTGGCCCTGGCGGGGATGCTCGCATCGGTCTCGAGCCGTCTCCTCCCCGAACACCGGGAATTTGAACGGATGTCGACCACGGCCATTAACGCCTACCTTATGCCGGTCATGGACCGCTACCTCCGGGAACTCGACCGGCGGCTCGGCCAAGCCGAGCTGAGGATCATGCAGTCGAACGAAGGGTATATTTCCCCGGCCCGGGCCCGCCTGGAACCCATCAAAACGTCTCTTTCGGGGCCGGCGGGAGGCGCCGTCGGCGCCCGCGTCCTGGCCCGGGCGGCCGGGATCCCGAACATCATCAGCTTCGACATGGGCGGGACGTCGACGGACGTCTCTCTCATCGAAGGCCGGATACGGAGGACGCACGAGGCCCGGATCGGGGATTTCCCGATCCGGCTGCCCATCATCGACATCCATTCCGTCGGCGCGGGGGGAGGTTCGATCGCCTATACGGACCGGGGAGGCTCGCTCAGGGTCGGTCCCCAGAGCGCGGGAGCCGACCCCGGTCCCGCCTGCTATGGCAAGGGGGACCTGCCGACCGTGACCGACGCCAACCTTTGCCTTGGGCGCCTGGACCCCGAGTTTTTTCTGGGCGGGAAGATGCGGATCTATCCGGAACGCAGTCGGGCCGCCGTGGGGGCCCTGGCCCGTCGGATCGGGAAATCCGCGACTGAAACCGCCCTGGGCATCGTCGACATCGCCAACGCCAACATGGAGAAAGCCATCCGGGTCATCTCCGTGGAGCGGGGCTTCGATCCGCGCGCCTTCGCCCTTTTCTCGTTCGGCGGGGCGGGCGGCATGCACGCCGTGGAGATGGCCGCCCACCTGGGCATGCCCACCGTCATCGTCCCCCGCAACGCCGGCGTCCTATCGGCCTTCGGCCTGCTTATGTCGGATTCCGTCAAAGACTACACTAAATCGCTGATGAAACCGGATTCCCAGGTCACTCTGGCCGGCCTCGAAGCGGATTTCCGGTCCCTCGAGGAAGCCAGCTTCCGCGATATGAAGGAGGACGGGTTCGCCGCGAAAGACGTCCTCCTCGAACGGTCCCTCGACTGCCGCTATCTCGGCCAATCCTATGAAATCGACGTGCCTTACAGGAAGGCGCGGACCGCGGCGCGTGCTTTCCTCGAGAGCTTTCACAGCCGGCACCAGAAGCTCTATTCCTACCGCCACGACCGGAGGCCTGTCGAGATCGTCAACCTCCGGCTCAAGGCCGTCGCCGTCACGCCCAAGATCCCGCTGGTCAAGGAACCTGGACGGAAGACGCTCGACCCGAAGGCTATTATCAGGAAGCAGCCCATTTTTTATGGAAGCGCGGCCCCCGAAGGAATGGTCATCGAGAGGGCGAGGCTCGCCCCGGACAATGTGGTCCGCGGCCCGGCCCTCGTCATCGATCCCGAATCGACGACCTTTCTCCCTCCCGGCTACACCGCCAGGGTCGACGGGTTCCTCAACCTCATCATCCGCAAGGCGGGTCCGCGATGAATAAATTCGACCCCATCGAACTCGAGCTTTTCAAGAACGTCTTCATCGCCATCTCCGAAGAGATGGGCGCCGTCCTCGGCCGTACCGCCCTCTCCCCCAATATCAAGGAGCGAAAAGATTACTCCTGCTCCCTTTTCAACGATAAGGGCGAGACGTTGGCCCAAGGCTCGTATATCCCCGTCCATCTGGGCGCCATGCCCCTTTCCGTCCAGGCCGCGCTCCAAGCCGTGACCTTCGAAAAGGGCGACCTGGTCATCCTCAACGACCCCTATCGGGGCGGGACGCATCTCCCCGACATCACCTGTATCTCCCCCGTTTTCCTGGGCCGGAAGCTGAGCTTCTTCGTGGCCAACCGGGCCCATCACTCCGACGTGGGCGGGATGACACCGGGTTCCATGCCCCTGGCCACCGAGCTCTTCCAGGAAGGCCTGATCATTCCGCCGCTGAAGCTCTATTCCCGCGGCCGGATGAACAAGGATGTTTTCGACCTTATCCTTTCGAACGTCAGGACGCCCGACGAGCGCCGGGGCGATCTCCTGGCCCAGTTCGCGGCCAACGAGATCGGCCGGGCCCGAATCGAAGAGGCCGTGGTCCGATTCGGTGCCGAAAAAGTCCGTCTGTATTCCGGCCTCGTCCAGGATTACACGGAAAAATTCCTCAGGGAAACCATCCGGACCATCCCCAACGGCGTCTACGGCTTCGAGGATTTTCTGGACAATGACGGGATTTCGGCTCGTTCCATCAAGATCGGCGTCCGCGTGACGATCCGCGACGACCAGGCCGTGGTCGATTTCAGCTCCTCCTCCCCCCAGACCGAAGGCGGGGTCAACGCCAATTTCGCTATCACCTGCTCGGCCGTCCTCTATGTTTTCCGGTCCCTCGTCGAAGAAGACATCCCCTTCAATACCGGCCTGATGAGACCGATCGAGATCGTGGCCCCCAAGGGCTCCATCGTCAACGCCGAGTTCCCGGCGGCCTGCGCCGGCGGGAACGTCGAAACGTCCCAGCGTATCGTCGACGTTCTGCTCGGCGCCCTGGCCAAGGCCGTCCCGGCCAGGATCCCGGCAGCCAGCCAGGGGACGATGAACAACATCGCCTTCGGTGGCTACGACCCGTGGCGGAAAAGGCATTTCGCCTACTATGAGACGATCGGCGGCGGTATGGGCGCCGGATCGGCCGCGGCCGGCCTCGACGGCGTCCACACCCACATGACCAACTCCCTCAACACTCCCATCGAAGCCCTGGAGAACTACCTGCCGTTGAAGATCCGGCGCTACGGCCTCCGAAAGGGCTCCGGCGGCAAAGGGCTCCACGGAGGCGGCGAAGGGATCATCCGCGAGTACGAATTCCGGGTCCCCGCCGCGCTGACGATCATGTCGGAACGCCGCCGGTTCGCCCCCTACGGGGCCTACGGCGGCGGGCCGGGCGCCAAAGGGAGAAATACGCTCATTTCCCGGGACCGGACCAGGGCGCTGGGCTCGAAGGTCAACGTTAAGCTCCGGCCCGGAGACGTTCTCCGGGTCGAGACACCGGGAGGAGGCGGCTATGGCCGGCCGCGGAAGTAGCCTTCTCCGGTCCATGAAAAGAGCCCTGGCCCTTGTCCTGCTATCGGCAGTTTGGCTGACGGCCCCCGTTTCTTCGATCGGCGCGGGCGATGCCCCGTTGTCCATGCCCGTCCGCGGGGTCTGGATGCACCCGGGCTTCTTCGGCCCCGATCAAACGGCCGCCGTCGAAAAGATGCGCCTGACCCTCGACGAGTACGCCAAGGCCGGCATCAACACCCTCATCATGTGCATCAAGAACACCTCGGGTCACGTGTACTATGCCAGCGAGATCGGCGTCAGGGACAAGGCCTGCGACTGGGATTTCTTCGGGGTCTTCCTGGCCGAGGCGAAGAAGAGGAAGATGGAGGTTCACCCTTGGTTCTGCGTCTTCCCCGAATCGGCCATCCTGGGACAGGTCCGGGAGCACCCCGAATGGTTGATCACGAGCCCCAAGCGCGAGCTCGTCGGCGCGGTCAACCCCGCCCTCCCGGCCGTCCGCGAATATGAGATCAGCCTGATGCTCGAGGTCGTCCGGAAGTACGACGTCGGCTGGGTGCATCTCGACTACATCCGCTATCCCTGCGAACCGACGGAGCCCTATTTCAGCTTCGACCCTGAAACGCTCCGGCTTTTCAAACAGGATACCGGGATCGATATGGCCGCCGTCAAAGCCCGCGATTCGGGAAACATGGCCTGGAACGAATGGCTCCGATGGAACACGGACCGGGTGACCGTTTTTGTCCGGGAGATCAAGGACGCCCTCAAGACGACGGGCCGGAAGGTCAAGATCAGCGCCGCGGTTTTCCCGGATGCCGGGAACGCCGCCGTTCTCATCGGTCAGGACTGGCCGGCCTGGGTCCGGGAGCGGCTCGTGGACATGCTTTGCCCCATGCTCTATTCGAACGACGCCGGACTCTTCGAAAAGTTCGTCCGTGAAGCCGTGGCCTACGGGAAAGGACGCTCTCAGGTCTGCCCCGGGATCGGCATCGGCACTTCCCATAACCAGAACACGCCCGAGGGCATGATCGAGCAGATGAGGATCAGCAAGAGGCTCCAGGCCGACGGGGTCGTCTTCTTCTCGTCCAACAGCCTGAACCAGCCGTTCCTGGACAGACTGAGTGCGGCAAAATAGCCGCCCCTTTTGGGGTTCAGGCCTTCTTGAGCTTCGCTTTTTCGATGAGCAGCACGCCCTGGTAGGATACGTAGTTCAGGAGGATCATCACCCGCTCGTTGTCGCCGACCTCCTTGCGGAAGATCCCCTTCAGGCCCTTGAAGGGCCCTTCGACAACCTCGATCTCGTCCCCGACGGCCGGCTCCTCGCCGTATTTTTCGAAGACGATGAGCCCGTTCTGCTCGCGGGCCTTGATGCCCAGGACGATCTCTTCGGGGATGGGGGTCGGGCTGTCGGCGTTGCCGACGACGCGTTTGACCCCGCGAGTGTATTTCACCATCTGGAACTGCTCGGGGAATTCGAAGCGGACGAAGGCGTATCCCGGGAAAAAGGGACCGACACGTTTTTCGCGGATATACTTCGGGCAGTAAACGGTGAAGCCGCCCTCCTCGAAAAGCCGTTCGACCTGGCTCTCTTTTTTGGGCCGGGTGTTGATGACGTACCAGCGGAGCATCAGGTCACCTTCAACTTTTCGTCCGCGAGCCCCATCTTGCCGTAAACCGAGGGCCTGCGGTCCTCGAGAAAGTGCCGCCGGGCGTGGCAAACCGTGTTTTTCCGGAAATCGCATTCGGCATAGAGGATGAGGTCACGGCCGCGCGGGGCCCGGGCGACGACCCGGCCGTCGGGGTCGGCCACGAACGACTCGCCGGCGAACTCGAGCTTGTCCTCCCGTCCGACCCGGTTGACAAGGGCGGCATAGTAGCCGTTCTGAAAAGCGGCCACCTGGAGCTCGGCTTCGAAAATGCCCGCTGTCCACTCCCCCACCGCCCCCGCTTGGGGCACGACCACGAGCTCCGCCCCGTTGAGCCGCAGGCCCCTCATGTATTCCGGAAAGTGGCGGTCGTAGCAGATGGCGACTCCGATCTTCCCGACGGCCGTCGTATAGACGAAGTTCTCACGGTCTCCCGGCGCATAGTAGCTCCGTTCGTGAAACCCGGGTCCTTCCATGATATGGACCATGCGTGTGATTCCCAAGATCCGGCCGTCCGCGTCGATGACGGGCGAGGCGTCGTAGGTGCGGTTTCCGTCACGCTCGAAAAGGTTGAGGACGGCGACGGCGCCCGTCTCCCGGGCCAGGGCGCAGAAAAGATCCGTCGTCGGGCCCGGGATCGTCTCGGCCATGAGGAGGCTTGCGGGTGTCGCCGGCAGCTCCGGGTAGAAGCCGGAAAAGGCCAGCTCGGCGAAGGCGACGAGGCCGGCTCCGGCCTTGGCCGCCTCGAGAAAGGCGAGCCTCCCCCTGGCCCGGTTTTCTTCCGGGTCGCCGGTCGCGTGCTGCTGGATGAGCGCGATCTTCAAGCGCGGCAGGCTTTTTCGATATCGGCGACCGTCTTGGGGATAGGCGGGCCCAGGACCCTGTGGCCCCTCTCCGTGACCAGGACATCATCTTCGATCCGGGCGCCGCCGAAATCGAGGTATTTCTCCACTTCATCGTAAGCGATGAATTCGCGGAATTTCTTTTCCTTGCGCCATTTTTCGACCAGGGCGGGGATGAAATAGAGTCCCGGTTCCACGGTCATGACATGCCCGGGCCGGAGTTCCTTGGCCATCCGGAGATAGGCCAATCCGAACTGGCTGCTCCGTTCGACGGTCTTGTCATAACCGATGTTGTTCTCGCCGAGGTTCTCCATGTCGTGGACGTCGAGGCCCATGTTGTGCCCCAAGCCGTGGGGGAAAAAGAGGGCGTGGGCGCCCGCGGCGACGGCCGCTTCGATGTCGCCCTTCATGAGGCCGAGGTCCTTAAGTCCCGAGGCCATGACCCGGGCCGTCTTCAAGTGGATCTCCTTGAACATGACCCCGGGCTTCATCGCCCGGATGCCAGTTTCCTGGCCGGCCAGGACGATCTCATAGACGTCTTTCTGTCTCCGGTTGAAACGCCCGCCGACGGGCACCGTCCGGGTGATATCCGAGGCGTACGAAGAAGCGGCCTCGGCGCCGACGTCCATGACCAGAAGCCGTCCCTTGACGAGGACGTTGCCGTGAAAATGGTTATGGAGCGTCTGGCCGTTGATGGTGACGATGGGCGGGAAAGCCAGCCGGAAGCCCCGCGAGAGGGCGATCCCTTCCATGGCCCCGGAGATCTCGTGCTCATAGCGGCCGGGCTTGGCCAGCTTCATGGCGGCGAGGAACATAGCCTGGCTGGTCTCCACGGCGGCTTCGATCTCCCGGACCTCTTCCTTGGACTTGACGATCCTCTGGTCGACGATCGCCTTGATGAGGTCGCGCGAGGCCTTGGCCTTGATCTTCTTGACGGGGATGCCCAGAAGGCCGCTGAGGACGAGAGCGTTGTCGGCCCGGTAGGGCGGAAGGAAATGCACCGGACGCCCGGCGGCCAGCGCCTTGCGCACAACCTCGTCGAAGGCCGCCCGGGGCGCGGTATGCCTGACGCCGACTTCGAGGGCCCGATCCTTCATCTTGGGCTGGTTCCCCATCCAGATGATGTCTTCGATGCCGATGTCGTCACCGAACAGGATGTCCTTGTTTTCGTCGATGTCGACGATGGCGGCCAGCCCGGAGGAATCCAGCCCGAAGAAGTAGAGGAAAGAGCTGTCCTGCCGAAAATGGTAGGTATTGTCCGTGTAGTTCATCGGGCTTTCCCCGTTGCCGGGGAACAGGAGCAGGCCGGACCCGACCTCCTTTTTCAGAAGCTTTCGCCTTTGGATGTAGGTTTCGGGCTTAAACATGTCTCTTCTTCCTCCTCGGGAATGTAAAGGATTTATATAGCAGATTATCCGGTGCCGTTCAACCCCGAACGCAGGGAAGGATTGAATCGCCCATGAACAGATGTTATGATGGGCGGAATTATGACGAGCCGGCCGATAAACTCCGCTTGGCAGCCTCCCTCCGGCTGGCTCAAGATCAGGACGCTCGACGCGCACACCGCCGGCGAACCGCTCCGTATCGTCACCGGAGGTTTGCCGGAGATCCCCGGGGATACGATCCTCGATAAGAGGCGATTCTTCCAGGAGAACCTGGATCCCCTTAGGAAGGCGTTGATGTGGGAGCCCCGCGGCCACGCCGACATGTACGGGTGCGTCATCACCGAACCCGTCACCCCCGGGAGTCACCTGGGCGTCTTGTTCCTTCATAATGAAGGATACAGCTCCATGTGCGGTCACGGGATCATCGCCCTGGCCACCGCGGTTTGTGGTTGCGGCCTCCTGCCCCTCCCCGAGGACCTGGAGGTCCTCAGGATCGATACCCCCGCCGGTTGCGTGCGCGCGACGCCCCATTGGAAGGACGGGCGGGTCGAGAGCGTCTCGTTTCTCAACGTCCCGTCATTCGTCTACGCCCTTGACCACAGGGTGGACGTCCCGGGCATCGGCCGCGTATCCTGCGACGTCGCTTTCGGGGGCGCCTTCTACGCTTTTTGCCGGGCCGAGGACCTGGACGTCCGGCTCGCCCCCGAGGATTTCCGGAAGCTTATCGACCTGGGGATGCGTGTCAAGACGGCTGTCATGGCCACGCTGCCGATCCGCCATCCGTTCGAGGCGGACCTCGGTTTCCTCTACGGGACGATCATCATGGGGCCGGCCCGCGAGGCCGGCCATTTCGGACGCAACGTCTGCGTCTTCGCCGACGGCGAGGTCGACCGGAGCCCCACCGGGACCGGAGTCAGCGCCCGGGCGGCCCTCCACGCGGCCAAGGGCGAGATCGGCCTCGGAGAGCCGTTCGTCATCGAAAGCCTATTGGGAACATGTTTTACGGGGCGCGCCGTAAGCCGGACGACGTTTGGGGCGCATGAAGCGATCATCCCCGAAGTCACCGGGAGTGCGCATCTCACGGGAAAAAACGAGTTCTGGATCGACCCGGCCGACCCGCTTGGCCACGGGTTCATTCTGCGCTGAAGAAAAAGGAGGAGGAGATATGGGAGGATTTTTCGGGGTCGTCGCCAAGCACGATATCGTCGAAGACCTGTTCTACGGCACGGATTACCATTCGCACCTTGGGACGAAGCGCGGCGGCCTGGCCGTCGGCAACGGGACCGGCATCGTCCGCTACATCCACAACATCGAGAACGCCCAGTTCCGGTCGAAATTCGGAGAGGACATCGGCAAACTCCACGGTACTCGGGGCATCGGGGTCATCAGCGATTACGAAGACCAGCCGCTCCTTATCCGCTCCCACCTGGGGCATTTTTCGATCGCCACGGTGGGCGTCATCAAGAACGCCGACAAGCTCGTCGAAAAGGCCTTCCGCGGCAAGTGCCTCCATTTCTCGGAAATGCGCGGCGGCGAGATCAATCCGACCGAGCTCGTGGCCGCCATCATCGACCAGAAGGACACGTTCGAGGCGGGCATCCAGCAAGTCTGGGAGCTCATCAAGGGGTCCTGCTCGATCCTTATCCTGACCGAGGACGGCGTCCTGGCCGCCAGGGACAAGCTCGGCCGCACGCCGGTCGTGCTGGGGAAAAAGCCGGGGTCGTTCGCCGCTTCCCTCGAGACCTGCGCTTTCCCGAACCTGGACTACGAGATCGACCGATACCTCGGGCCGGGCGAGATCGTTAAGATCACGCCCGACGGTTGCGAGCAACGGGTCCCGCCGCGCGATCAGCTCCAGATCTGCTCTTTCCTCTGGGTCTACTACGGCTATCCCGCTTCGAACTACGAAGGCATCAACGTCGAGATCGTCCGCAACCGCTGCGGGGCGCTGCTGGCCAAGAACGACGAGGTCACGGTCGATCTGGTCGCCGGCATTCCCGACTCGGGCATCGGCCACGGCCTGGGATACGCGGCCGAGGCGGGCATCCCCTTCCGTCGACCCTTCGTCAAATACACACCGACCTGGGCCCGGAGCTTCATGCCCCAGAACCAGGACGTTCGCGACCAGGTGGCCCGGATGAAGCTCATCCCCATCCGCGAGATCATCCAGGGGCGGAAGCTCCTTTTCTGCGAGGACTCGATCGTCCGGGGGACCCAGCTCAAGGATACCATCCAACGGCTTTATGAATCGGGGGCCGTCGAGGTCCACATGCGGCCGGCCTGCCCGCCTCTCGCCTACGGCTGCAAATATCTGAATTTTTCGCGCTCGCGGTCCGTACTCGACCTGGCCGCCCGCAAGGCCATCGCCGCCCTCGAAGGCCCGGACGCCAAGAACGTTGCGGAATACGCGAAAACGGGGTCGGAGAAGTACGAGGCCATGGTCGCCTGGATCGCCCAGAAGCTCGGCCTGACGACCCTGCGCTACCAGCGGCTCGAGGACTTGGTCGAAGCCATCGGCCTGCCCAAGGAGAAGCTCTGTACCTATTGTTGGGACGGCGTCGGCGTCGATTGAGTATGACTCAGCGACGCTCTGGCGCCCTGCCTCGGAGCTGGATGTTCACAAAAATAGGTCTAGCCAGCCGAGCTTAAATCGGGCAGGTAGGTTCCCGCCGTTTTGATATATCTTTTGCCTTCCCGATAGAGATCATAAGCATCCTTGCCCATTCTCAGCTTCTTTCTCGTGTCGTCGTCCATTCGAAAAACCACGGTGTAGGCGTACTTGGAGAGAAAATGGCGAGTCCGCGGCTTTTTCTCTTCGACTATGGCGGACCATTCCTGCCGGGTTTCCTTTTTTCTCTGCATAAGAAATGGGAGGAAAAAGAGGAAGTCAAAAAAGAAACCGAATAGAATATCCAACATCGCCTTATTATCTTCCTCTCAACTTGAATTGTCCTCATGATAACCTGGAGCAGGCTGGGTGTCAATCCGTCGGCATGTTGCGTAGCCGGAGGTTTCGCTTTATAATCAGATCAGTGAGTTTATGGAGGGAAAAAATGAAACTTCCTAGATCTACGATTGTTTTGATTAACGTGGTTCTCGTACTAATTATCGTCTTCTTGTTTAAATCATTTATAAGTTTTCCCAAGATGGCCAATGCCGCCTCGCCCGGGGAATACAAAGTTGTTCATACAAATCTTGTCCAAGTTGAGACGATGCTCAATAATACGGCCAAGGAAGGCTGGAAGTTCGTTAATTGGGGCTTGTGGACCCCGGGTCCAAATGTGACATTAGTATTTGAACGCTGAGTTTTTCCTTATTAATGCCGATCAGACGGCAGAGCCCTGACCAGAAAATAGTCCGGTCCTTCCACGGCTTCTTCTCATGGGGCAGAATTCTTGTGACGGATTAGGTTGAAACGCGCTGAATACTACGGATTCAGACGGAAATCGAAAATGGGTTCAGGAAAAATTCTAACATGCTGACGACAGAGAGAATCGTGCAAAAGAAATGGTAGCGGGGGTTGGATTTGAACCAACGACCTCCGGGTTATGAGCCCGACGAGCTACCAGGCTGCTCTACCCCGCGATACCGCCGTTATTATAACAAATCCGCCCGGATTGTCAACGCCAAATCGGCCTTCCCTCGACCGGCCCAATTTCCGGCTTGACTTTGGCGGCCGGGAAAACTAAATATAAGGGGAAATTCCATGGTCTGGGCTGTTTTTTTAATCCTCTCTTTCCTCTGTATCGGTTCGGTCATGGCCATGATCCTTTCGCGGAACCAGGCCCATAGCGCCCTTTTCTTGGTCCTTTCGTTTTCCAGCCTGGGCGGTCTCTTCGGCCTGCTCGACGCTCCCTTCGCCGCCGCCGTCCAGGTGCTGGTCTACGCCGGGGCCATCATGGTCCTCTTCCTCTTCGCCATCATGATGTTCAACCTCCGGGGAGAGCTTCCCGCCCGAGCCAAGAAGCTCCGGCTGGCCCTTACGGCCGGGCTGGGGATCGTCCTCCTGGCCGAGCTTCTCCTGGCCGGCTGCAAGCTCGTCCTCGGGAACCCCGGGGCAGCCCAGACGTCCGGGGGCGACACGGCCCGGCTCGGACACCTCCTTTTCTCCGACTACATCTACGCGTTCGAGATCACGTCTCTCCTCATCCTGGCCGCCCTCGTGGGCGCGCTGGCCCTAGCCGGCAAAAAGGAGGGCGCGTGATCCCCTCATCGGCGTTTTTCGTCCTGGCCGCCGTCCTCTTCGTCCTCGGAGTCGTGGCCTTTTTCGTCAAGAAAGACCTGCTGACGCAATTCATGGCCGTCGAGGTCATGCTTAACGCGGGAAACCTGGCGTTCTTAGCCCTGGCCAAGGCTCTAGGCAAGGCCGATGGCCAGGCCATCGTTCTTTTCGTCATCACCGTGGCCGCGGCCGAAGCGGTAATAGGCCTGGCGATCATCGTCCTCGTCTTTCGTCAGCGGAAGACCATTCAAACCGACGATCTCAAGGACCTGAAGGGCTAGGATGGCCGAGCTATTCTGGCTGATCCCCCTGATACCGGGAGCGAGCTCGCTCCTTCTCATCCTTTTCGGGACGAAACTTTCCCGGCGTTGGATCGCCTGGCAGGCCTCGTCGGCCGTCTTCCTGTCGTTCCTGCTGTCCCTAGCGGCCTTCGTCCATCTCGCTCGGCTTCCCGGCGCGGGCCCCGGCCTCGGCAAGACCCTGATTCCCTGGATCTCGAGCGGGTCTTTCTCCTCCCGTATCGCCTTCGTCTTCGACCATCTGACGGCCGTCATGGCCCTGGTCGTCACGGGGGTCGGCCTGCTCATTCATGTCTATTCGACCGCCTATATGGCCGAAGACCGGTCTTACGCAAGGTATTTCGCCCACCTCAACCTGTTCTCTTTCTTCATGCTCGTCCTGGTCATGGCCTCGGATATCGTCCTCATGTTCTTGGGCTGGGAAGGGGTCGGACTCTGCTCGTATCTCCTGATCGGGTTCTGGTTCGATCGGCCCGAGGCGGCCAAGGCCGGCATGAAGGCTTTTATCGTCAACCGGATCGGCGACGCGGCCTTCATAATCGGCATCCTCTTCCTCCTGGCCAACGTCGGCGGCTCGAGCTTCGCCGCCATCAACGAAGCCGGCGCAAACGGCCTCCTGCCCTCGGGGCTGGTGACCCTGGTCGCCCTCCTCCTCTTCATCGGGGCGACGGGAAAATCGGCCCAGATCCCGCTCTACGTCTGGCTCCCCGACGCCATGGAGGGCCCAACGCCGGTGTCGGCCCTCATCCACGCCGCGACCATGGTCACCGCGGGCGTTTACATGGTCTGCCGCCTGAGCGGTCTTTATGCCGCCTCGATCCCCGCAGCGACCGTCGTCGCCTGGATCGGGGCCGCGACGGCCCTGTTCGCCGCGACCATGGCCCTCGTCCAGAACGACATCAAGAAGGTCCTGGCTTACTCCACCATCTCCCAAATCGGCTACATGTTCCTCGGCTGCGGCGTCGGGGCCTATGCCGCGGGGATGTTCCACCTCGTCACGCACGCCTTCTTCAAGAGCCTGCTCTTCCTGGCCGCGGGCAGCGTCATCCATGCCCTGGCCGGCGAGCAGGACATGCGTCGGATGGGCGGCCTCAAGAAATATCTCCCCGTGACCTTTCCCGTATTCCTCATCGGGGCCCTGGCCATTTCGGGCGTCCCGTTCCTCTCGGGTTTTTTCTCCAAGGACGCCATCCTGACGAGCGCGTTCGGCGGCGGCCATTACGTCCTCTATGGGCTGGGCCTTCTGGGCGCCGTTCTGACGGCGTTCTACATGTTCCGTCTCGTTTACCTGACATTCTATGGTGAGGAGCGGTTTGCCCGGGATCCCGGTCATCACGTCCATGAGTCGCCGCGGGCGATGACCATTCCTCTCATCTTCCTGGCCGCTTTCTCCGTCCTGGCCGGTTACATCGGCCTGCCCGTCCTTTTCGGCGGGAAAGCCGATCTCTTCGGCCGCTTTATGGAGGGCTCGGTCAAGACTCTGAGCCAACATCTGGCTGTTTCCACGGAGGGAGTGCTCATTATCGCGGCCACGGCCGCGGCGCTCCTAGGCATCGTCCTGGCCTACGTTTTCTACCGCCGGACGCCCACCCTCCCCGGCCGTCTGGCTTCTCGTTTTCCCGGCATCTACCGGCTCCTCGTGAGCAGATACTATATCGACGAGGCCTATGACGCCGTCGCCGTCCGCCCCCTGGTCAGAGGGGCCGAAAAGGTCTATGAAAGTTTCGACCTCAAGGTCATCGACGCTGCGCTCGACGGGTCGGCCACCGTCGCCAGCCTGGCCGGCAAAGGCTTGAATTTCCTTCAGAGCGGGTTTGTTCGCGACTACGCCCTGGCATTTCTCATCGGGGCGATAATTTTCCTGGGATTCCTGCTGCTATGATCGCGAACCTGCCGCTCGTTTCCATGGTCACGTTCCTGCCGCTTGCCGGCGCGCTCCTCCTCGTCTTTTTCCGGCGGGGGTCGGTCAAGGCCGTGCGGATGGCTACCCTGTCGGTATCGCTCCTGACCTTCGTTTTCTCCCTGCTCATTTTCTTCGGATTTGACGGGAAGGCCGGCCTTCCGGAGTTCGTCGAACATGCGCCGTGGCTCGGGCGCGGCCTCGACTATCACGTCGGGGTCGACGGCATCAGTCTCTTCCTTGTTCTTCTCGCGGCTTTCCTCACCCCCCTGGCCCTGCTGTCATCCTGGCGGGCCGTCAACGATCGGATCAAGGAATTCTCGTTCTTCATGCTCGTCCTCGAGACCGGCATGATCGGCGTCTTCGTCTCCCTCAACCTCTTCCTGTTCTACGTTTTTTGGGAGGCCATGCTCATCCCGATGTATTTCCTCATCGGGCTCTGGGGAGGCCGCCGCCGGATCTATGCCACGACGAAATTCATCCTTTTCACCATGTTCGGAAGCCTGCTCATGCTCGTCGGCATCTTCGTCCTCTATGCCGCATACCATCGGGCGACCGGAACCTTCTCCCTGGCCATCTTCGACCTGGCCGACGAGGCCCTCTCCCCCGCCCTCCAGACCTGGGTTTTCCTTGCCTTCGGACTGGCTTTCGCCATCAAGATCCCTCTTTTCCCGCTCCACACCTGGCTCCCCGACGCCCACGTCGAGGCGCCGACGGCCGGCTCCGTCCTCCTGGCCGCGGTCCTCCTCAAGATGGGGGCCTACGGCTTCCTGCGCTTGGGCATCCCCCTCTTCCCCCAGGCCGCGGCATCCTTCGCCCCGGCTCTTTCGGTCCTGGCCGCCGTTGGCATCATCTACGGCGGCCTGATGGCGCTCGCCCAGAAGGACATGAAGTCCCTCGTCGCCTACTCGAGTGTCAGCCACATGGGCCTCATCATGCTGGCCGTATTCTCTCTCAACTTCACGGCCACCGAAGGCGCCCTCTACCAGATGCTCAACCATGGCCTGAGCACGGGCGCGCTTTTCCTCTGCGTCGGGATCCTCTACGAGCGGACCCACACCCGGCTCATCAAGGATTACGGCGGTGCCGCCGCCCGGATGCCCGTCTTCGCGGCCATATTCCTCGTCGCCATGCTTTCGTCCGCGGGGCTGCCGGGGCTCAACGGCTTCGTCGGGGAGATCCTGTGCTTCTTCGGCATCTTCACCTCGAACAAAGTCCTGGCGGCGCTCGGCGTTTCGACCGTTATTCTGTCGGCAGCCTATCTTCTCTGGCTTTACCGGAGGATCATGCACGGCCCGCTCAGAGATCCGGACGGGCTTCTCCGGGACGTCGACCGCCGGGAGCTCGCCACCCTCGTCCCCATCATCATCCTTATTCTCCTGATGGGCCTTTTCCCGGGGACCATCCTTCGAAAGATGGACGCGTCCGTTTCCCGCTATATCGACTCCCTGCGAGACGGGACCCGGGCCGTGCTCCCGGTCCAACCGGATACCGGAGGGACGATCCGGGTTCTGATTCCGGACCTATCCCCAGGGCAGACCGCAAACGTCGCCAGGCGGGAGCGGTAGGATGACGACGTTCATGGCCGTGGCCCCTCTCATCGCCGTCGTTTCGGGCGCTCTCGTCGTCCTGCTCGCGGAAGCGTTCATGAAACGGACCGGCCGGGAACCCCTCGGCTACCTCGCCGGCATCGCTCTCCTCGCGGCCGGTTTTTTCACGGTCCGCTCCTGGAACCACGATCTGAGCTATTTCGGCGGGCGTCTTCTCCTCGACCGGTTCGCCCTGCTCCTCATGGCCGTCTTCGTCGTCGTCGGCCTCGTCGTCGTCCTGATGAGCCTTGAATACGCGGCCCGCCAGGGCGTGAATTTCGGCGAGCTCTGCGGTCTCGTCCTCCTGGCCGTATCGGGGCTGATGATCATGGTCTCCACGACAGATTGGCTCGTCGTTTTCCTGGGGCTCGAGGTCCTCTCGGTCGCTTCGTATGCCCTAACGGGCCTTAAGAGGGCCGATAGGTTTTCCTCCGAAGCAGCGGCCAAGTACTTTCTGATGGGCAGTTTCGCCGGCGCTTTCTTCGTCTTCGGTCTGGCCCTTATTTTCGGCAGCTCGGGGAACCTCGATTTTTCGACGTTTATCGCGACCGGGACATCGCGCTCGGGCCTGGCCCCTGCCGCCGCCACCGGCCTGGGCCTTATCCTCTCAGCCCTGGGCTTCAAGATCGCCATCGCTCCCTTCCACATGTGGGCCCCCGACGTCTACGAGGGCGCCCCGACGCCCGTGACCGTCTTCCTGACCGTTGCGCCCAAGGCCGCCGGACTGGCCGTCCTCTTCAGGCTCCTCGTCCCCCTCATGAGGAACGAGCCCTTCGCCGCCGTCTTCGGCCCCGCCCTGACACTCTTGGCGGTCCTGACCATGTTCGCCGGCAACCTGGCGGCGCTCCGTCAAAAAAGCGTCAAGAGGATGCTGGCCTATTCGAGCATCGCCCATACGGGCTATCTCCTCATGGCCGTCATCTCCGGGGACGGGCCGAGCCTCGTCTTCTACCTCGTCGTCTATCTGTTCATGAACGCCGGGGCCTTCGGCGTCGTGGCGGCGATGTCGCGGAAAGGTGTCGAGTACACGGCGCTTGACGATTTTGCCGGCCTCGGCCGCCGTTACCCGTGGCTGGCCGTCTGTTTCTCCGTCTTCCTTCTTTCCCTGGCCGGCTTTCCGCCCACGGCCGGCTTCCTGGCCAAGTTCTATGTCTTCAGCGGAGCCGTCCGAGAGGGGCATGTCGCGCTGGCCGCGGCCGCGGTCCTGGCCAGCCTGGTTTCGGTCGGGTACTACTTGAAGATCATCGTTGTCATGTACATGAAGGACGAGAACGGCGAGGTCGCCATCGACCGGGAGAACCCGGCCCTTTACCTGGTTATCTTCTTATGCCTGTTCGGAACGGTCCAGCTGGGGTTGTGGCCCGGGAACCTCCTGGCCCTCATCCGCCAGGCTTTCTCTGCCGTTTTCTAGATTTCTTGCCCCATCGGCCCGGCTAGTCCAGGGCTTTGCCCTTCGTCTCGGGAATGCCGATCCACAACACCGCCGCCGCCACGAAGGCCAGTGATATCACGATGAACGAGAATCCGAATCCCCGCGTTTGCGCCAGGGAGCCGACGACCAACGGCGCCATGGCGCTGACGATGCGGCCGGTGTTGTAGGTGATGCCCTGGGCCGTGGCCCGGACGGCCGTCGGGTAGATCTCCGCCGTCAGGGCACCGAAACCCGTAAAATACCCCGTGCCGAAGAAAGCGACGAATGGCCCCAGCAGAAGAAGGAGAAGTGGCTGACGCGTCTGGGAGTAAAGCAGCATAAATACAGAGGCGGCCAGGAGAAATCCCACATACGAGCGCTTCCGCCCGAGCTTGTCACTGATGAAGCCGAAGGTGATATAGCCGAGCCACATTCCGGACTGCATGATTATGACCAGGCCCGACATCGTCCGCGGACTGAGGCCGATGCCACCCTGACTGGGAGCCATCGACAAATAGGCCGGCAGCCAGAGGTTGAAGCCCCACCAGGCGAACATGGTGCAGGCGTTCATCAGGGTCACGAGAACGGTCAACCGCAGTCTCTTTTTCCCGAAGATCTCCCTGAATCCGGACCGGATGCTCGGCGCCGCCGCCCGGCCGGCCCTCCAGATCTCCGGCTCCCGGACCTTCTTCTGGATCCAGAGCGTGAAGAAAGCCGGAATGACGCCGATGAAAAAAACGCCCCTCCATCCCCACAGGGGCAAGACGATCGCGGCGACCGCCGCCGCGGCGGCGTATCCGACGGCCCAGGAGCTCTGGACGATGCCCAGGGCCTTGCCGCGGTGCTGGGCGGGCCAGGTTTCCGAGACGAGGGCCGCCCCGCTGGCCCATTCCCCGCCCATGCCCAGGCCGAGGAAGATCCGGAAGACGGCCAGCATGACGACGCTCGATGCGAAGCCGCAGGCCGCGGTGAAAACCGAATAGATCAGGACGCTGCCCATCAGGGCTCTGCGGCGGCCGAATCGGTCGGCGATGACGCCGAAAACCAGGCCGCCTACGGCGGAAGCGATGAGCGTCAGAGAGCCCAGCAGTCCGGCCGTCGCTTTGGCCATGCTCATGTCGGACATGAGCGCCGCCAGGACCATGGCGTAGAGCATGACGTCGAAGGAGTCGAGCATCCAGCCGAACGAGGCCGCGACGAGGGACCGCCGCGCGTCCGGAGAGGCGTCCTTCCACCAGGCGAAACGGGGCATCAGCGGATCTCCATGCCGTTATAGCGCAGGTAAATGATACAACCGAGTCCGTAGATCATCCATCCCGCGAGCGAGATCAGGCGGCCGGCCGGCGAGGGGAAAACGACCGGGATTATGAAAATGGCGATGGCCATCCCTGTGATGATGGTCCGCTCCTTGACCGTCTCGGCGACGATGAAAGCCCAAACTCCGAAAATAACGGCGATCCCGATCCCGATGGCGCCGTAAGGGATACCCATGGCCATTGTTTATAACATAATCCTTCGGACTTGGACAGGGATCGGAGGGGCGGTGTCGCGGCCGGACTTCAACGCAGGACGAGCAGAAGAAAGAGGTTGGCGGCAAAGATCAGAATGATACCGAACGAATCCCAGGCCCAAAGAAAGCGCTTTTTCTCGGCGTTGTAGATAAGCCCGGCGATGGCCAGTCCGGTCATGGCCATGGCCAGCAGCGAGGGAATCAGGTGCTGGCTCTCGACGGATGACAAAATCGGCCCCTTGAAGTAGAAAAGATCCTCGACGGCCAGGATGAGGATATTGAAGATGTTGCTGCCGAAGATGTTGCCCACGGCCATGTCGACGGCGCCGATCCTCATCGCGGAGACGGACACAGCCAGCTCGGGGAAGGACGTGGAGATGGCGACGAAGATGTTGCCGACGAAGGTCTGGCCGAGGCCCGTCGTTTCGGCGATACGCTCGGCGATCGTCGGCAGGAAAAGGGCGGCGCCGACGACGACCCCCGCGTGAAGGGCGTAGCGGATGACGGCCGTCCGTAATGTCATTCCGGGCGAGGCCCGTTCCTTGTCCCGTCCGGAGGCCGAAGATGAGCGCTTTTTCTCGAACTTGAAGACCATCCGCATCGTGCCCAGGTAGCCGACGATGAGCAGTGGAGTATAAACGCCCACCCAGCCCAGCCCGGGAAGCCGTGCGCCAAGGAAAAGGCTTAACGAGACTCCGCCGAGGAAAAGAATGGACATCCCCGCCGAAAGAACGTTCGCCTGGTTGATCTTGGACGATAGGGGCACTTTCTTCGACAGCGTATCGAGCAGCCCGAGGATGAAGACGTTGAAAACGCAGCTGCCGAGGATGTTCCCCGCGGCAATGTCGGGGAGGCCCGCTGAAACCGCGCTCAGCCCAGTGGCCAGCTCGGGAAGCGAAGTGACGCCGGCCATGAGGACCATTCCCAGCCAGAGCCCGCTGAGGCCGGTCTTATCGGAAATGATGGTGCCGTAGCGGGTCAGCTTCGTTCCCGAGAAGAGAATGAGGCCCGTGACCACGAGGAATTCGAGCCAGATCGTCATTCCTTGCTCCCCTCTCGAGCTTCAACAAACGATAAATAAGAACGGCCGGAGCGGGACGTAAGCCGGATCCTGTTCCCGCGAAAAACGGGCGACGGTCATTTGACTAGGCCCCGGATTGCCCCGGGGCTCGAGCGGCCGACCCGCCCCCTGGGACGGGCAGTCCCAAAACGGGGCTCGTTTGGCCTTGCTCCGGATGGGGTTTGCCTTGCCCCCGTCATCGCTGACGGGGCGGTGAGCTCTTACCTCGCCATTTCACCCTTGCTCCCCGGGGAGGCTGCGCCTGCCCTGGAGGGCGGTGTGTTTTCTGTGGCACTTTCCCCCGGTCACCCGGGGTCGCGGTTAGCGACCATCCTGCCCTTCGGAGTCCGGACTTTCCTCCCCTCCTCCCTCTCGGGAAGGAGCGGCGACCGTCTCGCCCACTCCGGCCGTTATCTTTATACCGTATTGTTCGAGTTTTTTATAGAGGTTCGACCGCGGCGTGTCGATCTCCCGGGCCGTCTGGGAGATGTTCCAGCCGTTGGCCTCGAGCTTAGCCAGGAGGAAATCCCGCTCGGCCAGGTCCCGGAATTCGCGGAGCGTCTTGATCCCGGCCGCCTCTGGCAGGGCCGCCTCCGGCTTCTCCCGCAGGGGTCCGGGCAGGTCCCTTCTCTCGATCGTGTCCCGGTCGGTCATGATCATCAGCCGCTCGACGATGTTCTTGAGCTCGCGGACGTTGCCTTTCCAGGCATAGCGGGACATGGCCTCGAGGGCTTCCGCCGAGAACTTCCGCGGCCGGAAATTATTTTCCTCGGCGAAGGTCCGGGAAAAATAGTCGATAAGCACCGGGATGTCCTCCGGCCTCTCCCGCAGAGGAGGCGAATACAGGGGGACGACGTTGAGCCGGAAAAAGAGGTCTTCCCGGAACCTCCCTTCCTGGATCTCCTTGCGGAGGTCCTTGTTGGTGGCGGCGATCACGCGAACGTCGACCTTGGACATCCGGCTCGAGCCGACCTTTTGGACCTCGCCCTCTTCGAGGACACGGAGGACCTTGGACTGGGTCCGGAGACTCATATCGCCGATCTCGTCGAGAAAGATGGTGCCGCCGTCGGCCTGCTCGAACTTGCCCGTCTTTTTCTCCGTGGCCCCGGTGAAGGCCCCTTTCTCGTGGCCGAAGAGCTCGCTCTCGATGAGTTCCTCCGGTATGGCGGCGCAATTCACCTGAATGAAGGTTTCCCTGGCCCGCAGGCTGTGGGCGTGGATGGAACGGGCGATGAGTTCCTTGCCCGTCCCGCTTTCGCCGTAGATCAGGACCGTGGCGTTGGTCGGCGAGATCTTGAGGATCTCCTTCCAAAGCGTCTGGATGAGGGGGTGGTTGCCGATGATCTCGTAGTGCTTCTCCGCCTTCTTCTTGAGGTCCTGGCACTCGCGAGCGAGGCTGGTCTGCTTGAGGGCGTTGCGGATGCTGAGGAGGACGCGCTCCCGGTGAAGCGGCTTTTCCAGGAAATCGAAAGCGCCCAGCTTGGTGGCTTCGACTGCCGCATGGATCGTGCCCTGCCCCGAGATCATGATGACGTCCGGGACGAAGGGCCGCTGCTTGAGTTCGGCCAGGACCTCGAGGCCGCTCTTGCCCGGCATCTTGATATCGAGAAGGACGAGGTCGAGGCCGACGGTCTCACGAAGCGCTTCCAGGCCATCCTCGCCGTTCGCGGCTTCGAAGAATTCGTATCCCTCGTACTCGAGGATCATCCTCAGGGATTTACGGATGTTCTCCTCGTCGTCGATGACGAGGATCCGGGCTTTTCTTTCGGGCTTCATGATCCGGCATTCCTCTTGCTCCGATTCTAGCACAGTCTGCGGCCCGGGGCAAAAACGAAAAGGTCCGATCTCGCCGGCCTCCGGGACAAGGGGATAACGGAGGAAGAGCTCCGGACGACCCGGACAATGGCCTCAGCGGAATTCTTTGCTGACGATCCCTACTCCGCCATTTTCTTGTAGGATCCGAAGCGCTTTTTGGCCTCATCGGCGGCGCGTGCGAAGAGCTCTTTGGCGATCTCCGGGAACTGCTGAGTGAGCGTCCGGTAACGGACTTCGTTCTTGAGAAAGGCGTCGTACTCGAGCTTGGGCTCGCGCGAGTCGAGTTGGAGCGGGTTCTTGCCTTCCTTGGCCAGGAGGGGGTTGAAACGGTAGAGGAGCCAATAGCCCGTGTCAACGGCCAGCTTCTGTTCGGCCTGGGCCTTGCTCATGTCGATACCGTGGTTGATGCACGGTGAGTAGGCGATGATGATCGACGGGCCGGGATAGGCCTCGGCCTCGAGGAAGGCCTTGAGGCACTGGTTCATGTTCGCGCCCATGGCCACGGACGCGACGTAGACGTAGCCGTAGGTCATGGCCATCCGGCCGAGATCTTTCTTCGCGGTCTTCTTGCCGGACGAGGCGAACTTGGCCACGGCGCCGGTCGGCGTGGCCTTGGAAGACTGGCCGCCGGTGTTGGAATAGACCTCGGTGTCGAGGACAAGGACGTTGATCTTGCGGTTCATGGCCAGGACGTGGTCGAGACCGCCGTAGCCGATATCATAGGCCCAGCCGTCGCCGCCGATGCACCAAACGCTCTTCTCGACCAGGAAGTCCTTGAGCTCCGAGATCTTGGCGAGGTGTGGCTTGGCCCCGTTGGCCTTGGCCAGCGCCGCCGGCAGGGCGGCCAGAACGGCCTTGGCCGCCGACTTGGCCTCCTCACCCGTCGATGTCCAGGCAACTTTCATCTTCGCCAAGGCGTCCATGAGCGCGGGCGTCGTGCCCGCCGCCTGGGCGGCGTCGATCGAAGCGGCCAGCGATTTCCGGTTGGCATCGACCGCCAGGCGCATGCCGAAGCCGTATTCGGCGTTGTCCTCGAAGAGCGAGTTGCCCCAAGCGGGACCCTTGCCCTCGGCCGTCATGCAATAGGGGGAGGTCGGGAACGTGCCGCCGTAGATCGACGAGCAACCCGTGGCGTTGGCGATGATCATCCGGTCGCCGTAGAGCTGGGTGACCAGCTTGACGTAGGGCGTCTCCCCGCAGCCGGCGCAGGCGCCGCTGAACTCGAAAAGCGGCCGCAGGAACTGGCTGCCCTTGAGCGAGTCCGGCCTGATGCCGTCGACGACGTTGTCGGGGAGTTTGTCGAAGAATTCGGCCTTCTGGGTCTCGCCCACGGCTCGAAGCTCCGCGATCGGGGTCATGACCAGGGCCTTGTTCTTGGCGGGGCAGACCTCCGCGCATGAACCGCAACCGACACAATCCTCCACGTAGCACTGGACGCGGTACTGGAGGCCCCTGTCGTTCTTGGTGTTGGATTTGAGGACCGCGAAACCCGCGGGAGCGCCGGTGAGGTCGGCCGGGGCGATCTGCTTGGCCCGGATGGAGGCGTGGGGGCAGACGAAGGAGCACTGGTTGCACTGCATGCAGTTCTCGGGGATCCACTTCGGGCATTCGACGGCGATGCCGCGCTTCTCGAGCCGCGTGGTACCCGTCGGCACGGCGCCGTCGAGGGGCATCTTGGAGACGGGCAGGAAGTCGCCCTTGAACCGGGTGACGGGGTCGATGACCTCCTTGGCGTACGCGTCGGCGTCGTCGGGAACGATCTTCACGACAGGCGCGGACTTGGTGATCTGGGCCGGTATGGGGACCGCTTCCAGGGCCGCCGCGGACCGGTCGACGGCGTCCCAGTTCATCTGGACGACCTCTTCCCCCTTGCGGCCATAGGTCTTTTCGATGGCCTTCTTGATGAGGAAGATGGCCTCGGCCTCGGGGAGGACGCCGGAAAGCTTGAAGAAGCAGGCCTGCATGATCGAGTTGATGCGCAGGCCCAGCCCGAGCTCGCCGGCGATCTTCAGGGCGTCGATGTTATAGACCTTGACTTTCTTGGCGATGATCGTCTTCTGCATATCCTCGGTCAGGTTCTCGAAGACTTCGTCGGCCTTCCAGTTGGAATTGATGAGGAACGTCCCGCCCTCGCGGATGCCCTCGAGGATGTCCAAGCGACCGATATAAGAAGGCTTGTGGAGGGCGACGAAATCGACCGTGTTGAGGAAGTACTGGGATTGGATGGGGCTCTTCCCGAAGCGGAGATGGGAAATGGTGATGCCGCCGGACTTCTTCGAGTCGTACTGGAAATAGCCCTGGCCGAACATTTCCGTGTGGTCGGCGATGATCTTGATCGAGTTCTTATTGGCGCCGACCGTCCCGTCCGAGCCGTACCCGTAAAACTTGCAGCGGACCGTGCCGGGAAGCTCGGTGTCGAGTGCCGGGCCGACGGGGATCGACGTGTGGGTGACATCGTCCGTGATGCCCACTGTGAAGCCGTTCGTCGCCTTTCCGTCGAGATGGTCGTAGACCGCCTTGACCATGCTGGGCGTGAACTCCTTGGACGAGAGGCCGTAGCGCCCGCCGATCGTCTTGACGGGGCGACCGGCCAGAGTCAGGGCGACGTCGAGGTAGAGCGGCTCGCCGATCGAGCCGGGTTCCTTGGTGCGGTCGAGGACGGCGATCTTTTTCGCCGAAGCCGGGATGGCCGCCAGGAGGGCGGCCGCGTCGAAGGGCCGATACAGCCGGACCTTGACCAGGCCCAGCTTGGCCCCGTGACCATTCAGGTAGTTGATCGTCTCCTCGGCCGTTTCCGCTCCAGAACCCATCATGACGATGACCTTTTCGGCGTCGGGAGCGCCGAAGTAATCGAAAAGATGGTATTGGCGGCCGATGACCTTGGCCACCTTGTCCATGTACTGCTGGACGATGCCCGGGCATTCGGCGTAATACTTGTTGACGGTCTCCCGGCCCTGAAAGTAAACATCGGGGTTCTGCTGGCCGACCTTGAGCATGGGCCGTTCGGGGTTGAGGGAACGTTTCCGGAAGGCCTCGAGGTATTGGGGCTCGAAGAGCCCGGCCAGCGTCTCGTAGGAGACGACGTCCACCTTCTCGACAACGTTGGAGGTCCGGAAGCCGTCGAAGAAGTGGAGGAAAGGGATCTGGCTCCGCAGGGTCGCCAGGTGGGCGACGATGGCCAGGTCCTGGGCTTCCTGGACGGACCCGCCGCAGATCATGGCGAAGCCCGTGTTGCGAGCGGCCATGACGTCGCTGTGGTCGCCGAAGATGGAGAGGGCCTGGCAGGCCAGCGACCGGGCCGAAACAAGGAAGACCGTCGGCAGCATCTCGCCGGCGATCTTGTGCATATTGGGGAGCATGAGCATCAGGCCCTGGGAGGCCGTAAAGGTCGTCGTCAGGGCACCGGCCGAGAGCGCCCCGTGGACCGCGCCGGAGGCGCCGCCCTCGGACTGCATCTCGGTGACGTCTACCCGCTGACCGAAGATATTCTTCCGGCCCTGGGAGGACCATTCGTCGGCCAGCTCACCCATCGTCGAAGACGGTGTGATCGGGTAGATGGCCGCGACCTCGGAATACGCGTAGCTGACGTGGGTCGCCGCCGTATTTCCATCGATCGTCTGCATATCTTTTTTCATTTCGAACTCCTTCGTTATGATCGAACGCCGTTCGCGGCGTGCCGTGTCAATCCTTGAGCTCCGTTCGTCCTTCCAGGGCTCTCTTGATGGTCACCTGGTCGGCGAAATCGAGGTCCGAGCCGACCGGAAGGCCCATGGCCAACCGGGTGATCCGGATGCCGAACGCTTTGAGCACCCGATGAAGATAGAGCGCCGTGGCCTCCCCTTCCACCGTCGGGTTGGTGGCGACGATGATCTCCTTGAAGGTCCCCGTTTCGATCCTCTTGACGAGTTTTCCCAGCCGGAGCTCGTCGGGCCCGCGGCCCTTGAGAGGCGAGAGGGCGCCAAGGAGGACATGGTATCGTCCGCTGTAGATGCCCGTCTTCTCGATCGAGGAGATGTTGAACGGTTCCTCGACGATACATAGGGACTCGTCGGACCGCTGGGGGTCTGAACATATCAGGCAGGGGTCGACATGGGTGATGTTGTTGCATCGACCGCAGTAGAAGATCTTCCTCTTGGCCTCCCGGATGGCCTCGGCCAGCCGGTCGGCGTCTTCGGTCGGGAGCCCGAGGAAATAAAAGGCGATGCGCTGGGCCGTCTTGGCCCCGATGCCCGGGATCCGCCGCAGCTCCTCGATGAGCTCGTGCAGGGGCTGGGCGTATTCGAACATCAGAACAACCCCGGGATCTTGAGGCCGCCGCCGAGGCCGCCCAGCTTCTGGGCCATCGCCTCGTCGACCTTGGCCGCCGCGTCGTTGAAGGCGGCCACGATCAGGTCCTGGAGCATCTCGACCTCGTTCTTGTCGGCGACCTCCGGTTCGATGCGGATGGACAGTAGGGCCTTGTGGCCGTCGAGGACCAGGCTGACCATGCCGCCGCCGCTCGACCCGTCGACGCGCAGGGCCGCGAGCTCCTGCTGGAGCCGGTCCTGCATCTCCTTGGCCGCTTTCATCATTTTCTGGAGGTCCATGACGTTTTTCATGTCTCGTTCTCCGTTGGACCGGGCCCCTTGGCCGGCTTGTCCCGCGCCGCCGGAATGGGGTCCGCCGAGAGGACCGAAGCCTTGAACGTGTTCATGAAGTACTGCACGGCCGGGTCCTTGAGGGCCGCCTCGAGTTCCCGGCCCGGACGGATGGGGCCGCCGTCGGTGGCGTTCTCCTCGGCGAATCGGACCTTTGTTTCACGGCCCAGCACTTCGGAGGCCGCCCGCTCGACCGCCCGGATGTCCTTCTCCTGGATGCTCGTGACGAAAAAGCCCCGGCCGCTGGCGAAAAAGACTTCGAGGATATTGTCCTTGAACATGATCGACGAATACTGGGCCAGGAGGGCGGCCAGCGGGGCCCTGTCCGTAGCCAGTTTTTCGAGGACACGCTTGAAGACGTCTTTCTGGGCCGGAGGAGGGGCCGGAGCGGTCGAAGAGGGAGTGCGCGGGGGCGCTCCGGCCGGGGCGGGACGGGACGTCCCGCCGGCGGAGGTCGTGCCCGCCGTCGAATACCCTGGGGGCTTGGGCAGGGTCCGCGGAGACTCCTTCTTGAGCGATTCCACGTCGCGGATGAGCTGCTGGAGAGGCACGATCTTGCGAAAGTGGCACAGTTTTATGAGGAAGGCTTCGAGGTAGATCCGGGGCATGGCCGAGTATTTCAAGCCGGCCTCGGCCTGCTGAAGGGCGAGGAGGTAACGGAGAAGGTCCTCGGCCGTGGCCTTCGAGGCCTGAGCCCGGAGGGCCTGGAGTTCTTCCGCGCTCGCGAGGAGCAGGTCCTCCGGCTTTTCGACGGAACGGACGAGGAGGAGGGCCCGAAAATGCTCGATGAACTTGCCGTAGACAAAACGAAGGTCGTAGCCGGCGGCAGTAACGCTTTCGACCAGGGGGAATACGTCTTCGGGCTTTTCCTCGAGGACGGCCGTCGAGAACCGGAACACAACGTCCGGACCGATCGCCCCGAGGATCGTCTTGAGGTCCTCGTCGCTGATGTTCTCGCCGCTGAAAGCCACGGCCTGGTCAAGCAGGCTCTGGGCGTCCCGCATGCTGCCGTCGGCGGCTTCGGCGATCATGGCCAGCCCGATGGGGGTGATGGTGATCGCCTCTCTCCTGGCGATCTCCACGAGGTGGTTGATGATGTCCTTGTGGGAGATCTTGCGGAACTCGAAATGCTGGCACCGCGAAACGATCGTCGCCGGGACCTTGTTGAACTCCGTCGTCGCGAATATGAAGACCGTGTTCGGCGGCGGTTCTTCGAGGGTCTTGAGAAGGGCGTTGAAGCCTTCCTTGGTAATCTGGTGGACCTCGTCGATGATGACGACCTTGTAGCGGGTGTAGAGCGCCTTGTACTTCAGCGACTCGCGAAGGGCCCGGATCTCGTCGATGCCCCGGTTGGAAGCGCCGTCGATCTCCAAAACGTCGATGGCCCTGTCCTCGCTGATGGCCGCGCAATAGTCGCAGGGCTTGGTCTTGTCGTCCGCGCCGTCCTTGTCCTCGATCCTGCAGGGGGTCGCCGTCGGACCGTTGGCGCAGTTCAGGGCCCTGGCCAGGATACGGGCAACAGAGGTCTTACCCGTCCCCCTCATCCCCGAGAAGAGATAGGCCTGGGAGATCCGGCCCATCTGGATGGCGTTCTGGATCGTCCGGACGACGGACTTCTGGCCTATGACCTCTTCGAAGGCCTGCGGCCTGTATTTCCGGGCGAATATCTTGTAGGACATGGATTTCGGCCGTTCTAAGACGGAAGGGAAAACCGGATGCTTCCCCTAAAAAGTAAAGCTTATCTTAGCACAAACAGGCCAAAATTCAAGGAAAAGGAATATAATAAACCCGTGCGAGAGCGTTCCCGCAGCCTTCTCGAGATCCACCTGGCCGTCTTCCTATTCGGCTTCCCGGGGTTGTTCGGAAAGTGGCTCGCCCTCTCCCCTCCCGTCATCGTTTTCGGCCGGGTCCTTTTCGCTTCCGTGGCGCTTTTCGCGGTCCTGGGCTTCGGCCGGCGTTCGTTGCGGATCGTTCCCCGGCGGGACTTGGTCCTCCTCGCCCTATGCGGCCTCGCTTTGGCCGTTCACTGGACGATGTTCTTCAAGGCCGTCCAGGTCTCCTCGGTGGCCGTCGGTCTCCTGGCTTACGCGAGCTTCCCGGTCTTCACGGTCTTCCTGGAACCGCTTCTGACGAGAGAACGTTGGGATCCGGCCAGCCTCGGCTACGCCTTCCTCTGCGTCTTGGGTTTGTACCTGATCATACCGGGCTTCGATCCTTCCGACGCTGTTGTCCGCGGCGTCCTCTGGGGCCTTGGGGCGGGACTGACCTTTTCCATCCTGTCGGTCCTCAACCGGGTCCTGGCCTCTCGGCAGTCGAGCCTGGCCGTGGCCTTCTACCAGGACCTCTTCGCCGCCCTCTTCCTGGTCCCGGCCGTTGTCCTGGCCGATTTCGCGCTATCGCCGCGGGATTTGGGGCTCATCGCCATGCTCGGAATTGTCTTCACGGCGGGGGCCCACACCCTGTTCATCGATGGAATGAGGGAGGTCCGGGCCAGGACGGCCAGCATCCTGAGCTCGCTCGAGCCGGTTTACGGCATCCTCCTGGCCCTGCTTTTCCTTAAAGAAAGCCCCTCCCTGAGAACGGTCTCGGGAGGGGCGGTCGTTCTGGCCGCCGCGCTCGTCGCCACGGCCCGGGCGCGGCGGGCGTCTTAGGTCTTGTCGATCTTCTTTCGGACCGGCGCTTTTTTCGTCTTCGCTTCCTCCACCTTCTGGCGCTCCTTCATCGCGGCCTTCTCTTCCTCGTGCCTCTTCTTGAGTTCGGCGATCTTGGACCTGACCTGAGTGTCCACCCTCTGTTTCTCGGCCGGGTTTTGGATCTTCGCCTTCTCTTGATCGGCCTTGCGCCGGATCTCGTTGACCTCGGTATCCTGGCTCTCCTGCATGAGCTTTATTTCCTGCTGGTGGGCCTGGCGAAGAGCGGCACCATCGTCCCGGGGAACCTGACGCGAGATGCGGCCGGCGCGGACGTTATCGATCTCTTCCGCGGCCTTGTCCTGCGCGACGAACTGCTTGGGTTTGGCCATATCGTTCCGAACGATCTCGGGCTTGGAAAGAACGAGGTCGCGGCCTTCGATGCGTTCCTCGCCCGCGCGCGGGGCCGCCTTCAGCGAGTATTTCTCGACGACCTTGTTGGTCAGCCTATGGACGTGCTCGACGTCCACTCCGTCGTCGAACACGCGGTTATCCCTGACGTTGATGTTGACGTTGATGATGGTCCGGTTGATGATGGTGCTATTTCTTTCGACCGGCAGGATCCAGCGGTCGAGCGATCGATCCATGAAATCACGCCCGCGGACGAAGTTCCAGTAATTCCCCGGGATGTCCCATTGGTGACGCCCAAAACCGCGGCCCGGGACAAAGTTGACGCCGGGAGGAAGAGGTGCCCAGCCGATGTGCACGTTGTCCCATCGCCACGCCACCCAAGCCGGGCCCCAAACGCTGTCGGGAACCCAGAACCAGCCCAATCGCCTGTCCCAGCCCCACCGGCCGTAATGATAGGCGATCCAGCCCCAGCGTTCGAGGGAAACCCAGGTCCACCCGTAATCGGTCCAGGCCCAGTTGCCCCGGGAGTAGGGGCGCCACGTGTAGCCCACGTCACCCGGGATCCAAACGTATCCGTAGGCAGGATAGGAAACCCAACGGCCGTAGGGCTGCATTTGTTCATAAAAATAGGTGGTGTCCAGGCGCCCGTAAGCCCCCTCGTCTCCCTGATAAGAGTTCTCTTGAGGGGGCCTGTTGGCTTCGTTGTTGGGGACGTATACCAAACAGCCCGCAGCGAAGAGCATGACCATGAACAGGAAACCTAGGATCTTTTTCATATCTGTCCTCCTAAACTCGGCTTAAGCAAGGAATATGCCAGACGTCGCGCCAGGCGGCCCATATGATCCGGCCTTGCCGTTTGTCCTAAAAAATGGACACGCAAACGCATTATTCCGGCTCAGGCCAGCCTTTTAAAGACGGTCTTGATGCGTTTAAGGGCCCAGTTGAGGTCCTTCTCCCGGATGATGAGCGGAGGGGCCAAGCGGATGACATTGTCATGAGTTTCCTTGCAGAGCAGGCCTTCCTTCATCAATTCTTCGCAGAACCGACGGGCACCTCCGGCCGCCGGATGAAGCTCGATGCCGATGAGAAGCCCGCGGCCGCGGACCTCCTTGATGTGCCGGCTGCGGACCTTGCGCAGTTTTTCCATGAAGGACTGACCCCGTTCGGCGGCGTTCTCGACGAGCTTCTCCTCCGAGAGGACGCGTAGGCTTTCCCGGGCCACGGCGCAGGCAAGGGGGTTGCCGCCGAACGTTGAGCCGTGCTCGCCGGGCTTGAAGACGCCGAGGATCTCCCGGTCGGCCAGGACCGCGGAGATGGGGTAGCAGCCTCCGCCCAAGGACTTGCCGATGGCGATCATGTCGGGCCTGACCCCGTCGAATTCACAGGCGAAGAGCTTGCCCACCCGGCCGAGGCCGGTCTGGATCTCGTCGGCGATTAAGAGGACGTTGTTTCTCTTGCAGATCTCGGCGGCCTTCTTGAGGAATCCGGCGGGAGGGATGAGGATCCCCGCTTCGGCTTGGATGGGTTCGACCATGAAGGCCGCGGTGTTGGGAGTGATGGCCTTCTCCAGGGCATCGGCGTCGCCGAAAGGGATGATGGTGAAACCGGGCGTGAAGGGGCCGAAATCCTTGCGGTAGAGGGGCTCAGTCGAGAAGCTGATGACGGTGACGGTCCGACCGTGGAAGTTGTTGGCGCAAACGATGATCTCGGCCCTGTCCTGGGGAACGCCCTTGTTCATATAGGCCCATTTGCGCGCCGTCTTGACGGCGGTCTCGACGGCCTCGGCACCCGAATTCATGGGCAGGACCATGGAGTAGCCGGTCATTTCGCAAAGTTCCTTGGCCAGCATCGGCCACTGATCGTTGCGAAAGGCCCGAGAGGTCAGGGTCAGCTTGCGGGTCTGTTCGACGAGAGCCCGGACGATCCGGGGATGCCTGTGGCCCTGGTTGACGGCGGAGTAGGCACTCAGACAATCGAGGTACTTGCGGCCTTCGACGTCATGCATCCAAATCCCCTGGGCCTTGGCGATGACGACGTCGAGGGGATGGTAATTGTGAGCTCCGTAGAGGTCTTCCACCACGATGAGGTCTTTGCTGTCCATGTCATGTCTCCTTCGGGTCTATTTTGCCCTTGATTTTTTTTTGTCCCGTGACTGGCGGAGAGGGCGGGATTCGAACCCGCGGTACACCTTACGGCGCACACACGCTTTCCAAGCGTGCTCCTTAAACCACTCGGACACCTCTCCATTCCTCCGAACCGAAAATCGGCGGGCCGGGATGATGATAACGTTATCAAAAAAAATGAGATTGGTCAACGCGCCGTATGGTCAGCCGAAGGACGCCTCCCGTCACAGCCCGCCCGGCGTCAAGAGGGAATCGTACGAAAGGGAGAATGCTTACTGGGGTGAAAAAAAGATTTGGTTTCAGAACGACGGACGGTAGATGTTGATGATGTCCTTGAGGAGGGCGGCCGCGGCGCCGCGCGGGTTGGACCTCCCGCCCGTCACCGTCACCGTCCCCATGGAGTCGGTGAGGAAGGTGATGCCTTTTTCCGTTCCGTTGACGTGGGCGAGCGGATGGGTGGCGTCGATGAGGGACGGCCGGACATCAAGGCTCCAGCGTCCGTCCTTTCGGCCGGGAGCGGCCGTGGCCAAAAGCTTGACGGACCGACCGTCCTTCCTGGCGGCCTGGACAAAAGCGACGGATATCCCGGCGATGCCGCGGACCTGGACGTCTTTCAAGGCGTAGGCCGCATCGAGGCAGGAGTTGGTGATGAGCAAGATCTTGCTGGCCGTGTCCAAGCCTTCGACATCCTGGGCCGGGTCGGGTTCGGCGATCCCCTTGGACTGGGCCTCCTGAAGCGCTTCGGCGTAGTCCAAGCCCTCTCCCATGCGGGTCAGGATATAGTTGGTCGTTCCGTTGAGGATTCCCTGGATGCCCTCGATCCGGGCGCCGGCGAGAGAGAAGAGGCCGACGTCGAGGGTCGGCAGGGCGGCCCCGGTGGCTCCGCTGAACTTGAGACATACTCCGTTCTCCTCGGCCATGGCCTTGAGACGCGGAAAGCCGACGACCAAAGCCCCCTTGCTCGCGGCGACGGCATGCCAGCCGCCCTGGAAGGCGCCGGTGAGATAGGACAAGCCGGGCTCTCCCGTCTCCAGGTTGGAGAGCGTGCACTCGACGAGGCATCCGCCCAGCCCGGCTTCTTCGATGATGCCCGCGACCTTCATCCCCGCGCGCCATGATGGATTGCCGGCGGTCCAGGGTTTCCCATCCCGGGAAATATGCCGGACTTCGAGGGGGCCGCCATAATAGGCGCAGCCCTCCGCCTGGGCCACGGCCAGGACGTCGAGCGCGAGCCCGTACCGGCTTATGAGGTCCTCCCTTTTTTCCCGTAAGAGAGAAAAGAAGGCCCGGCCGACGTTGCCGAAACCCGTGACGACCAGGGGGACGGTTTTCACGGACATGCTTTTATTTTCCATGAGGACGACCCCTCAAGGCCGGGATATCCATGGCGGAGAGGGCGGGATTCGAACCCGCGATCCCAATCGCTCGAGATAACGGTTTTCGAGACCGTCGCCTTCAACCACTCGGCCACCTCTCCGCAACAACGGGACACGAGAAGAACACGGATTATAGCCGAAATCAACGGCCTTGAAAAGTCCGTGCCTTGCCGCGCACACAGGGTCGCCATGCCGCCACCCTATTTGACGACTTCTTCCTGCATGCTCTGAAGAAATCCCGAAGGAGCTTCGCGCAATCGTCGGCCAGAATTCCGCCGACGATTTCCGGCCGGTGATTGGTCCGGTCGAAGGGGAACTTCATGATCGAGGAGACCGCGCCGGTCTTGAGGTCGAGCGCGCCGAAAACCAGGCGCTGGATGCGGGCTTGGACGAGGGCGCCCAGGCACATCGCGCAGGGCTCGACGGTCACATAGATGTCGCAGTCCGGCAGGCGGTAGTTCCCGGCTTTCCTGGCCGCCTTGCGAAGGGCGACGATCTCGGCATGGGCCGTGGGGTCGGAGGTCTTGACGGGATTGTTCGAACCGCGGGAGACGATGCGGCCGGCTCGGACGATGACGGCGCCGACGGGGACTTCCCCCCTGACGGCGCCCTTGGCGGCTTCCTTGAGGGCCGCTCTCATGAAGGCAACATCGCTCATGGCCAGGGGATTTTACCTCGGAACGTCTCCCTATCGCAAACACAGGGCCCCGGCCCGCAGCGGCGCGTTCTCGATCCGCCTAGGCACGGCGTCCCGATTCGGGCTATAATCGGCAGGAATCCCCGGCCGGAGAAATGACATGGATCAGTTCGAATGCCTCGCCTGCGGCCCGATCGCTTCGCGCGAGCCCGACTCCCCTTCTTTCTGCCCAGCTTGCGCCGAACCCTTGTTCCTTGTCCCTGCCGCCCGCTCCTGCGGGAAGACGATCCATGAGGACCTGCCGCTGGCGCTCGAGAGGTTCGCCGATTTCCTGCCGCTCGACGCCATCGACCCCGGCCTGAGCCTGGGCGAAGGCGCGACGCCGCTTGTCCGCCTCGAGCGCACCGGCGCGTCCATGGGGCTTTCGGCCGTCTACGCGAAAAACGAGGCCCAAAACCCAACGGGGAGTTTCAAGGACCGTGGCACAGCTGTAGCCGTCCAGAAGGCCGTTTCCCTGGGCTTCAAGCGCATCGGAACGGTTTCGACGGGGAACATGGCCGCTTCGACGGCCGCCTATGGCGCCCGGGCCGGACTGGAAACGTTCGTCCTCCTCAAGGAAGGGACCGCCGTAACCAGCCTCAAGGCCGCCGGCATTTACGGTTCCCGACTCATCGCCGTCGAAGGGGACTACGGGAGCCTCTTCCGGGCCAGCCTCGATGTCGGCAAGAGACTCGGCATTTGGTTCATGAACTCCATCGACCCCTACCGCATGGAAGGCTACAAGCTCACGGCGTTCGAGATCTACCTCCAGATGGGGCGGCGCTCTCCCCGGTTCCTTTTCGTGCCCGTGAGCTCGGGCGGCCACCTTCTCGGCCTCATGCGGGCCTTCGAAGACCTTGAGCGGGAAAAGCTGATCACGACCACCCCCACCTTCGTCGGGGTCCAAGCCCGGGGCTGCTCCCCTCTCGCCGCCGCGTTCGCCGCCGGGCTCGAGCGATACGAGCGACCGACCGAAGTCCGCACGATCGCCCACGCCATATCCAACCCCACTCCTCCGGCCGGGAACGCCGTTCTTCGCCTGATCCGCGACCGTAAAGGCCTGCTTCTCGCCGTGACGGACGAGGAAATGCTCGAGGCCCAGCGGCAGCTGGCCGGCGCGGAGGGCCTTTTCTGCCAGCCCGAGTCCGCGACGACGCTCGCCGCCCTGAAGCACCTCGCCGCTGCCGGACGGATCACGGAAAATAGCGGAGAGGCCGTGCTCGTCCTCACCGGGAGCGGCTTCAAGACGCCCCGCCTCCTCGAATCCCTCCCCTTTGAAGTCCACAAAATACCGCTGTCCGGGCTCGAGTCGTGCCTCTCGCGCCTGATACGTTAACACCGGCCGCTTTTAAATGGGTTGATTTAGCCGCTAATATGTTATAATCAAGTCAGGCACCCCGGTTGCGCCGGGAATTAAATCTTTTTAAGCGAGGTCGACATGCCTTATGACTTTCAATCCATCTCGCGGGGGGAATGGCCGAAGATCCCGCCCAAGGTCGTGAAAGGGGTCCTCCTGGGACTCGCCGCTGTCGTTCTCCTCTGGGGGTCCTTCTACCAGGTTGCCCCCGAGGAGATGGGCGTCATCCTCCGTTTGGGCAAGTTCGTCCGGTCTTCCGAGCCGGGCCTTCACATGAAAATCCCCTTGGGCATCGAGCGGCTGACCCGCGTCCCGGTCCAGCGGCAGCTCAAGCAGGAATTCGGCTTTCGGACCGTGCGCGCCGGGATCAATACCGAGTACGCCACCACCGCCGAAACCAAGGGTGAATCGGTGATGCTCACCGGCGACCTCAACGTCGTCGACGCCGAGTGGATCGTTCAGTACAAGATCAAGGACCCGTATCTCTTCCTGTTCAGGATGCGGGAGGCGGAGGCGACCTTCCGCGACATGACCGAGGCCGTCGTCCGGCGCGTCGTCGGCGACAGCGCCGTCGATGAAGTCATCACCGTCGGCCGGACCCGCATCGCCGATGAAGCCAAGTCCCTCCTCCAGCAGCTCTGTGACTCCTACGAGATCGGCATCGAAGTCAACCAGCTCATCTTCCAGGACGTCAACCCGCCCGAAACCGTCAAGCCATCCTTCAACGACGTCAACGAGGCCCTCCAGGAGAAAGAGAAGAAGATCAACGAATCCTGGGCCGAGTACAACCAGGTGATCCCCAGGGCGTCGGGCGAGGCCGAGCAGGCGATTCGCGGCGCCGAGGGATACGCCACGGAAAGGGTCAACAACGCCGCCGGCGACGCCAGCCGGTTCTCCGCGGTCTACAGAGAATACGCCAAGGCCCCCGCGGTCACCCGGAAGCGGCTTTACCTCGAGGCCCTCAACGACATCCTGCCCAAGATCACAAAGAAGATCGTCGTCGACCAGGACCAGAAAAATGTCCTGCCCCTTCTGAACCTCGGCGAGGAGGTGAAGAAGTGAACACCAAGAACACGACCCTCCTCGTTGTCATCGTCGGGGCGCTTCTCCTCGGGCTCCTCGTCCTCCTGGACTCCGTCTATGTCGTTTCCGAAACGGACCAGGTCATCATCACCCAGTTCGGCGAGCCGATGGGCGGGGCGGTCACGACCGCCGGCCTTCATTTCAAAACACCGTTCATTCAGAAGACCCACTTTTTCGACAAGCGCTGGCTCCAGTGGGACGGCGACCCCAACCAGATCCCGACCAAGGACAAGAAGTACATCTGGATCGACACCTATTGCCGCTGGAGGATCAGCGACCCCCTGGTTTTCTTCCAGCGCGTCCGGGATGAGCGGGGCGCCCACAGCCGCCTCGACGACATCGTCGACGGCGAGACCCGCAACACCATCGCCAACTTCGACCTCATCGAGATCATCCGGAGCTCGAACCGCGACTTCGAGCTGACCGAGGACGCCGCGCTCCTCGATTTCTCCGAGGTCGTCGGCAAGATCAACACAGGCCGCGAAAAACTATCCAGGATCATCCTCGAGAACGCGTCCAAGATCACCCAAGAGTTCGGCGTCGAGCTCAAGGACGTCCAGGTCAAGCGCGTGAACTACGTCGACGAGGTCCAGCGCAAGGTCTTCGACCGGATGATCGCCGAGCGGAAGAGGATCGCCTCCAAGTACAGGTCGGAGGGCGACGGCAAGAGCGCCGAGATCAGCGGCCAGAAGGAAAGGGAATTGAAGCGGATCGTCTCCGAGGCCTACCGGAAAGCCCAGGAGATCAAGGGCAAGGCCGACGCCGAGGCGACCAAGATCTACGCCCAGGCCTACAACGCCGACCCGGAGTTCTACCAGTTTCTCAAGACCCTCGAGACCTACCGGGCGGCGCTCGAGAAGGACACCTGGCTCATCCTGTCGACGGACAGCGAGTTCTTCAAGTATCTGAAAAGCGCGGGCCGATAGGGCCGGGAACGTCCGGCGTTCAGGATTTTTCCGTCAGGCAGCTCGCGATCTTCTCCCGGTTGGGGAAGATGGCCGGCGTTCCGCCTGAATGGAGAAAGACAATCCTGTCCGTCTTCTTGAAAAAGCCCGTATTGACGAGGTCGATGAGACCCACCATGGCCTTGGCCGTATAGACCGGATCGAGGACGATGCCTTCCGTCTGGAAGACCAGCCGGATCGTTTCGGCGACGCCCTTGTCGACGAGGCCATAGCCATCCCCCAGGTATTCGTCGAAGACGACGACATCCTCGGGCCTGACGTCCAGGCCGAACCCGAGCGCCTCATCCGTGGCCCGGGCGATTTCGAGCACATCGGCGGCGAAAGGTCCCCTCGGGTCGGAAACGCTGATGCCAACGACCCGGCATCCGTCGGTGAGGGCCCGGGCACCGACGATAAGCCCCGCTTGCGTCCCGCCCGATCCGGTGGAATGAACGACGTAATCGGGCTCGGCCCCGCCGGCCCTCATCTGGTCCAAGAGTTCGGCGAAAGCGGCGACATAGCTCACGGCTCCCAGGGGCTTGTCCATGTCGCCCCGGACAAGGGACCCTCCCACAGGCACGAGGTAGGGGCGGTGTCCCTGTCGCCGAAGGTCCGGGCGGCCGACCCTGTCGAGGACATCGTGGAGTTTGTTAACCATTTTGTATTCTCTCTATCGCAGGTTAGCACGGATGGGATAAGAAAAAAAGGGCCGGCCCCCCGCGAATGGAGGGCCAGCCCTGTGAAAGCGGTTTGTTCCGTGCCTAGTACCGCGGGTCCTTGAGGACAGAGGCGAAAGCGGTCTGTGTCTTGCCGTCGACCGAGAGGACGAACTTGTATTCGCCGGGCTGAATGGGGAACGAAGCGAAATTCGGGTCCCCGCCCATCCCGCCGTAGCCCATTTCACGCATCCGGCGGGCACCTTCCTGGGCGGCTTTCTTTTCTTCGGCCGTCCGTTCGCGCCTGCCGGTCATGTTCCAGAAGGCCTTATTCAACCCGATGTCGGCCGTGCCCTTGATCTCGTTGAGCAGCATGTTGCCGGCGTAGACCTGGAGCTTCACCTCGCCCTTGGGCTTGGCCTTGAAGCTGTAGTAAACGACCATCCCCGCGGGCTCGCTCTGTCCGGAGAAGTTCGAGGAACTTGATTCCCGTTGATTCCTACCGACCCAACGGACCTTGGATTCGATTGCGAAAAGATGGACGTCCTCGGCCAGGACCTCGGAGGTGAGCTCCTGGAGGGGCTTGATGTCGGCGATATAGGCGCCCCGGCCGTGCGTCGCGACGATGAGATCGGCCTCCCTCGAATGGATCTTGAGGTCGTGGATGGGCTGGGTAGGCATGTCGTTTGTCATCTTCAGCCACGCCTTCCCGCCGGCGGTCGAGACGTACACGCCGAAGTCGGTCCCGGCGAAGAGCAGGTTCGGGTTCTTGACGTCCTCGCGGACGACGTTGACCGGCCCCTCGGGCAGGCCGGCGGCGAGCGATATCCAGGTGGCGCCGTAGTCCGTCGTCTTGTAGACGAACGGGCGGAAATCGTCGTTCCGGAGACCCGTATAGCTGACGTAGGCCGTCCCCGGGTCAAAGTTCGAGGCCGCGACGCGGCTGACCCAGTAGCCTGGATTACCCACGATCTTATCGTTGAGCTTGGTCCAGGCCTTGCCGTTGTCCCGGCTGACCCAAACGTTCCCGTCGTCCGTGCCGGCCCAGAGAAGTCCGGGGACAAGAGGCGATTCGTCGAAGGTCGTGATCGTGCCGTACTGGATGTTGCCGTCGCCACCCTTCCCGTCGGCCTGCATCTTGGTCTTGTCGTTGGTCGACAGGTCGGGGCTGATCTCCGTCCAGGACTCGCCGCGATTGGTCGACATGACGACGATGTTGCCGCAATGGTAGACGGTGTCGCTGTTGTGGACGGAAACGTAGATGGGGGCGCACCAGTTCCAGCGCGTCTCGGGCTTCACCCGGCTGTAGGCGATGCCCTTGGTTTCTCCGGTCACGAGGTCGACCCGGGAGAGGGGCCCGAACTGGGATTCGTTGTAGAGATAGCGGTTGGTCGCCCGGTCGAAGACGTTGTACATCCCGTCCCCGCCGCCGACGGTGAACCAGTCCTCGAGGCGGATGGGCGGCCCGCTCGGCACGCCGCCGCCGGACCCCCGCCCCATCCCGAACCCCCCGCCGCCGGACCCGACGTTGGTGCTCGGCCCCATCAGAGAGCCGTTGTCCTGGAGGCCGCCGGCCACCCGGTAGGGATAGGACATGTCGAAGTCGATGGCGTAGAGCTGGGCCAGGGAAAGGAAGTCCGGATGGTACCAGTTCTTGCCGGCGTCCCAAGTCACGCCCATTCCGTGGTCGAAGCCGAGCAGCATGTGATTGCTGTCCCTGGGGTCGATCCAGAGGGCGTGATTGTCGCCGCCGAAGCGGAACGGGGATTCCCACGTCTTGCCCCCGTCGCGACTGCCCAGCACGCCGACGCTCAGGATGAAGACGTTCTCGTCGTTGTTCGGGTCGATGATGATCTGCCCGTAATAATATCCCGGCGCGCCGCCGATGCTCCGCTTTTCGGGGCTGACCTTGCGCCAGGTCGCGCCGGCGTCGTCCGTCCGGTAGATCTCGCCGTCGATCATGCCCTGGCTGGACTTGCCCTCGACGATCTCCTTCCAGCGGTCCTCGGCAGACATGTCCGGCTTGTTGCCGTTCTCGACCATGGCGTAGAGGACCTTCGGGTTCTTCGGAGAGATCGTCAGGCCGATGCGGCCGAGGATGCCCCCGGGCAGGCCGTTCGTGAGTTTCGTCCAGGTCCTGCCTCCGTCGGTCGACTTGTGGACGCCGGAGCCGGGTCCGCCCAGCTGGAACGTCCAGGGCTTGCGGAGCCGGTCATAGGAGGCGGCATAGAGCGTTTCCGGGTCGGCCGGGTCCATGACCAGGTCGACGACCCCGATCTTCCGGGCGTCGGCGACGACGTCGAGGACCTTGGTCCATAGGATGCCCCCGTCGGTCGTCTTGTAGACGCCACGCTCGGAATTTTCCGAGTAGAGGTGGCCCAAGGCGGCCACGTAGACCGTGTCGGGGTTGGCCGGGTTGATGAGGATCCGCCCGATGTGGTGGGATTCTTTGAGCCCCATGTTGCGCCAGGTCTTGCCGGCGTCGACGGATTTATAGATGCCGTCCCCCCAGTAGGTCGAGCGCGAGTTGTTGGCCTCGCCCGAGCCCAGCCAGACGATGTCCGGATTGGACGGGGCTACGGCGACGTCGCCGATCGAGAAGACCTTCTCGTTCGTGAAAAGCGGCTCGAACGACTGACCGTTGTTCTCCGTCTTCCACAGCCCGCCCGAAGCCGAGGCCGCGTAGAACGTGTTCGGCCTCTGGAGCGGGACGGCGAAATCGACGAACCGGCCGCTCTGCTGCGTCGGCCCGACGGAGCGATAGTCCAGGGCTTTCAGGATCTCCGCGGCGTTTAGGGGAACCGTGACCGGTGTCTTGGCCTTGACCTGGGCCCGGCCCTGGGACAGGACGCCCACCGGGGCGAGCGCGAGAAAAGCCATGACCAGGCCTGCGATCGTGAGCTTGCGTGTCATCGAAGGACCTCCTTTAATTATTCATGATTTTATATATGACGTTCTTGGCGGCGAGCTCGGCCAGGACGGCACGGAACGACGCTTCGTCCGCTCCGATGAATTCGGGCGGGCAGACGCCCTTGCGGCCGAATTTGCGAGCCAGGACGAGGCGGGCGACGGCCGTCGCCGGAAAGCCCGTCGTCCGGGCCATCGAGGAGAATCCGCTCGTTCTGTCCCGGCGGTCGAAAAGGCTGTAGGTGTAACGCTTCGGACGCCCGCCTTCCTGGCCCTCGACGATGATGCGCATGATCGTGAACTCGTCGTCCTCCTCGTGGAGGCGCCAGTGCTTGAAGAGGACGGCCGAAGTGACATCGAGGGGCCGGACGGTCGATCCGCGGACCTCGATCTCCTCCCGGCCGAAGAAGCCGCTGTCGCGCAGGGCCTTGATGTGCCCGACGTGACCGGGGTAACGGAGGGTCTTCTCGATCATGTTCGGGACCTTCATGGTCGCGATGAGCGAGCGGAGGCCGTCGGAATTGAAGGCCTCGAGCGTACCAATCTCGGGGAAATCCATGTTCTCGACGTCCGAGAGGGCGGGCTTGACGACGACATGGCCGTTCTCGACGTAGCGGGCCGGCCGGGTGTATTCCTCGATGACGTCGGCCGGCGAAAAAGGGGCCTTGTATTCGAACGGGAATTCCCGCCGGAACGGCAGCCCCCCGACATAGCACTGGAAGCGTCCGACCGACATCCGGGCGGCGTGATAGCCGAGGATCATGTTGCTCATCCCCGGCGCGACCCCGCAGTCGACGACGGCCGTCACCCCGGCCTTCCGTGCGGCCTCGTCCAGGAGGAGGGAGTCCTCGGGGAAGAAGGAGATGTCCACGACGTCCTTCCCGGCGGCGATGACCTCCCGCAGGGTGGCGAAGCCCATAGACCCGGGCACGGCCCCGACGACGAGATCGCAGTCGCGGACGACGTTCCGGACGACGGCGGCGTCCGACAAGTCCGCCCGCCGCCGCTTGACCGGAGCCTTTTTGAGCCCCTCCAGGTTGGCCGGACTGACGTCGACCGCGGTGATATCGAAATTCGCGGCCAGGTCCGTCGCCATGACCCGGCCGACCATTCCCGAACCCAGGACAATGATCTTCTTCATAAAATCTCCGCGAGAAGTTGGTCAGTGGAATACTATATATCAGGAGAGGCGCGCGTTCAATCCCCTTCGCGGGATTTCAGAAGGGTTTACATTTCGCGACCCGGACGCTATCATACCCCAAACGACTAAAGACGTATGATGATCAGACGCTCGTCTCTCCTGGCCGTCCTGATGATAGGAGCCGGCCTTCTCGCTCCGGGCCGCGTGTCCGCCCAGGACGTTCCGGCCGCGAGTTCGGAAAATAAGCCCGTAAAACCCAAGGAGGCCTACAAGGCCCACCTCATCGCCTTCCCTTTTATCAATTACTCTCCCGAAACAAAACTCGCGTTCGGCGCCGGCGGCATCCTCAATTTCCGGGCGGGACGCAATAAGGAACAAACCCGGGCTTCCACCGTCTGGGCTTTCGGGTCCTACACGCTGGCCAGGCAGTTCCAGGTCGTGGTTAGGCCCGAGATCTATTTCGAACGCAACAGCTTCTTCCTGAGCGGCAATCTCCGCTACGAGAGGACGCCCCAAAAATTTTTCGGCATCGGCAGCGAGGCGCCCTCGACCGCCGAGGAATCCTATACGCCGGAGATCATGACCGTCCAAGTGGGCGTGAAGAAGAAATTCCTGGGCCACTTATTCGCCGGCATTCGGTATGATTTCGAGCAGATGACGATGGAAAAGGTCAAGCCCGGCGGCATCCTCAGTTCGGGAAGCCTCACGGGAAGCCGCGGCGGCCTCTGCTCCGGGTTCAGCATTAGCCTCGACTGGGACACCCGCGACGGCGTTCTCTACCCCCGCAAGGGTGTTTTTTTCCTGGTCGCGGCCGACACCTATGGCGCCATGTCCGGGAGCGATTTCGCGTACACCAGCTTCAAGATCGATTGCCGCGAATATTTCCTCGTTGCGCCCAACCAAGTCCTGACCCTCCAAGTGTATATCAAGTCGACTGGCGGTGACGTCCCCTTCCACAAACTCGCCTTGCTCGGCGGAGAGTCCCTCATGCGCGGCTATTACAAGGGGCGTTTCCGGGATAAGAACCTCATGGCCGTCCAGGCCGAATACCGGGTGATGGCGACGAAAAGGATCGGCGTCGTCGGGTTCGCCGGTCTGGCCGACGTCTTCCCCGACTTCTCGGAACTGGGTTTCAAAACGATCAAATTTTCGGCCGGCACCGGTCTCCGCTACATGGTGAACAGACGGGAGGGTACGACCCTGCGCATGGACATGGCCTGGGGCCAAGCGAGCTTCGGTCTCTACTTCACGGCCCAGGAGGCCTTTTAGCCGGAAGCGGACGGTCTATTTCGCGAGTTCCGATGTGCAATGCGGGCAGCGGACCGCCTTGAGCGGGACGGCCGTCGCGCAGAACGGACATTCTTTCGTCGTCGGGGCCGGGGCGGGGGCCTCGGCTTTCCTCTTCATCCGGTTCATGCTCCGGATCATCAAGAAGAGCGCGAAGGCGACGATGAGGAAGCTGATGATCTTGCTGATGAAGGCCCCGTAGTTGAGGGTGACCGCGCCGGCCTGCTGGGCGGCGGCGAGCGAGGCGTAGGGGCCCGGCGTCGGACCGGATGTCAGGAGCACGTAGAGGTTGGCGAAATCGACCCTGCCCAGGAGCAGCCCGATCGGCGGCATGAGGACGTCGGCGACGAGCGACGTGACGATGGCCCCGAAGGCGGCGCCGATGATGATGCCCACGGCCATGTCGAGGACCGAGCCGCGCATGGCGAATTCGCGGAATTCTTTGAACATTCTTCCCTCCTCAAGGAGCGCTATGCTCAGTTTTTATACGAACCCGGGGATGCTTGTCAATCCTTGACGACCGGGAAAACGGAGATGCGCAGGCGGGCGCAGCCCATGGGAACGAGTTCGACCTCCACGACCGGGCCTTCCCCCTGGGCGGGGCTCGGTGGGACGAGGCCGGCCATCCGTCCTTCCTCTTTCCAGCCGGAGACGCGGCGGGCCATCGCCTTGAGAACGATCGGAGCCCCGTCCGGCGTGAAGGGCTGATAAGCGGGAGTTCGTCTGGCCGATAACCCGATGGACGGACCGGACCCCTTTCCCTCGAGAAAAAGGCCATAATTCCAAGGAGTTGTCGGCAGGACCTCATAGGCCGGCCAGGCGTCCGTTCCGCCGTACCTCTTCCACTCCTCCCCTATCTTGAGCGAGTACCAGAGGGGACCTCGGCGGACGGAGACGGCGCCGCGGACGGACGGCCACGTGACGATCTCGATGGCCGGGGCGAATTCCAGCCGGACCTGGTCGCCGTGCCGCCACGATCGGCGCAGAACGGCGTATCGGCCGCCGCGGAACTCTCCCTCGAGCGGGTGGCCATTGAGGAGGACCCGGACGTTCGCCGCCCAGCCGGGAAGACGCAGGTAGAGCGGAAATTCGACCGGCCGCTCGCAGGAGACCGTGATCCGGATCTCGTCCTCGAACGGATAGAACGTCTCCTCCGATAGGACCACCTCGGTCCCGTCGGCGACCTTGGCCTTCACCGTGGACGGCGCGTAGATCACGGCCGCCAACCCGTTGTCCGCCGTCGCCATCCAGAGATGCTCGGCGAAATACGGCCAGCCGAAGGCCACATTGTGCTGGCAGCAGCGATAGCTCCAGGGGTCGAAGGAAACGAGCGTCCCGGAGTTCTGGAAATCGTGCTCGCCCGTGCTGTCGCAGGATATAAGGTTCGGCGCGGTCAGGTAGTGAAGGCCCTTGAGGTCGGGCGTCATCGACGCCGGCAGGGAGTTGAAGGCGACCTCCTCGGCCCGGTCGGCCCAAACGGCCTCGCCGGTGATCTTGAGGAGGGACTCGAAGCTGGCCATGAATTCCACCATGCTGCACGTTTCCGCGCCCTGGCGGGGATCCTCTTTTCCCAGCCGGATGTTCTCGTCCGCCCCGAACATCCCGCCCGGCTGGCGGCCGTATCGGTCCATGACCTGGCGGTAGTTGCGCTCTACGGCCTCGAGGGCGTTCCGGTCCCGCGCCTGTTGGAAATAGACGGCCGGCTGGCGGAACCCCATGGCGATGTTGACGCCGTGGTAGAACGAGCTTTCAAGCGGCTCCTTGTCCCGCGCCGGAGTGAGGATCGGCGAGGTCCAATCCGATGTCCGTTCTAAGAGTCTCCGGGCGAGATCGAGAAGGAATTTCTCTCCCGTCCGGTTGTAGAGCCAATAGACGCTCTCCAAGTTCTCCCCTCCCCTCAGTTTCTGCCAGCTTTCCGGCAGGAGGTCTTCCGCGGCCAGGTGAAATTCGTACTGGAAATAGCGGCTCATGAGGGAGAGGACGCGGCGGTCGCCCGTCGCCTCGTAAAAGCTCCGCAGGGCCGCCAGCATGACCATGTTCGGCCAGAGGTCCCGCGCGGCGCGGTTATCTACGGGCCCGAAATAGCCGTCCCGCGCCTGCGACTTGAAAGCCCGGACGAGCCAACGCTCGGTCTCCCTGCGGATCGCAGAGTCCTTGAGAAGATAGCCGAGGTCGCCATAGCCCTTGAGCCAGTAGGGCATCTCCTCCCAGCCCTTGCCCTTGAGCGTGATCCAGCCGCTGTCGTCCCTGAGAAAACGGCTGAGCTCGGGGAGCCGTCCGGTCAAGCCGTCCCGCATGAGCTGGAGTTGGGCCATGAGCCAGCCGCGGGGCTCGACCGCCCCGATCGGAAGCTTGACCAAAGGGCTGACCGTTAGGGGCACTCTGTTGGAGGGATAGTGGATGTTCGGCACCACGGACGGCGGGACGTCCACGGTGGCCGCTTCTTGGAGGCCCGTTTTAGAAGCGGCGGAAGAGACGATCCGCGATTGGAGGAATACGAGCGCCAGGAGAAGCGCCGGGATGAGCAGATATTTCATCGGATCCGCGATCGGCACTCCCGGATCATGGCGTCCATGCTTTCGACCTGGGCCGGGGAAAGGATCTTCGTGTATCTCTCCTTGAACTTGACGAAGCTCTCCAGGGCCTTCTCGAAGTCGCCGGCCTTGAACGCGGCCTGGGCCAGATTGTAGAGGGCCGAGGTATAGTCCGGGGAGAGCTTGAGCGCCCTCTCGAACTCCGGTATGGCCAGCCGAGGTTCGCCGCCCTGCAGGTAGGCGTATCCCATTCCGTTATGGCTCGACGGGTCTTCGGGATTGAGTCCCAGGGCTTTCCGATAATAATCGAGCGAGGTCTTGTAGGCGGCGGAGTCCTTGGAACGGACGAAGAAGGCGAAATAGAGGTCACCTAAGTTGCGGTAAAAAATATAGTTGCCGTCATCCAGGGCCACGGCCTTGCGGAAGGCGTCGAGGGCTTTTTCCAACTCGCCCTTGTTCAGGTAGGCGACGCCGAGGTCGTTCCAGCTCTCGGGGATCTCGGCGAAGGCGTTGCCGCCGGAGGCCGTGAGCATCTGGATGACGTCGTCGAATTTCCCGGACTCATTCAGAAAATGAATGTAGTAAGACGCGAAGCTGATGTTGCCGGGGATGGCCTCGGCCCCCTTTTTCATGACGGCGATGGCCAGGTCCACTCTCCCCTGCCCGGAATAGATCTGGGCCAGCGTCGGGTAGGTGATGTCGAGGTCGGGCCGCTCCTGCATGACTTCCTCGAGGAGGGCGATGCCTTCGGCCCGGTGCCCGCTTTCGTAGAGACTGCGGCCCCGGGTCGCCTTGGCGTGAAAGGGCAGCATGGTTTTCGGGTCATCGCTCGGACCGAATTTGTCCTTACGCCCGGCCGTCGCGCTGGAGACATAGCCCAGGCTCCGCAGTTTTTCGAGGGCCCGCGCGTCAAGGCTGGCCGATTGTCCCTCGCCTGCCACGGGAGAGATCCCCCCCGTCACTTCGGCCAATTTGTCCCTGAGCTTTTTCACGCTTTGTCCGGGGAGCAAGTTCGCCGTCTCGTCGAAGTCCCCGGCGATGTCGAAGGCCTCGGGGATCGGCGAATCGATGAATTTTTCCGGCCCTTGGAGGTAGCCGTAGAGCGGGGCCCAGCCCCGACTGTAATAGGGATAAAGGGTTTCGAAGTAGAAACTCCGCCGGGGAAGCGTCTGGCCCCGGGTCGCCGGGAGGATCGAAATCCCCTGAAGGCCTTTCGGCTTGGCGACGCCCAGAAGCTCGCAAATGGTCGGGAAGATGTCCATGTGGACGACGGTCTGTTCCACCCGGCCCGGTTTCAAGCCGGGCGCACAGATGATGAGGGGTATCCAAAGGGTCGTATTGTAGGCGAAGTAGCCATGGGTCTCTTCGCCGTGCTGGCCGAGGCCTTCGCCGTGGTCCCCGGTGAGAACGATGACCGTGTTCGCCCCGTTCTCCTTTTTTTCGACGGCCGCGAGGAGCTTCTTCATGACCGAATCGACATAGGCCACTTCGCCGGTGTAGAGGTGGTCTTTGAACCGGGTCAGGAACGGCTCCGGGGGCTCATAGGGATCATGCGGATCGAAGCAATGCACCCAGAGGAACCAGGGGCCGGCCTGGCCGTCGAGCCAACGGAGCGCGCTCGACACGACGGCGTCGGCCTTTCTCTCCCGGTATTCTTGCCGGCGGGCGGAATGTCCCTCGAAAGCGTCGTCGTAGACGTCAAAGCCCTGGCCCAACCCGAACTGCGAATCCAGCGGGAATCCCCCGACGAAGGCGCCCGTGGCATAGCCCAGACCCTTGAGATGCTCGGCCAGGGTCAACTGTTCCGGGCCGACGCGGAAATGGGCGTTGTCGTGGACACCGTGATGGAGAGGATCCTTGCCGAGCATGATCGTCGTATGCGAAGGCAGGGTCAGCGGGACCTGGGCGAAGGCCCTCTCGAAGACGATCCCCTTCTCGGCCAGGCCGTCGATCGCCTCTGTCTTGAGCATGGGGCTTCCATAGCAGCTCAGCCGGTCCGGTCGCAACGTATCAATGGTGATGATCAAGAGGTTGGGCTTCGCCCCGGCACTCCCCGACGAACCTCCGGACCCGGCGGCGGACGCGCCGCCAAGGAGGAAGACCGCCAGAACGAGGCCAGCCCGGAGGGGCAGGCTCGCCGCAAAGCTATCGGCACTTCCGGATGAGGGCATTGATCTCATTCCGTTCCTCCAAAGTGATGTTTTTCCCCCTGATGATCAGATACTTCTGACAATTCTCATAGGCCTTGGCCTTTTCGCCCTTTTCGAGATAGGCCAAAGCGAGATTGTAGACGGGAAAAGCGAACTGCGGATCGAGCTCATGGGCCTTTTCCCAGTTCCTGACCGCGTCGTCGGTCCGGCCCAGGATCTTCAAGACCCCGCCCAGGCCGTTATAGGCCGAGGCCAGCGCCGGGTCGGCGGCGACCGCCTTCTCGAAAAATTCCTTGGATTTCTGGAGGTCTTCTGCGCTTTTGTCTTTCACCGCTTTCGTGAAATAAAAAGAGCCGGCGTCGTCGTTGATCGAAGGGTCGTTCGGGTCGATCTCCAGGGCCCTCGCGAAGTCCTGGGCGGCGCGGCCGAAATCGCCCTGCCGGGCATAGGCAATACCGAGGTTCGTCCACACCTCGGCGTCCCGGTCGAAGAGGCCGAGCGCCTTCTCCAGGATCTCGATCCCTTTCGCGGTTTTCGAGTTCTGGACCAGGACGACGCCATAGCCGGAGACGATGACGTAGTTCGCGGGATTCGCGGCGTAGGCCCGTTCGAGGACGGCCAGGCCGTCGTCGAGCATGCCCCGGGAGCGGTAAAGGCGGAAGAGCTGGTCGTAGGCCCGTCCATAATCCTTCCGGGCGGCGATGACGTCCTCGAGCAGCTTGACGCTCTCCGCGACCCGGCCGTCCCTTTCCAGCTTGAGGGCCAGGGTGACCTTCTGCTCGAGGGGCAGCAGGGTCTTGAGGTCGTCCGCCGGGCCGTATGAATTCCGGACAGGTCCGACGGCAGAGGACGCGTAGCCCAGGCTGCGGAGCCTTTCCCGGGTCTCTTGGTCGGTGCGCCGCACGGCCTCGTTCCGGAGGGGAGACGCGTCCCGCTTCATCTTGTCATTGAGGATCTTTCGGTAGGGCTGGAGGTCCGTCCCCGGGGCCAGGTTCGTCCCCTCGGCGAAATCCTTCTCCAGGTCGTAGAGCTCGGGGATCGGCGAATCGATGAACTTTTTCCCTTCCGCGATGATGCCCCGGAGCGGGGCCCAGCCCCTGTTGATATTGGCCTCGAGGGATTCGAAGTAGATGGGCCTGGCCTTGACGGTCTTCCCTCTCAGGAAAGGGGCCAGGGATTCCCCGTGAAGAGACGGCGGCCCGTCGAGGCCGAGGATCTCGCAGACCGTCGGAAAGATGTCGACGTGGCTGACCATCTCCGTGACGCGGACCCCTTTCATCCCCGGAGCCGCGATGATGAGGGGGATCCGGATCGTGACGTTGTAGGCGAAATAGCCGTGCCCCATCTCGCCGTGCTCGCCCAGGGCCTCCCCATGGTCGCCCGTGAGGACGACCAGAGTCTTGCCCAATCCTCCCCCCTTGTCGATCTCGTCAAGGAGCTTGCCCAATTCGGCGTCGACATAGGCCACTTCGCCCGAATAGGGATCGGCCTTGAACCGGCTGGCGAATGGCTCCGGCGGCGCATAAGGCAAGTGCGGGTCCCAGAGGTGGACCCAGCAGAACCATTTTTCTTTCCGGCCGGAGAGCCAGCGCAAAGCCGCGGCCACGGTCTCCCCGGCCGGCCGTTCCGAGAAAGATTCGCCGGGGCCGGCCTTGGACGGATACGCGTCGTCATAGACGTCGAACCCTCGGGTGAGGCCGAATCGCGAATCCAACGGAAAGGCGCTGACGAAGGCGGCGGTCGCGTAGCCCTTCGTCTTGAGAAGCTCGGCGAGTGTCGTGAATTCCCCGGGCACTATCGACTTGTTGCTCTCGTTGACCCCGTGGGCGAGAGGCGTCATGCCGAGAAGGATGTTCGTGTGGGAAGGGAGGGTCAACGGGGCGTGGGCGAAGGCTCGCTCAAAAAGGGCGCCATGCGCCGCAAGCCAGTCTATGCGCGGCGTTTGGACGACCTTGGAGCCATAGCAGCTCAGACGGTCCGTCCGGATGGTGTCGAGAGTTACCAAGAGGACGTTGGAATCGGCTCCGGTGGCGTCCGGAGCCCCGGCCCAGCCGATAGCGATGAGTGCGACCAAAGAGGCTGTGAGGAATTTCGTGTTCATCGGCCTTCTCCGTCAGGATCACTTCCCAGGACAGACCTTCGATCTACTTGCACTTCTCGATGAGGGCCAGGACGGAGGCCCGTTCGTCGGGCGGAATGCCCGGGCCTCGCAACTCGAGATATTTCTCGAAAGCGGACCGGGCCAGGACCTTGTCGCCTCTGTCGAGATAGGCGCGTCCGAGGTTGAGCCGCGAATAGGAGTCGCCGGAGTTGGCGGCGACCGCCTTCTCCCAGGCTTCGATCGCGCCCGAGAGGTCGCCGTTCACGCGGCTGGCCACTCCGAGTCCCCGCCAGGCTATGCCGAGGCCGGAGTCGAGGGACACGGCCTTCCGAAAGCTCTCGACCGCCGCGGCCATGTCCTCGGGCCTTCGGCCCTGATTGAGAAACATTTCCAGCCGGACGGCTCCGATGTTGGAAAAAGCCAGGGCGAAAGTTTTATCGAGCTCCACGGCCCGGGCCAGGTACTCCAGGGCCTTCGCGTAATCGCCCCGGCGCATGGCTACGATGCCCAGGTTATCCCAGACGGCGGGGTCAAAGTCGACGAGTGTCAGGGCTTTTTCCAAGATGTCGGCGGCCCGGTCGTACTGCCTGGCCTGGACGAGGAGTGTCCCCAGGGAGGAAAGCAGCGAATAATCCTCCGGGTTGGCGGCAACGCCGGCCTCGAGCGCTTTGACCGCATCGGCGGCATTTCCTTGAGATCCATAAACTTGCGAAAGATAGATGTAGGCCGGGGCGAAGTTTTTTTTCTCGCCGGTGAGCGCCGTGAGTTCCCGGATGCTCCCGGCCTTTTCGTCGCGGTCGGACATGAGGACGGCCCGTTCGAGCCTCTGCTGGAACGGCAGGAAGCTCTTCAGGTCGTCCCCGGGGCCGTAAGCGCTCTTGATCCGGGCGACGGGCGTCGCCACGTAGCCGAGGCTGCGCAGTTTTTCGAGCGTCCGGCTGTCGGCCGGCCGCGCAGCGGTCCCGGCCAAGGGCGATGCCAGCGACTCGATGAGCTTATCCATTTTCTTCTTATACGGGCCCAGCTCGCTTTTTGCGGCTAAGTCCGTTTTCTCTCCCGGATCCGCGGCCAAGTTGTAGACCTCCGGGATGGGAGAATCCATATACTTGGTATTTCCTTCGATGAAGCCCCGGAGGGGGGCGCAGCCCTTGTTGAAATAGGGCTCGAGCGATTCGAAGTAGATCAACGGCTCGGTCCGCTTCCCCCCCTTCATCAGCCCGGCGAGAGACCGGCCTTGAAGGCCGACCGGAGCGGGAATCCCGGAGAGCCCGCAGAGCGTCGGAAAAATATCGCTATGCGAAACATTGGCCCCGATCCGCGCTGGCCCTATGCCGGGGCCGGCGATGATGAGGGGGACGTGGATCGTGCTGTTGTAGGCGAAATAGCTGTGGGTCATCTCGCCGTGTTCGCCGAGGGACTCGCCATGGTCCGCCGTCAGGACGATGAGCGTCGGTTCGATGAGACCGGAAGCCCGAAGCAATCCGAAAAGGCGCCCGAGCTCCGAATCGATATAAGCCGCTTCACCCGAGTAGGGATCGGCTTTGTACCGGCTCAAAAAGGGCTCCGGTGGAGCGTATGGCGCGTGCGGGTCCCAGAGGTGGATCCAGCAGAACCACTTGCCCTCCCGGCCCGAGATCCAATCCGAGGCGGCCTTGATGACCTCCTCGGCCCGGCGCTCGGCGTATGTCCCCGTCCGGGCTGGAATCGAGGGAAAGGCATCGTCATATAAGTCGAAACCCTGGTCGAGGCCGAAGCGCGAATCCAGGGGAAACGCGCCGATGAACGCCGCCGTGGCATACCCGGCGGCCTTGAGGTGCTCGGCCAGCGTCAGGCAGCGGTCGGGCAGTTTCGATTTCGAATTCTCGCTGACGCCGTGGAACGGGGCCAGCATCCCCGTCAGGATATTGGCGTGTGAGGGCAGGGTCGTTGGGTTGTGGGCGTAGGCCCTCTCGAAAAGCGCGCCCCTCGCGGCCAGGGCGTCGACTGCGGGGGTTTTGACGAACGCCGCGCTGTAGCAGCTCAGGCGATCCGGACGCAGGGTGTCGACAGTGATGAGGAGGACATTGGACCCGTTCGCCAAGGGTAGTCCCGGGCTCAATTCGGAAGCGCCGCTCAGGAGGGGAAAGCCTAGGACGGTCGCGAGGGCCAGTACTCTCCCAAAATACTTCATAAAATCTATTATACCAAAAACGGGGCGGGGAAAAAAAAGCCCCTTCCGCCCCGGCGAGGGCGGAAGGGGCTTTGAGCGTCTGCGTGTGCGCTTGGAGCTGGAACTAGATCTCGAACCTCAGTCCGAGACGGAAAACGAGCGGGTTCAGCAGTTCGTTGTTAACGCCCTGGGTAGCAGCGGGGTTAGCGTAGCTGAAAGGCAATTCTTCCCCGGGCAGTCCGCTCTGGCGGAAGGTGCCGAGGGAACGGTTGTACCTGCGGGTGACGATCTGCGAATTGAAGGCGTTGAACATGTCGACGGACAGGTACATGCGGCCGCCGGCGCCGAGCTTGAGCACCTTTTCGAGCTTGAAGTTGACCACGAAAACGCTTCCCAGCCTGTCGGAGGCGTTGTAGGTGTGCGTGAGGAAGCTGTCGCTGCGGTCGGCAGAATTGTAGTTGGGGTTGGAGCTCGTGTAGTTGGAGATGCCGAAGCTATTGGTGTTGAAGGTCCCTTCATGCGCGGAGACCGTGCCGGAGAGGTTGATGTCATACGGCAGCTGGTAGAGGCCCATGAGCTTGATCATCCAGCGGGTGAAGTAGACTTGGCTGATCTTTCCGCTGCCGCCGCCCTGGCTGAAGCCGAAGATCTGGTTGTCGTAGGCCCAGCGGTTGGTTTGGTCCATCAAGCCGTCGCCATAGTGCATTTTCTGCATCTGGTAGGTGAAGGAGCCGTTGAACATCCACTTGTCGGCCAGCCGCTTGGTCAAGATGAGGTCGAAGCCCATGTAGGTGTTGTAGCGGTTCGAGGGCATCATCTGATTGATGGAGTAGGAGGTCGAGCGGGTTTCGGGGTTGGTGCTGGGGCCGATCAGTGAGTACCAGGGTCTGCCTGCGGCGGCGCCGGGGTCGACGGCGATGTCGTCCGTTGACGGGGTGAGTTCCGTGTTGTAGAAGCCGTCCGGGCCGGGCATCCAAAGCGTGTCGGGGACATAGCCGGCGATGTAGTAGTCGTCCTGGTTGCGGATGTGATCGTTTAAATTCGGCGCGTCGTTGGGGGTGTTGGCCGGGTCGGACGGATAGTAGGAGTTTGTCCAGGAGTACCGGCCCATCCTCTTCCAGTAACCGCTGATGCTTGCGCCGAAGTTCTGGAAGATCTCCCTTTCGACGGCGACGTTGATTTCGTGGGTCAAGTCGGTCTTCCAGTTGGCCAGATCGATGTAGGAAGTGGGCTTTGTCAGAGCGGACGAACCCCAGGTGAAGTCGCGCCAGTAGCGCCAGTATTCACGGTCGTAGTTGCCCACGAAGGCGCCGGTCCCAGAGTCCCAGATATTGTAGAGGGGCTCGTTCCCGATTGCGGTGTCGGTCCAGAAGAGCTCGTCAGACGACACGACGCCGTCGCCGCTCGTATCGTCCCACCAGAATTCCATTCTGCCGCCGATGCCGTAGGGGGCCCAATAGCCCGTTCCGGGGTAGCCGCCCGGATACAGGGCATAGGACAGCTTGAGGACCGTCTTGCCGTCGCCGAAGATGTCGTAGGTCAGTCCGCCGCGCGGCGAGAACAAGGTGTAGACCTTGCCCACGGTGAGCGCGTCGCGTCCGCGGGGCCCCATGATGGCGTTGATCTTGTCGATCGCCTCCCCCGTGAACACTTCCGCGTCGATCGCCGCGTAGTTGTCATACTGATATGATGGGCTGACGTCGGCCGAAGTCCAGAGCGTCCGGGATTCCAGAGCTTTGTACCCGGGTTTGGCCCTGTCGAAGCGGAACGACAGGACGAAGTTGAAGCGGCCCTTGGAGATCGTGTCGCTGAAGTAGCCGGCTATGCGCTTGTTGTAATAAGGGTTCTGGACCGTGCTCCGGTAGGTATAGATCCGCGTCAGGTCGCGGTTGATGTCGTCGTCGTTGAGGACCCCGTCGGCGTTATAATCGACGGTCGGATAGTAGTAGTTGCTCCGGAGGTAGACGTTGCCGGGGTAGCCGCCGATCGACGTCTGTCCGTTGTTGTTGACCTCGAAGCCGACCTTGATTTCGTGGGCCGTGCCCGCGAAGAGGTTGTCGTTGAAGTACTGGAGCTGAGCGACGCCGTAGGGATGCGGCCGGTCGCTGTAGAACCAGGTTTGGGAATTGTAGTAGAGCGACTGTTCGATGTCATACCAGGAGGGCTTCTCGAGGTCGAGGTCGCCTTCGGGGATCAGCCCGAAGCCACCCGAGGTCTTGCCGAGCCGGATGGACGCGAAGAGGTTGTCCCCGAACATGTGCTCGTCCTGGATCTTGAGCGTCGGGTTGCCGAAGTGCTGCTTGCTCCCCTGTCTCCAGCCCGGAGGATAGGCTTCAGAGCTGCTGCGGCCGAATTTCGTCTTATCGCCGAGCATGTACAGCAGTTCGAGCCGGTTCTGGGGGATGATCTGGAAGTTCAGCTTGGCGTTGTAGTTGTTGAGATACGTGTCGTCGTGGACGTTGAGCTGGTTGATCGTCTTGACCTGCTGGATGCCGTAGCTCACCCACCACCAGGCCTTGTCCTTGACGAAGGGGCCGCCGGCGTTGAAGCCGAAGTCCTTGATGTTGTCGGCCCGGTTGTACCCGGCGACACCGAACTCGTCCAGCTTCGCCTGGGGCACTGCCGACTGGAAAGCCGAGTCGGTCATGTAAAAGCGGCCGCCCAGGCTCATCTTGTTCGTGCCGCGGCGGGTGACGACGTTGATGACGATGGCCGGGTCGCGGTGCTCGACGTCGAGCGTACCCGTGGAGATGTTCAACTCTTCGAACGAGTCGAAGTCATAGTACCCGGCCGAGCTGACCGAGGACTTGTCCGTCGTCTGCATGCCGTCGAGGGTCCATTCGTTGTTCGTGGAGCCCTTGGCCTGAAAGTACGACTGCTGTCCCGACTCGACACCGCCGACGTTCTCGCGGTCCATCTGGACCGAAGGCGTCATCTGCAGGACGACCCAGGGGTCGCGCGCCGAGGGCAGAGACTGGAGCATCTCGTAGCTGACCGTGTGGGTGATCTGGGTCTTCTTGGCGTCGACGACGGGCGTCTGGGCGATGACCGTGATCTGTTCCTCGATGCCGCCCTGCTCCATGGCGATGGCGATGTCGGAGTTCCTGCCGATGTTGACGATGATCCCGGTCTGGGTCTTCGTCTTGAACCCCTGGAG